>NZ_PTRU01000008.1:0-215879 GCF_002965245.1 Escherichia sp. MOD1-EC6021 | reverse complement strand
GTGATTAGCTCAGCTGGGAGAGCACCTCCCTTACAAGGAGGGGGTCGGCGGTTCGATCCCGTCATCACCCACCACTTTCTCGCCAGCTAGATTTCTTGTAACAATGTGAAGTACCGAAGTGGGTGATTAGCTCAGCTGGGAGAGCACCTCCCTTACAAGGAGGGGGTCGGCGGTTCGATCCCGTCATCACCCACCACTTCGGGTCGTTAGCTCAGTTGGTAGAGCAGTTGACTTTTAATCAATTGGTCGCAGGTTCGAATCCTGCACGACCCACCAATGTAAAAAGGCGCCCTAAAGGCGCCTTTTTGCTATCTGCGATATAGATGATTCGAACCTGCTGCAGGTTCGGTGTTGAGCGTAGCGAAACAACGGAGCCGCTTGCGGCGACGGCCCGAAGGGCGAGCGAAGCGAGTCATCCTGCACGACCCACCAATGTAAAAAAGCGCCCTAAAGGCGCTTTTTTGCTATCTGCAATTTGCGAAATTGCCTGATGCGCTTCGCTTATCAGACCAACTATGTCCGGCAGTTCCCGTGCCTCTCATCTACTGCGCCAACGCCGCCAGCAGTTTAACCAGCGCGGGCGTCACCTTCTGCGTTTCATAAACAATATATAAGTCTGCCGGGATGCGTTCTTTGAGCGGACGGAATATGACACCGGGCCAGTTCATCTGCGCGTAGCTGTCCGCTATCAATGTGATACCAATACCCATACTGACCATGGCGAGTACCGTTTGCGGTTCATTAACTTCGCGAATAACAACCGGTGAAAATCCCACCTGCTGGCAAACTCGCTGCAAAAAATCCCAGTCAGTGTACACGGGCGGCATTGTAACGAAATACTCGTCACGTAGCGCTTCCAGCGGGACGGTGGAAAATGATGAGAGATGATGCTCTTCAGGCATCGCCACCAGAAACGCCGATTCATGCAACCGTAAGCTGGTAAAACCAGTCGGTGGTTCTGTCGCCATTCGCCAGATCCCGGCATCAAGTTCGCGGCGTTCCAGCAAGGCCATTTGCATCGCGGGCATCTTTTCGCGAAACAGAACTTCAACGTTAGGATTTTCTCTAAGGAATCGCCGCATAACCGGGCGCATCCGTCCCCACATTGCCGTTCCCACAACCCCGAGTTCAATCCGCCCTGCTTCTCCCCGACCTATTTGTTCAACCCGAGCCAATATATTATTTGCATTCACCAGCAATCGACGCGATTCTTCCATCAAGATTTTGCCCGCGTGTGTCAGTACGACGCTGCGCGAATGGCGAATAAAAAGCTGCGTGCCGAGTTGATTTTCCAGCTCTTTAATATGAATACTGAGCGGAGGCTGAGACATATTTAAACGCGCTGCTGCGCGACCAAAATGCAACTCTTCCGCTACGGCAAGAAAATAACGGAGCAACTTAAGATCTGTTCTATATACGCGTTCCATAATTAAGTGCTCCATATAAAAAATACATCGTATTAAATTATCATGGCATAAAGTATTTCACCACCAGATATCCGACATACATAAACACGATGGATAATATACCCGGCAATACATTTGGAACAGGAATAGGTAATCGCACGATTGTAAACAAAGCACCAATGCCAAAACCAACGCCAGAAGAAAATAAAATATCTTTCACTAATTAACCTTTATCATAAAAGCAGCCCCAAGGAACAGAGCTGCGAATCCTTTTAATGTGTAACTGAACGATGCGTTATCTTTTCAGGGTCATGGTTATATTTAAACCCAAAGAAAAATATCACTGCGAGGAAAAGAGCATACCCTGCAAACATCAGCCAAATGGTATGCCAATCTTTTACGCCATCCACCGAGAAGTAATCCACTGCCATACCGCTCAGAATCGAGCCAACCCATGCGCCGACGCCATTTACCATCGTCATAAAAAGGCCCTGGGCGCTGGCACGAATGCTGGAATCAACTTCCTGTTCGACAAAGACCGAACCAGAAATATTGAAGAAATCGAATGCACAACCGTAAACAATCATCGACAGCAACAGCAAAATAAACCCGGTTGGTGATGGATCGCCATAGGCAAAGAAGCCAAAGCGCAGCGTCCACGCCACCATACTCATCAGCATGACGGTTTTAATACCGAAACGCTTCAAAAAGAACGGTATCGTCAGAATGAAACCGACTTCAGCCATCTGTGAAACTGACAGTAAAATGGACGGATATTTCACCACGAAGCTATCAGCAAACTCAGGATTACGGGCGAAATCATGCAGGAACGGGTTGCCAAAAACGTTGGTAATTTGCAGCACCGCACCCAGCATCATGGCGAAGAGGAAAAAGATAGCCATGCGTGGATTTTTAAACAGCACGAAGGCATCCAGACCCAGCTTGCTGGCAAGCGATGTAGTCGCTTTTTTCTCCGCAACCGGAATCTTCGGCAAAGTCAGCGCATAAGCCGACAGCAGCAATGACGCACCGGACGCGATATACAGTTGCAGACTACTCAATTCCAGATGCAGCAGGCTTACTGCCCACATGGCGACAATGAACCCCACCGTACCAAAAACGCGAATGGGCGGGAAAGCGGTCACCGGGTCAAGCCCTGCCTGGGCAAGACAGGAATAAGAGACGCTGTTCGATAACGCAATAGTCGGCATAAACGCCATCGCATTGACTAACATCACCCAAAACATCATATCCGGATCAGTTACGGATGCCGCATAAAAAAGTACGCCCGCACACACCAGGTGACACAGCATGTATGCACGTTCTGCACGCAGCCATTTGTCTGCGATGATCCCCATTATACCAGGCATAATAATCGCGGCGATCCCTTTGGAACTGTAAACCATGCCAACATTAGCGCCGGTGAAATGAAGGGTATTAATCATGTAAGAACCGAGGGTAACCAGCCAGCTCCCCCAGATAAAATATTGCAAAAAGGACATTACCTTTAAGCGCAAAGCGATGCTCATAATCGTTTCCTTGTCGCATCATATGGCCTCACTCAGTGAGGCCGTTTATTGTTGTTTTACTCAGGCAATTTTGCGCAGAAAGCCGCAAATAAGATTAATAAAGTTTTGCTTTGAGAGTTCCGCTGCTGCCAGCGTTTGGGCATGAGAAAGCTTCACGTCACTCAGACCTTCCGCCATGTTGGTAATCGCAGAGACCGCAACGACTTTAAGTTCGCAATGGCGAGCTGAAATAACCTCAGGCACCACAGACATACCAACAACATCCCCACCAATAATTTGCATCATGCGAATTTCCGCCGCAGTCTCGAAATTCGGCCCCGGATACGAGACGAACACGCCCTCCGTCAGAGGGAACCCCTCTTCTTTCGCCACTTTTTGTAACAGTGCGCGGTATTCCGCATCGTAGGCATTCGCCAGCGAGAAGAAGCGCTCACCAAAGCGTTCATCATTAAGACCCACCATCGGCGTTCCCGGCATGGTGTTGATGTGATCTTTCAATGCGACCAGACTGCCGGCCCCCACTTCAGGACGCAGTGAGCCAGCCGCATTGGTGCAGAACAGCAACTCGCAGCCCAGCAACTTAAAGGTACGGATTGCATCCGTCATGATGGTCATCCCACGACCTTCGTAGAAATGTCCGCGACCTTTCATGCACGCCACTGGCACCCCCTGGAGATAACCCAGCACCAGCTCACCCGCATGACCGTGTACGGTACTTACCGGGAACCCAGGCAGCTTTTCGTAGGAAATTGCGACCGCGTTCTCAATCTGATCGGCCAGCGCGCCCAGCCCGGAACCTAAAATAAAGGCCACTCGTGGCGTGAAATCAGGTTTATAAGTCTTGATAATATCTACGCAATACAGTGGGTTATGAGAAAAGAGAGCCTGATACATATATATCCTTTTTTTGTAGGGTGGAATCTAACGCCTTTTTATAACGAGATTGCCCTACCTCATACCAATACACTTTTTTCATGTATCCGATAGTTATTCGATATCGATATATTTATATTTTTTCACTATTAATAGGCTGAAAAAACTGTATTGGTACTCTCCTTTCCCTTGCATTAACAATATGCCGCTTTTAATCAACCTTTTTATTAAGCAATCAACTAATAACGATCGGCATAGGGAATTATGCTATGAAAAAACATCTTTTTACTCTGACACTCTCTTCTGTATTGGCGATACCAGCAGTATCCCATGCAGAATTTAAAGGCGGTTTTGCTGATATAGGTATTCATTATCTTGACTGGACTAGCAGAACCACTGAGAAATCGTCGACCAAATCACACAAAGATGATTTTGGATATCTGGAACTGGAAGGCGGCGCTAACTTTAGTTGGGGAGAAATGTACGGGTTCTTCGACTGGGAAAACTTTTATAATGATCGTCATGATAAACAGGGTAGCGAGCAGCGTTATACATTTAAAAATACCAACCGTATTTACCTGGGTGACACCGGATTTAATCTCTACTTGCATGCGTATGGCACCTACGGTTCTGCGAATCGTGTGAATTTCCATGACGATATGTTCCTTTACGGGATCGGCTACAATTTCACCGGCAGCGGTTGGTGGTTCAAACCGTTCTTTGCAAAACGCTATACAGACCAAACCTATTATACCGGCGATAACGGTTATGTCGCCGGTTGGGTTGCAGGTTACAGCTTTATGCTGGGCAGTGAGAAATTCACCCTCACCAACTGGAACGAGTACGAGTTTGATCGTGATGCCACCTACGCGGCAGGTAATGGCGGCAAAGAAGGTCTGAACGGTGCCGTCGCACTTTGGTGGAATGCAACTTCACACATCACCACAGGGATTCAGTATCGTTATGCGGATGACAAACTGGGCGAAGATTTTTACCAGGATGCGATAATCTACTCCATCAAATTTAATTTCTGATTGATTACTGCCGGAGCTCCCGGCAGTATGAATTCACTCTATATCTGATACAAAGGATCCCCTTCCCGCCCAGCCATTAGCGCATTGCCCTGGTCTCGTACTACGTCCCATAACGCTTCAGCGGCGGTGGAAAGTGAACGGTTCTTCCTGCGCACCAGCATCAACTGGCGTTCAACCACCGGCGTAATGCGCTTTACCACCAGTGGGCTACCTTCAGGCAATGGTAGCGCCAGTGCGGGAAGAATACTGATGCCGATGCCTGCGGCTACCATCGGGAACAGCGTCGCCGGATGACCAATCTCCTGCACAATATTCGCCTGAATACCATTGCGCGTCAGCGCTGCGTCAATCAGCGGTCGGCTGCCTGACGCGTAATCCTGCAACACCAATTTCGCTCCCTGTAATGCCTGCCAGGGTACATAATCTTCCACGGCCAAAGCGCTATCGCGATGGCAAAGCAGAAAGAAAGGCTCGGAAAGAATCGCTTCACATTGCAGATCGCCCACTGGGCCTGGATCGATGACGATGCCAAAATCGACATCTCCCTGGCGAATACTTTCCATCACCCACTGCTGCGGACGATCGTGCAGGACAAACTGAATATCTGGATAGCGGCGATGGCTTTCAGCAATGCATTGCGGAATAAGATGCGCGGAAATGGTCTGGCTGGCAGCGACCCGAACTTTTCCGCTCAGTTGTTGCCCCATACGCCCGGTATCGCGCAACGTGCTGTTAAGTTCATCCAGCAGTCGCTCAAGACGCAAAGCCAACTGCTGCCCTGCATCTGTAAGCACCACTTCACGCGTGGTTCTGTCCAGCAGGCGAACACCAGTATGATTTTCCAGCTCCTTCACACTGTGACTCACTGCCGACTGGCTCAGGCCGATACGCTCTCCTGCACGACTAAAACTTTTCTCCTGCGCTACTGTGACGAAAACCTTTAATTGCTTTAAAGAATAATTCATCTTTTTTCTTCATGAATGGATGCAATAAATCAATTTTATTTCTCAAACTGGAAGAAGCACAATAGAACCATCGATCATCTGGAGTCTTTATGAAACTTTTTCGTATCCTCGATCCTTTCACCTTAACCCTGATCACGGTGGTGTTGCTGGCCTCTTTCTTTCCGGCCAGGGGCGATTTCGTTCCCTTCTTTGAAAATCTGACTACCGCAGCCATTGCTCTGCTGTTCTTTATGCACGGCGCGAAGTTATCGCGAGAGGCCATTATTGCAGGCGGTGGTCATTGGCGACTGCATTTATGGGTAATGTGCAGCACCTTCGTGCTGTTTCCGATTCTGGGCGTGCTGTTTGCGTGGTGGAAACCGGTAAATGTCGACCCGATGCTCTACTCCGGTTTTCTCTACTTGTGCATTCTCCCCGCGACCGTGCAGTCTGCAATCGCCTTCACGTCAATGGCGGGCGGTAACGTCGCGGCGGCGGTTTGTTCTGCGTCAGCATCCAGCCTGCTGGGGATTTTCCTTTCACCGTTGCTGGTTGGCCTGGTGATGAATGTTCACGGTGCAGGGGGCAGCCTTGAGCAGGTAGGTAAGATAATGCTGCAACTGCTGCTGCCGTTTGTGTTGGGGCATCTTTCGCGGCCGTGGATTGGTGACTGGGTGTCGCGTAATAAAAAATGGATTGCGAAAACTGACCAGACGTCCATTCTATTGGTGGTTTATACGGCATTCAGCGAAGCCGTCGTTAACGGTATCTGGCACAAAGTTGGCTGGGGATCATTGCTGTTTATCGTGGTGGTCAGTTGCGTTCTTCTGGCTATCGTGATTGTAGTTAACGTCTTTATGGCACGCCGACTAGGCTTCAATAAGGCAGATGAAATTACTATCGTCTTTTGTGGTTCGAAAAAGAGTCTGGCAAATGGCATCCCGATGGCAAACATTCTGTTCCCCACATCCGTGATCGGTATGATGGTGCTGCCCCTGATGATTTTCCATCAGATCCAATTGATGGCCTGTGCGGTGCTGGCGCGTCGATACAAACGCCAGACCGAACAGTTACAGGCGCAGCAGGAAAGCAGCGCCGATAAAGCTTAAAGTGGGCGTTTCAGGGGCTGGACCAGTTGCGTCAGCCCCTCGGTTTTAATCAGCAGCGTGATTTGCATTAGCTCACCGAGCTTCCCTGCCGGGAATTCATCCTTGCGGGCAAACCACAAAAGATACTCTTCCGGCAGGTCGATTAAGCGACGTCCTTTGTACTTGCCAAACGGCATTATCGTATTGGCTATTTCAATCAGCTGCTCTTTTTCCATCTCAGCTTCCCAGCAAACGCAGCATTTCCGCTTCATCGATCACTTCAATGCCCAGTTCTTGCGCTTTCGCCAGTTTAGAACCAGCCGCTTCTCCGGCAATCACCAGATCAGTTTTCTTCGACACACTGCCCGCGACTTTCGCGCCCAGTTCGACCAGTCGAGCTTTAGCGTCATCACGCGACATCTGGCTTAAGCTGCCCGTAAGCACCACGGTTTTACCAGCAAACGGGCTGTCAATCTCTTCCGCGTTAATCACCACCGGCGCAGGCCAGTGAACGCCTTCCGCCAACAGCTCGCTGATGACATTGCGGTTGCTTTCTTCGGCAAAGAAGTTGTGAACGTGGGAGGCAACGACAATGCCAACATCAGGCACCTTTTGCAGCTCTTCAATCGAAGCGGCTTCCAGCGCTTCCAGCGTGCCGAAATATGCCGCCAGACCTGCTGCGGTGGCCTCGCCGACTTCACGGATGCCAAGTGCATAGAGGAAGCGGGCAAAGGTGGTTTCTTTCGCTTTTTCCAGCGCGTTAACCACATTTTGTGCCGATTTCGGCCCCATGCGCTCCAGTCCGGTCAGTTTGCCTGCGGTGAGTTTGAACAGATCCGCCGGGGTATGGACATATTCTTTTTCAACCAGTTGATCGATGATTTTGTCGCCCATACCGTCAACGTCCATCGCACGGCGGGAAACAAAGTGTTTCAGCGACTCTTTACGCTGAGCACCGCAAATCAGGCCACCGGTACAGCGGGCAACCGCTTCACCTTCCACACGCTCGACGTCAGAACCACATACCGGACAATGCGTCGGGAATACAACCTCACGGGTATCTTCCGGGCGTTCAGAAAGCACGACGTTAACCACCTGCGGGATCACGTCGCCAGCGCGGCGAATCACCACTTTATCGCCAATGCGTAAACCAAGACGTTCGATTTCGTCAGCATTATGCAGTGTGGCGTTACTCACCAGCACACCAGCAACATGGACTGGTTCAAGACGCGCAACAGGCGTAATCGCGCCAGTACGCCCAACCTGAAACTCGACGTCACGCACAAAGGTCATCTGTTCCTGCGCCGGGAATTTAAACGCTACCGCCCAGCGCGGGGCACGCGCAACAAAGCCAAGCTGTTCCTGCTGTGCCAGTGAGTTGACCTTAATTACCACGCCGTCGATATCAAAGCCCAGCGTCGGGCGGTCTTCTTCCACTTTGTGGTAGAACGCCAGCACTTCTTCCGCCGATTCACAAAGCGTTACCCGATCGCTGACCGGTAATCCCCACTTTTTAAATTGCAGTAAACGGCCAAGATGAGTATCCGGTAGCTCGCCACCTTCCAGAACACCGACGCCATAGCAGAAAAAAGTGAGCGGTCGCTTCGCTGTAATACGCGGATCAAGCTGACGCAGTGAACCTGCAGCCGCATTACGCGGGTTAGCAAACACTTTCCCGCCCGTGCGTCGCGCATCTTCGTTAATCTTTTCGAACCCCGCCTGCGGCAGGAACACTTCACCACGCACTTCCAGACGCGCCGGGATATTCTCACCGTGTAGCTTCAGCGGAATGGCGCGAATAGTACGCACGTTTGATGTAATGTCTTCGCCGGTAGTGCCATCGCCACGGGTCGCTGCACTGACTAAAACGCCATTTTCATACAGAATGCTGACGGCAAGACCATCCAGTTTCAGCTCACAGCACCAGGTCACTTTTTCGTTGCTTTTCAGACGATCCTGTACGCGTTTGTTGAAAGCAAGAAAGCTTTCTTCATCAAAGACGTTATCCAGCGACAACATGGGCACTTCATGGCGGATCTGGCTGAAAGCCGCCAGCGGCGCAGCACCTACACGTTGGGTAGGTGAATCAGGTGTAATCAGCTCTGGATGTTTGGCTTCCAGCTCGCGCAGTTCGCGCATCAGCCTGTCGTATTCAGCGTCGGGAATTTCCGGCGCATCCATCACATGATAAAGATATTCATGATGGCGAAGCGTCGTTCGCAGTTCTGTCAGTTGTTGTTCGATTGATTCCATATCGCACCATCAATGCTAAAAACCCCCGACAAGCGGGGGTTCGAAGAGGAGTTAATTTGCCTTAAGTGTATCAGGCGTTGGCGTCTTTGACTTCGCGGATGATGTCCTGGTACTCGCGCAATTTCTGCGGAGTCATCATACGGCGCTGATCGTCAAGCACTACACCGCCCACTTCATCGGCAATATGCTGCGCAGATTGCAGCATCAGCTTAAAGTTCTGCAGCTCGTCACCGTAAGACGGTACCTGCATAAAGATAGTGACACCCGGAGTAGTGAAATCCTTCATTTCAGGATCGAAGGTTCCCGGTTTCACCATATTCGCCAGGCTGAATAACGCCGGGCCGCTGCCATCCGGGCTAAGATGACGATGGTAAATGTTCATATCGCCAAAAATGAAGCCCGCTTGTTGAATGCTGTTAAGAAGCAGTTCACCGTTTAACTCGCTACCGTGATGCGCCGCGACGTTCATGATAATCACCGCTTCTTTGCGCTTCGGTTTATCCATAACTGGAGCCGGTTCCGCTACAGGCTCAGGCTGTGGTGCCGCTACAGGTTCTGCAGGCTGGAAAGCCTGTTGTGCCGGTTGCGGCGCTGAATGCACTGGCTGCGGCGCTGACGCGACCTGTGGCGCAACTGGCTGCTGCAACGGCTGTTCAGGCTGAGGCTGATAGGCAGGCTGCTGCACGGGTTGCTGCACCGGCTGCGTTGGACGCGGAGCATGTTGCGGCGGTACCTGCGCTTCAGGCGGCTGCTGGACCGGTTGACGCGGCTGCGCAGACGCATAAGGCGGTTGGTACTGGTGTTGCGGCGACGGACGAGCAGCCTCATGCTCCTGGGCGTTAGCCGGGGCATGATTCACGCGGTGAACACGAACCTCACCAACGCCCTCATCTTCTTCGACATCCTCGTCATAAGAATCGTCGTCACGTTTTGACTTCATTCGTTTTAATGGCCGATCGCGGAACATAGAAGATCGTTCTTTACGGCTGGTCCAGAAACCATGTACCAGTAAAGCGATTATGGCGATCGCGCCAACAATGATTAATATCAGACGCAAATCCTGCATCATTATATTCTCTGTTGTTCTAACACCTTGCCACCACGGCAAACATTTACTCACTAAGAGTATTTGCCGATTACCTCAAGTGCAAGTGCACTATTAACTTTCACAGCACAAAGATAGATGAAATCGTGCTTTTTGCTGTTTTTTCGAACATATCCTAACTGTCCATTGCGCAATTACCCGGTAAAATACGCAGAATTTTCCTGGGATTGGTCAAAAGGAGCTCATCCTGATTATGGTTTCATCATTCACATCTGCCCCACGCAGCGGTTTTTACTATTTTGCGCAAGGCTGGAAGCTCGTCTCGCAACCTGGGATTCGGCGTTTTGTTATTTTACCGCTGTTGGTCAATATTTTGTTGATGGGGGGCGCATTCTGGTGGCTCTTTACGCAACTCGATGTCTGGATCCCGACTCTCATGAGTTATGTTCCGGACTGGTTACAATGGCTGAGCTATCTGTTGTGGCCCCTGGCTGTCATCTCTGTGCTGTTAGTGTTTGGCTATTTCTTCTCAACGATTGCTAACTGGATTGCTGCTCCGTTCAACGGTTTATTGGCTGAACAACTGGAAGCAAGACTGACTGGCGCTACACCGCCAGATACCGGAATTTTCGGTATCATGAAAGATGTGCCGCGAATCATGAAACGCGAATGGCAAAAATTTGCCTGGTATCTGCCGCGCGCAATTGTATTGCTAATTCTTTACTTCATCCCTGGCATTGGGCAAACCGTCGCACCGGTACTGTGGTTCCTGTTTAGCGCCTGGATGTTAGCCATCCAGTATTGCGATTACCCCTTCGATAACCACAAAGTGCCGTTTAAAGAGATGCGCACCGCCCTGCGCACACGCAAAATCACCAATATGCAGTTTGGTGCTTTAACCAGCCTGTTTACGATGATCCCGCTGCTTAATCTGTTCATTATGCCCGTTGCCGTTTGTGGCGCGACGGCGATGTGGGTCGATTGCTATCGCGATAAACACGCGATGTGGCGGTAACAATCTACCGGTTATTTTGTAAACCGTTTGTGTGAAACAGGGGTGGCTTATGCCACCCCTTATTCCATCCTGCATGTCATTATTTCCCTTCTGCATATAGATATGCTAAATCCTTACTTCCGCATATTCTCTGAGCGGGTATGCTACCTGTTGTATCCCAATTTCATACAGTTAAGGACAGGCCATGAGTAAGATTTTTGAAGATAACTCGCTGACTATCGGTCACACGCCGCTGGTTCGCCTGAATCGCATCGGTAACGGACGCATTCTGGCGAAGGTGGAATCCCGTAACCCCAGCTTCAGCGTTAAGTGCCGTATCGGTGCCAACATGATTTGGGATGCCGAAAAGCGCGGCGTGCTGAAACCAGGCGTTGAACTGGTTGAACCAACCAGCGGTAATACCGGGATTGCACTGGCCTATGTGGCTGCCGCTCGCGGTTACAAACTCACCCTGACCATGCCAGAAACCATGAGTATTGAACGCCGCAAGCTGCTGAAAGCGTTAGGTGCAAACCTGGTGCTGACCGAAGGTGCTAAAGGCATGAAAGGCGCAATCCAAAAAGCAGAAGAAATTGTCGCCAGGAATCCAGAGAAATACCTACTGCTGCAACAATTCAGCAATCCGGCAAACCCTGAAATTCACGAAAAAACCACCGGTCCGGAGATCTGGGAAGATACCGACGGTCAGGTTGATGTATTTATTGCTGGTGTTGGGACTGGCGGTACGCTGACCGGCGTCAGCCGCTACATTAAAGGCACCAAAGGCAAGACTGATCTCATCTCTGTCGCCGTGGAGCCAACCGATTCTCCGGTTATCGCCCAGGCGCTGGCAGGTGAAGAGATTAAACCTGGCCCGCATAAAATTCAGGGGATTGGCGCTGGTTTTATCCCGGCTAACCTTGATCTCAAACTGGTCGATAAAGTCATTGGCATCACCAATGAAGAAGCTATTTCTACCGCGCGTCGTCTGATGGAAGAGGAAGGTATTCTTGCAGGTATCTCTTCTGGAGCGGCTGTTGCTGCAGCGTTGAAACTACAAGAAGATGAAAGCTTTACCAACAAGAATATTGTGGTTATTCTACCGTCATCGGGTGAGCGTTATTTAAGCACCGCATTGTTTGCCGATCTCTTCACTGAGAAAGAATTGCAACAGTAATGCCAGCTTGTTAAAAATGCGTAAAAAAGCACCTTTTCAGGTGCTTTTTTGTGGCCTGCTTCAAACTTTCGCCCCTCCTGGCATTGATTCAGCCTGTCGGAACTGGTATTTAACCAGACTAATTATTTTGATGCGCGAAATTAATCGTTACAGGAAAAGCCATAGCTGAATCGATTTTATGATTTGGTTCAATTCTTCCTTTAGCGGCATAATGTTTAATGACGTACGAAACGTCAGCGGTCAACACCCGCCAGCAAAGGACTGTATTGCGCTCTTCGTGCGTCGCGTCTGTTAAAAACTGGCGCTAACAATACAGGCTAAAGTCGAACCGCCAGGCTAGACTTTAGTTCCACAACACTAAACCTATAAGTTGGGGAAATACAATGTTCCAGCAAGAAGTTACCATTACCGCTCCGAACGGTCTGCACACCCGCCCTGCTGCCCAGTTTGTAAAAGAAGCTAAGGGCTTCACTTCTGAAATTACTGTGACTTCCAACGGCAAAAGCGCCAGCGCGAAAAGCCTGTTTAAACTGCAGACTCTGGGCCTGACTCAAGGTACCGTTGTGACTATCTCCGCAGAAGGCGAAGACGAACAGAAAGCGGTTGAACATCTGGTTAAACTGATGGCGGAACTCGAGTAATTTCCCGGGTTCTTTTAAAAATCAGTCACAAGTAAGGTAGGGTTATGATTTCAGGCATTTTAGCATCCCCGGGTATCGCTTTCGGTAAAGCTCTGCTTCTGAAAGAAGACGAAATTGTCATTGACCGGAAAAAAATTTCTGCCGACCAGGTTGATCAGGAAGTTGAACGTTTTCTGAGCGGTCGTGCCAAGGCATCAGCCCAGCTGGAAACGATCAAAACGAAAGCTGGTGAAACGTTCGGTGAAGAAAAAGAAGCCATCTTTGAAGGGCATATTATGCTGCTCGAAGATGAGGAGCTGGAGCAGGAAATCATAGCCCTGATTAAAGATAAGCACATGACAGCTGACGCAGCTGCTCATGAAGTTATCGAAGGTCAGGCTTCTGCCCTGGAAGAGCTGGATGATGAATACCTGAAAGAGCGTGCGGCTGACGTACGTGATATCGGTAAGCGCCTGCTGCGCAACATCCTGGGCCTGAAGATTATCGACCTGAGCGCCATTCAGGATGAAGTCATTCTGGTTGCCGCTGACCTGACGCCGTCCGAAACCGCACAGCTGAACCTGAAGAAGGTGCTGGGTTTCATCACCGACGCGGGTGGCCGTACTTCCCACACCTCTATCATGGCGCGTTCTCTGGAACTGCCTGCTATCGTGGGTACCGGTAGCGTCACCTCTCAGGTGAAAAATGACGACTATCTGATTCTGGATGCCGTAAATAATCAGGTTTACGTCAATCCAACCAACGAAGTTATTGATAAAATGCGCGCTGTTCAGGAGCAAGTGGCTTCTGAAAAAGCAGAGCTTGCTAAACTGAAAGATCTGCCAGCTATTACGCTGGACGGTCACCAGGTAGAAGTGTGCGCTAACATCGGTACGGTTCGTGACGTTGAAGGTGCTGAGCGTAACGGCGCTGAAGGCGTTGGTCTTTATCGTACTGAGTTCCTGTTCATGGACCGCGACGCGCTGCCCACTGAAGAAGAACAGTTTGCTGCTTACAAAGCAGTGGCTGAAGCGTGTGGCTCTCAGGCGGTTATCGTTCGTACCATGGACATCGGCGGCGACAAAGAGCTGCCATACATGAACTTCCCGAAAGAAGAGAACCCGTTCCTCGGCTGGCGCGCTATCCGTATCGCGATGGATCGTAAAGAGATCCTGCGCGATCAGCTCCGCGCTATCCTGCGTGCCTCTGCTTTCGGTAAATTGCGCATCATGTTCCCGATGATCATCTCTGTTGAAGAAGTGCGTGCACTGCGCAAAGAGATCGAAATCTACAAACAGGAACTGCGCGACGAAGGTAAAGCGTTTGACGAGTCAATTGAAATCGGCGTAATGGTGGAAACACCGGCTGCCGCAACAATTGCACGTCATTTAGCCAAAGAAGTTGATTTCTTTAGTATCGGCACCAATGATTTAACGCAGTACACTCTGGCAGTTGACCGTGGTAATGATATGATTTCACACCTTTACCAGCCAATGTCACCGTCCGTGCTGAACTTGATCAAGCAAGTTATTGATGCTTCTCATGCTGAAGGCAAATGGACTGGCATGTGTGGTGAGCTTGCTGGCGATGAACGTGCTACACTTCTGTTGCTGGGGATGGGTCTGGACGAATTCTCTATGAGCGCCATTTCTATCCCGCGCATTAAGAAGATTATCCGTAACACGAACTTCGAAGATGCGAAGGTGTTAGCAGAGCAGGCTCTTGCTCAACCGACAACGGACGAGTTAATGACGCTGGTTAACAAGTTCATTGAAGAAAAAACAATCTGCTAATCCACGAGATGCGGCCCAATTTACTGCTTAGGAGAAGATCATGGGTTTGTTCGATAAACTGAAATCTCTGGTTTCCGACGACAAGAAGGATACCGGAACTATTGAGATCATTGCTCCGCTCTCTGGCGAGATCGTCAATATCGAAGACGTGCCGGATGTCGTTTTTGCGGAAAAAATCGTTGGTGATGGCATTGCTATCAAACCAACTGGAAACAAAATGGTCGCGCCTGTA
This sequence comes from Escherichia sp. MOD1-EC6021, assembly GCF_002965245.1. NCBI lineage: Bacteria > Pseudomonadati > Pseudomonadota > Gammaproteobacteria > Enterobacterales > Enterobacteriaceae > Escherichia > Escherichia sp. MOD1-EC6021. The sequence goes on along the minus strand of NZ_PTRU01000008.1, from coordinate 200,891 downwards.
GACGGCACCATTGGTAAAATCTTTGAGACCAACCACGCGTTCTCTATCGAATCTGATAGCGGCGTTGAACTGTTCGTCCACTTCGGTATCGACACCGTTGAACTGAAAGGCGAAGGCTTCAAGCGTATTGCTGAAGAAGGTCAGCGCGTGAAAGTTGGCGATACTGTGATTGAATTCGATCTCCCGCTGCTGGAAGAGAAAGCCAAGTCTACCCTGACTCCGGTTGTTATCTCCAACATGGACGAAATCAAAGAACTGATCAAACTGTCCGGTAGCGTGACTGTGGGTGAAACTCCGGTTATTCGCATCAAGAAATAATTCTTGCCGCAGTGAAAAATGGCGCCCATCGGCGCCATTTTTTTATGCTTCAGCCAGAGGCGGCAAAATCAATTCATCGCTCTCATGCTGCTGGGTATAGCGCATCACTTCCAGTACGCGCAACCCCGCGCGGTGCACCGCATCGGTTAACGCCTTCCCTTTCAGCAAACCACTGATAAGCTGAGCACAAAACAGGTCGCCAGTCCCTTTCAGGTCAGTTTTAACCCGGGAATGGGAAATGACATTCACGCTGTCGGCACTGACCACCACCACCTGCATCTCCTGATTTTCTTCATTGCCGGAGGCGCTGGTAATCACCACCCATTTTAATGTGTCTGAAAGCAGACTTTTTGCGGCAGCAATGGCACTGTCGAGATCGCGGCAATCTTTACCGGTCAGGATTTCCAGCTCAAAGATATTAGGCGTAATACCCTGCGCCAGAGGCAGTAAATATTGTCGGTATGCCTCAGGAAGGTCAGGTTTGACATAAATTCCGCTATCAATATCGCCAATCACCGGATCGACCATAATCAATAAGTCAGGATGGTCTTTGCGTAGCGCAGTCAGCCACTCGGCAAGGATTTTGATTTGCGATGCCGTTCCCATATAGCCCGTGGTGACAGCGCGCAGCTGGCGCAGCGCATCACGCTCCTGAAGCGCACGCAAATAACCGCTAAACCATTCGTCCGGAATCGCACCACCGTAGAAAGTGTCATAATGCGGCGTATTGCTCAGCAATACCGTCGGCACGGCAAAGACATTCAGGCCGTTCTGTTTGATAGCAGGCACGGCAATGCTGTTGCCTACGCTGCCGTACACTACCTGCGACTGCACGGCGACGATATCCGCCTGCAATGCCCTGCTCTTATCGTTAAACAACAACAAACTACTCATTTAATTTTTTCTCCTTGCCGATGATCCTCATCGTATTCCAACCGAAACTTTACCTGATTCTGGCAGTCAAATCGGCTATCACAAAACAAGGATAAGGTAATTCAATGAAGAAAATCATTTGTCTGGTCATTACGCTGCTAATGACACTCCCCGCTTACGCGAAGTTAACCGCCCACGAAGAAGCCCGCATCAACGCCATGCTGGAGGGATTAGCACAGAAAAAGGATTTGATATTTGTGCGCAACGGCGATGAACATACCTGCGATGAAGCGGTTTCCCATTTGCGTCTGAAGCTGGGCAATACCCGTAATCGCATTGATACTGCTGAGCAATTTATTGATAAGGTTGCTTCGTCATCATCGATTAGCGGGAAGCCGTATATCGTGAAGATGCCCGGTAAGAGCGATGAAAACGCGCAACCTTTTTTACATGCGTTAATTGCGCAGACGGATAAAACGGTGCCTGCGGAAGGGAATTAATCCGCTTTGGCAAGGCATTTACAGGAGGTAACATGAAAAAATGCTTTATTTATAACGATGAAAAATCGAATAAATTTTGGTGGATAGATGACGAAGGGGATAGTTTAGCTATCAACTATGGCAAGGTAGGTAGTATTGGTAAATTCCAGACAAAAGAGTTCGATAATGAAGAACAGTGTCTGAAAGAAGCCAGTAAATTGATTGCCGCAAAAATGAAGAAAGGCTATCAAGAAGATCCAAACTTTAACTACATGGATCGCTACTATTTTGATGATGAAGAAATTGGGTTACATGTTAAAACGTCACACCCAAACTTCCAGTGCCATTTTACTGATCCACTTTATGTGTGTTGCTGGGATGAAGAATCTCCTTTTGGCAGCGATGAAGGTGCTGATGCTCTAAACGTTCTTGAAAATAGCCTGCGTAAAGAGCCGGATCTAGATTGTGCTGATTTCCCTCAAATGTTAATTGAAACTATCTGGGGTATGAAATATATCGCTATGGAAAGTATTCTTGAAGAGGATATTCGTGCGCAATTACTAGCCGATGAAATGAGCACTATCCAGAGCAATATGATTACCTACGCAACTGCATTCGGTCAGATTAAAGTCATGGGTAAAATCTCCCATAAACTTAAAAAGATGGGACTCAATGCACTAGCCCGTCATCAGCTTACCGCAAAAATTCTTCAATGGGGTGATGGTCAGGACTCACCAATACTTCAAAAAATGATTGATGACCTTACTACGTTTCCACACGAAAATTAAAAACTGCATTTGTCGGCAGCAACAACTGCCGACAAAGCAGATTATTGACAAAGTGCACTTTGTTTATGCCAGATGCAGCGTAAATGCCTTATTCGGCCTACAAAATATTGCTAATTCAATATATTACAGGAACCTTGTAGGCCTGATAAGCGTAGCGCATCAGGCAGTTTTGCGTTTGTCATCAGCCTCCAATGCTATTAATCCTTAAATGCCCGCCCCCTGACTAAAGTGCTCTTCCCCAAACACCCCGGTAGAAAGGTAGCGATCGCCGCGATCGCAGATGATCGCCACCACTACAGCGCCGGGGTTGGCTTTTGCCACCCGCAGTGCTCCGGCAACCGCGCCGCCAGAACTGACACCGCAGAAAATCCCTTCCCGCACTGCCAGTTCGCGCATGGTGTTTTCCGCATCGCGCTGATGAATATCCAGCACCTCATCCACCAGCGAAGCGTTGAAGATGCCTGGCAGATATTCCTCAGGCCAGCGACGAATGCCGGGAATGCTGCTGCCCTCTTCCGGCTGCAGACCAACAATGGTCACCGGTTTGGATTGCTCGCGCATAAAGCGCGACACGCCGGTAATCGTACCGGTCGTCCCCATGCTGGAGACAAAATGGGTAATGCGACCGCCGGTTTGCTGCCAGATTTCCGGCCCGGTGGTGGTGTAATGCGCATAAGGATTATCGGGATTATTAAACTGATCGAGCAGCTTGCCTTCGCCACGATTCGCCATCTCCAGCGCCAGATCGCGCGCACCTTCCATGCCCTGCTCTTTAGTGACCAGAATCAGCTCCGCACCGTAGGCACGCATCGCCGCGCGACGCTCCTGGCTCATGTTATCGGGCATCAGCAATTTCATGCGATACCCTTTCAGCGCAGCGATCATTGCCAGCGCAATCCCGGTGTTACCACTGGTGGCTTCGATTAACACATCACCCGGTTTAATTTCCCCGCGCTTTTCCGCCTCGACGATCATCGAAAGCGCCGCACGATCTTTCACCGAACCGGCCGGATTATTGCCTTCCAGCTTTAACCACACTTCACTGCCGTTATCCGGCCCCATTCGTTGTAATTTCACCAGAGGCGTATTGCCTATTGTTTGTTCTAATGTACTCACGATCTCTGTCCATACGTGGTGTTGCCTGATGCGACATTTACGCGTCTTATCAGGCCTACAGGTTACAAAACCTTGCCATTAAAAAGCCCGGATCGCGGGAAGCGCCTCCGGGCGTTTAACATTCACTCAACCTATCAGGCGCTTTGTGCGAGAGCAAGTTCCTCATCGCGGGTTTCAATACGCTCGTCGCCGTTATACAGCCGCGCATGTTGCAGCCCGACGAACAAACGATCGCCGCGCACTGGCGCATCATCGCCACGCATTACCACGGTGAGCGGATCTTCATACCACCCCAGCGGCTGCACGACTAATTGGGTGTAGTGACCTTTCGGGCTGGCTTCCAGCACCTGTACCGGCAGCGGAGAATCGAGGCTGGTGCGGCGGCTGATATCCACTTCCCACGGGCGCAGGAAGAGATCCACCGGCCCCTGGTACGCAGGGGTATATCCCAGCGGCCAGCGGTGCGCACCAACGTGGAACTGCCCACCGCGAATCGTTCCCTGCAAGCGGTTCACTTCGCCCATAAACTCCAGCACAAAACGGGTCGCCGGTTCGCGCCAGACCTGATCGGGTTCATCAGCCTGTTCGATATTGCCCTGGCTCATCACCACCACGCGGTTGGCGACTTCCATCGCCTCTTCCTGGTCGTGGGTAACGAACACGCTGGTGAATTTCAGCTCTTCATGCAACTGACGCAGCCAACGACGCAGCTCTTTACGCACCTGCGCATCCAGCGCGCCAAACGGTTCATCAAGCAGCAGAATCTGCGGTTCCACAGCCAGCGCCCGCGCCAGCGCCACACGCTGTTTCTGGCCGCCGGAAAGCTGGGCCGGATAACGATCCGCCAGATGGGCAAGCTGCACCATTTCCAGCAATTTTGTCACTTTCGCTTTGATCGCCGCGGCATTCGGGCGCTCGCGACGCGGCAGCACCGTCAGGCCGAAGGCAATATTGTCGAACACCGTCATATGGCGGAACAGCGCGTAATGCTGAAACACGAAACCGACTTTGCGATCGCGTGCATGCAGGCGGCTGACGTCGGTGCCGTGGAAACGAATATGCCCGCTGGTTTGATGCTCCAGCCCGGCAATAATCCGCAGCAGCGTGGTTTTCCCGGAACCGGACGGCCCCAGCAACGCGACCATCTGACCAGAAGGAATATCCAGTGAGATATCGTTCAGCACCTGGGTGCGACCAAACGACTTCTTAATATTGGCAATCTCAATGCTCATGATGTTCCTCCTGTTGCGCGCGTTTTTCCTGATTCTCCAGGCGCCACTGCAACATACTCTTTAAAAACAGGGTGATAATCGCCATCAGCGTCAACAGCGCCGCGGCGGTAAAGGAGCCGACGGTGTTGTAGTCCTGCTCCAGCAATTCAATCTGTAACGGCAGCGAAAGTGTTTCGCCGCGAATCGAGCCGGAAACCACCGACACCGCACCAAACTCGCCAATCGCGCGGGCGTTGGTCAGCACCACGCCATAAAGCAGCGCCCAGCGGATGTTCGGCAGCGTGACGCGCCGGAACATCTGCCAGCCAGACGCGCCAAGCAAAATCGCCGCTTCGTCTTCCTGGCTGCCCTGACTTAACATCACTGGCACCAGCTCGCGCACCACAAACGGACAGGTCACGAAGATGGTGACCAGCACCATTCCCGGCCAGGAGAACATAATTTGCAGATTATGTTCATCCAGCCAGCCGCCGAGCGGGCCATTAGAGCCGTAGAACAGCAGATAGACCAGACCGGCAACCACCGGGGACACGGCAAACGGAATATCCAGCAGCGTCAGCAATAACTGGCGTCCGGGGAAGTTAAAGCGCGTCACCAGCCACGCCAGCAGAATCCCGAACACCAGGTTTACCGGGACGGCAATCAGCGCAATCATCACCGTTAGCCAGATGGCATGTAGCATGTCCGGATCGGCCAGATTCTGTAAAACTGGCATCAGCCCTTTGCTGAATGCCTGCACGAAGATGTAAATCATCGGCACCAGCAGGATGAACGCCGAAACCAGCATCCCGATGCCAATCAGGAACCATTTGCCCCAGTTAATCGGGCGCGCGTCATAACGCTTCAACTGTGTCACTTCCGCCATTAATGACCTACCACACGCCGACCAAAGCGACTTTGCAGAGTGTTAATTGAGAACAGCAGCAGCAGTGACGCCGCGAGGATCACCGAAGCAATTGCGCTCGCCGCCGGGTAATCAAACTCCTGTAAGCGAACAAAAATCATCAGCGACGTCACTTCCGTCTTCCAGGCGATGTTCCCGGCGATAAAAATCACCGCACCAAACTCACCGAGACTACGGGTAAACGACAGCGCCACGCCCGCCACCAGCGCCGGAGAAAGTTCCGGCAGCACCACTTTGCAGAAACTCTGCCAGCGCGTTGCGCCGAGCGTTTCTGCGGCTTCTTCATATTCCGGGCCTAACTCCTCCAGCACCGGCTGCACGGTACGCACCACAAACGGAATACTGGTAAAGGCCATCGCCACCGCGATACCAAGCCACGTATAGGTGACTTTGATATCAAACTTCGCCAGCCACTCGCCGTAAAAACCGTTCACGGAAAAGAGCGAGGCCAGCGTTAAACCTGCTACCGCCGTTGGTAGCGCAAACGGTAAATCCATCAGCGCATCAAGCAGCGTGCGGCCCGGAAAGCGGTAGCGGGTTAAAATCCACGCCATCAGCAGGCCGAAAACGCCGTTAAAAATCGATGCCACAAACGCCGACAGCAGCGTCACTTTATAGGCCGCGACCACCTGCGGGTTGGTGATCACCTCCCAATACTGCGCCCAGCTCATCTGAGCCAGTTGCATCACCAGTGCGGAGAGCGGCAGCAGCAAAATCAGGCACACAAACAGCAGACTGGTGCCGAGGCTTAAGGTAAAGCCCGGCAGCACGCGTCTGGAAGAAACTGCAAACATTAGTTACGCCCCGCCGCTAACAGCTTGTCTAACTCGCCGCCGCTGTTGAAGTGGGTTTTCATCACTTCCGGCCAGGAGCCAAATTTATCTTCCACGCGAAACAGCTCGGTCTGCGGGAATTTGTCTTTCAGTTTGTCCATGACTTCCGGGTTATTCACGCGGTAGTAATAATCGGTAATGATCGTTTGCGCCTGTGGGCTGTAGAGCCAGTTCAGGTAAGCTTTTGCCGCTTTTTCCGTGCCGTTGGCCTGCACGTTTTTATCGACCCACGCCACCGGGAATTCCGCCAGAATGTTGGTTTTCGGAATCACCACTTCAAAGCCCTGCGCTTCATACTGCTTGCGGATGTTGTTCACTTCCGATTCGAAGCTAATCAGCACATCGCCCAGCCCGCGCTCGGCAAAAGTAGTGGTCGCGCCACGACCGCCGGTATCGAACACTTCCACGTTTTTCAGGAACTGAGTCATAAACTGTTCGGTTTTGGCTTTGTCGCCTCCGTCGGCTTTATCCGCTGCGCCCCACGCGGCTAGATAGGTGTAACGCGCGTTACCGGAGGTTTTTGGGTTCGGGAAAATCAGCTTCACGTCGGAGCGCACCAGATCGTTCCAGTCGTGGATATTCTTCGGGTTGCCCTTACGCACCAGGAAGCCCATGGTGGAGTAAAACGGCGAGCTGTTATTCGGCAGGCGCGACTGCCAGTCAGCCGGGATCAGCTTGCCTTTATCATGCAGGATCTGCACGTCGGTCACCTGGTTATAAGTGACAACGTCCGCTTTTAAGCCCTGCAAAATCGCCAGCGCCTGTTTTGATGACCCGGCATGAGATTGTTTTATCGTCAGTTTATCGCCGCCGTTGTCTTTGGCCCATTGTTGCTCAAACGGCGGATTCAGGGCAGCAAACAGCTCGCGGGAGACGTCATAAGAACTGTTCAGCAGTTCCGTTGCCTGTACATGGCCCGCCAGCAGCAGAGAAGCGACCAGCGCGAGTGAGTTCTTTTTCAGTAAGTTAACGGCCATTGCGCACCCTTATTAATTAAATGACTTTCTATTAGTCATCATATTTATAACGGACGTGAAAGGAGTAACGGTTTTATATACCGTTTGGTGATTTGGAAGTTGAAAAGGGAATAAGAACTTGGTTCAACAGGCGTAATTGTTGCAGTCAGTTTGGACACGAACAGCGCGGAGAAACCGGAGCGTACACATAGTACGTGAGGATTTCGAGCACTGCCCGGGGCCAAAATGACAAATAAAATAGCCTGGTGAACTTAGTTCAAGACGAAATCCTCCCCACACATGCAGGGAGGAAACAGAGGTGAATCAGATGCCGACGCTAACCGTCTCCGGCAGTGTGCTGCCGCCATCAATCACATTCTGTGTACCGGTTAAATAGCTGGATTCATCGGATGCGAGGAAGGCCGCCAGTTCGCCAACTTCCAGCGGATCGGCGAGGCGACGCAACGGGATTGCTTTCGCCATTTCAGTCAGCACCGATTCCGGATCCTCCGGGTTCGACTGACGCGCGATGCTTTCCGCCATTGGCGTGCGAACATATCCTGGGCAGATGGCGTTAACGCGAATACCAGACTGCGCGTACTCCACCGCCAGCGATTTAGTCAGGCCAACAATCGCCGCTTTCGTTAAGGCATACGCCGTTTCGCCCGGATCGGCCACCATATCGCCAGTGACCGAAGACATCATCACAATGCGACCATCTTTGCGGGCAATCATCTCCGGCAGCACCGCCTTTGTGACGTTCCATACGCCTTTTATATTGATATCAATATGGAAATCGCGATCTTCATCGCTCATATCGAGGAAACTGCCCAGACGACAAACGCCTGCGTTATTCACCAGGATATCAATGCGCCCTTCTTTTTCCTTTGCGCGCTTGATAGCTGCGGCTACCGATGCCGGGTCACGCACATCGGCGACAACCGCCGTACAGCGATGACCACGACCACACAGTTCGTCCGCCAGCTTTTCGATCTCAGGGGAGATATCCAGCAAGATTAGGTTTGCGCCATGACGCGCAAAAGTTCTGGCAATTCCTTCGCCAATTCCCTGCAATGCGCCCGTAATCAGTGCTGTCTTGCCCGTGAGTTTACCCATTTTAATGCTCTCCTTGTTAATACAGAGCGTTACACTCCATTCCCTCTGAAAATACAGGATAAACAAAATATTGCTGCGGATCAGCTCACTAATTCAGGAAAATCTCAATCCAGTCGCTGCTTTATGCATCATTTCAGGCGTTGTGTTAGCTCACTGCTGCGCTCAATCATTTTCAATGACTCGACATCATTAAGTTGTACCAGCCCAACAAACAGTAAATCGGTAACCGAATTTTGCGCCGTGCGGGTGGACATCGACGAGCTACGCCATTCGGTTTCACCAGAAACGGTATCGAGGGTGAAATGTGCCAACCGCCGCAGCGGAGAGTCAGTCAGTGAAGTAATGGCAATCACCGTTGCCCCCTGCTTTCGCGCTGCCTCGGCGCATAGCAAAATCTCTTTTTTACTGCCGCTGTAAGAGATAGCGATTTGTACATCACCTTTTTTCAACGCCTGGGAAACGGTAGCTTGTACGTGCGTGTCGGCTTCACAGGCCACGCGATAACCAATTTTCATCAGTTTGAATGAAAGATCGCGCCCCACCAGCGACGACCCGCCCAGGCCTGTTATCTGGATAAACGGCGCTTTACTGATGACCTCAATGATTTTTTGCAGCCGCGCGTAATCGAGTAAGGCGCAGGTTTGCTCCAGTGCCAGCTCTTTTTCGCGATTCAGTTTGCGGGCAATCACTTCCAGCGAATCATCACTGGTAATCGAACTGTGCAAGTGCAGCGCCGTGGCATTCGTTTTCTCCCGGCTGGCACTGTATTCGCCAATTAACGCCATACGCAATTCAGTAAATCCTTGCGCGCCGAGCTTCTGGGCAAACTTCACAATACTCGACTGGCTGATGCCGAGCTGTTTCGCCATCTTGCGCGAAGAGACGGATTTCAGCTCACTCACTTTAGCCTGCAGAAAGTCAGCTATTTTTTGCTCGTTCTCGGTAAATTCACTTTCTGCATTGCGTATTTTCGTCAGGTACAACATCTTCCACTCTCCTGGGCTGGCAGCAAAAATTCCGCTTAAGTTCTTATGACGCTCTTCACACTCTGCGAGTGTAGACTCAATGATTCCTTTAAGTCTGTCAATTCGGGATATATGATTCCATCCATCTGCAATTATTTGATCGTAAATAGTAAGGTCACCACCGATGCAACTTGAAAAGATGATTACCGAAGGCTCGAATGCCGCTTCGGCTGAAATTGACCGCGTATCAACGCTGGAAATGTGCCGGATTATCAACAATGAAGATAAAACCGTACCACTTGCCGTTGAGCGTGTACTGCCGGATATCGCCGCAGCGATCGATGTTATCCACGCCCAGGTAAGCGGCGGCGGTCGACTGATTTACATCGGTGCGGGGACTTCCGGTCGTCTGGGTATTCTTGATGCCAGCGAATGTCCGCCGACCTACGGCGTCAAACCGGGCCTGGTGGTTGGTTTGATTGCTGGCGGTGAATATGCCATTCAGCACGCGGTGGAAGGCGCAGAAGATAGCCGGGAAGGTGGCGTTAACGATCTAAAAAATATCGGCTTAACCGCACAGGATGTGGTGGTTGGTATTGCTGCCAGCGGTCGCACACCGTATGTGATTGCCGGGCTGGAATACGCACGCCAACTCGGTTGCCGCACAGTGGGCATTTCCTGTAATCCGGGGAGCGCCGTTTCAACCACCGCTGAGTTTGCTATTACTCCGGTGGTTGGTGCCGAAGTGGTTACCGGTTCTTCGCGAATGAAAGCAGGCACAGCGCAGAAACTGGTGCTCAATATGCTCTCTACCGGGCTGATGATTAAATCCGGCAAAGTGTTCGGCAACCTGATGGTCGATGTGGTCGCCACCAACGAAAAATTGCATGTGCGCCAGGTCAATATCGTTAAAAACGCCACCGGATGTAACGCCGAACAAGCGGAAGCGGCGTTAATTGCTTGCGAGCGCAACTGTAAAACGGCCATTGTGATGGTGCTGAAAAATCTCGATGCCGCAGAAGCAAAAAAACGCCTGGATCAACACGGCGGCTTTATTCGTCAGGTTTTAGACAAGGAATAACCCATGGCCAAAGAGATCAGCAGTGAACTTCTGAACACCATCCTTACCCGTGTCGGCGGACCGGGGAATATCGCCAGTTGTGGTAACTGTATGACGCGCCTGCGTCTGGGTGTACATGACAGTTCACTGGTTGATCCCAATATCAAAACGCTGGAAGGCGTGAAGGGCGTCATTTTGACCAGCGATCAGGTACAGGTCGTTTTTGGACCAGGTAAAGCGCATCGTGCCGCCAAAGCGATGAGCGAACTGCTGGGCGAAGCCCCGGTACAGGATGCCGCAGAAATCGCCGCTCAGAATAAACGCCAGTTAAAAGCCAAACAGACCTCCGGCGTGCAACAGTTTCTTGCCAAATTCGCCACTATCTTCACGCCGCTGATCCCCGGTTTTATTGCTGCGGGTCTGTTGCTGGGGATAGCGACGTTAATTGCCACCGTGATGCACGTTCCGGCAGATGCTCAGGGAACGCTACCCGATGCGCTGAATTTTATGAAGGTGTTCAGCAAAGGTTTGTTCACTTTCCTGGTGATTCTGGTGGGCTATAACGCTGCCCAGGCATTTGGCGGCACGGGCGTCAATGGCGCAATCATCGCCGCGCTCTTTTTGCTCGGTTATAACCCTGCTGCCACCACCGGTTACTACGCCGGTTTTCACGATTTCTTCGGTCTGCCCATCGATCCGCGTGGCAATATTATCGGCGTGTTGATTGCCGCCTGGGCCTGCGCCCGCATCGAAGGCATGGTGCGCCGCTTTATGCCAGACGATCTCGACATGCTGTTGACCTCGTTAATCACTCTGCTGATCACCGCCACACTGGCGTATTTGATCATTATGCCGCTGGGTGGCTGGTTATTCGAAGGCATGTCGTGGCTGTTTATGCACCTGAACAGTAATCCGCTCGGTTGTGCAGTTTTAGCAGGGCTATTCCTGATCGCCGTGGTGTTTGGCGTGCATCAAGGCTTTATTCCTGTTTACCTGGCGTTAATGGACAGCCAGGGATTCAACAGCCTGTTCCCCATCCTTTCAATGGCAGGCGCGGGCCAGGTGGGCGCGGCGCTGGCACTCTACTGGCGGGCGCAACCGCATAGTGCATTACGCAGTCAGGTCCGCGGGGCAATTATTCCCGGTCTGCTGGGCGTTGGCGAACCGTTAATTTACGGCGTCACCCTACCCCGCATGAAACCATTTGTTACCGCCTGTTTAGGCGGCGCGGCGGGCGGTTTGTTTATCGGCCTGATAGCCTGGTGGGGCCTGCCGATGGGCTTAAACAGCGCCTTTGGGCCGTCTGGCCTAGTGGCGCTGCCGCTGATGACATCCGCGCAAGGCATCCTTCCGGCAATGGCGGTTTACGCTGGCGGGATTCTGGTGGCATGGGTTTGTGGGTTTATTTTCACCACACTCTTTGGCTGCCGTAACGTCAATCTGGACTGATTATGAAACGGACAATGCTCTATTTTTCTCTGCTGGCTGTCAGCTGTAGCGTCAGCGCCGCAGAATACCCTGTTCTGACAGAAAGTTCGCCAGAGAAAGCAGGGTTTAACGTCGAACGGCTTAATCAGATGGATCGCTGGATAAGCCAGCAAGTTGATGATGGTTATCCCGGCGTAAACCTGCTGATTATAAAAGATAATCAGATTGTGTATCGCAAAGCCTGGTGCGCGGCGAAAAAGTACGATGGCAGCGTGTTAATGAAGCAGCCAGTAAAAGCAACCACCGAGACGCTGTATGACCTGGCCTCAAACACAAAAATGTACGCCACTAACTTCGCCCTACAAAAGCTAATGAGCGAAGGCAAACTACATCCTGACGATCTGATTGCGAAATATATTCCGGGATTTGCCGACAGTCCAAATGACACCATCAAAGGCAAAAACACGCTGCGGATTTCTGATCTGCTGCATCACAGCGGCGGTTTCCCGGCAGATCCGCAATATCCGAATAAAGCGGTCGCGGGCGCGTTATATTCCCAGGATAAAGGCCAGACGCTGGAAATGATCAAGCGCACGCCGCTGGAATATCAGCCCGGCAGCAAACATATCTACAGCGATGTCGATTATATGCTGCTTGGATTTATCGTCGAGTCAGTTACTGGTCAGCCGCTTGACCGCTATGTTGAAGAGTCGATTTATCGCCCGCTCGGCCTGACGCATACGGTGTTTAATCCGCTGCTGAAAGGCTTTAAACCACAGCAAATTGCCGCCACGGAACTGAACGGCAATACCCGCGATGGCGTGATTCACTTCCCGAATATCCGCACCTCCACTCTCTGGGGCCAGGTGCACGATGAAAAAGCCTTTTATTCGATGGGCGGCGTTTCCGGGCATGCAGGTTTGTTTTCCAATACCGGCGATATTGCGGTGTTAATGCAAACAATGCTGAACGGCGGCGGCTATGGCGATGTGACGCTGTTCAGTGCGGAAACGGTGAAGATGTTCACCACCAGCTCAAAGGAAGACGCCACTTTTGGCCTCGGCTGGCGCCTGAATGGTAATGCCACCATGACGCCGACGTTTGGCACGTTGGCAAGCCCGCAAACCTACGGTCACACTGGCTGGACCGGGACGGTGACCGTTATCGATCCGGTGAATCATATGGCGATTGTGATGTTAAGCAACAAGCCACATTCACCAGTTGCCGATCCACAAAAAAATCCCAATATGTTCGAAAGCGGTCAGCTACCGATTGCAACTTATGGTTGGGTGGTTGATCAGGTGTATGCGGCGTTAAAGCAGTAATAAAAAGGCCAGTCAGTTGTGATACTGGCTGGCCTTTCATCATCGAATCAGAAGCGCTTACAGTGCCATCAGTTTGTCCAGTGACGGCGCGAAATAATAGCCGCCAGTGACTGGTTTGGTGAAACGCAACATCGCATCACGCTTACCATCGGTATCGCCAAACATACTCAGCAGTTGCTGCTCAATGTTATGTAAACGCGCGCAGTAGGCACAGAAATACAGACCGTGCGTGCCGCTGGCAGTGCCGTATGGCAGGCTCTGGCGAACAATCTTCAGTCCTTTGCCATCTTCTTTCAGATCAACACGGGTCAGGTGAGAAGTTTCCGGACGCTCATCGCCGTCAATCTCTTCGTTAGCCTCTTTGGTACGCCCGATCATCATCTCCTGATCGTGAACGCTCATCCGGTTGAGTTGCTTCAGGTTGTGCTCCCAACGCTGCACAAATACATAGCTGCCGCCTGCATCCACGCCGTCTTTGATAACCGCCACTTCGCGACGCGTCTCTTCACCCGCCGGGTTTTCTGTACCGTCAACAAAGCCGCTCAGATCACGCTCTTCAACCCAACGAAAGCCGTGGATCTCTTCTTTCACTTCAATGCAGTCACCAAAGGCTTCCATTGCCGCCTGAGCGACAGAGAAGTTTACGTCATGACGCAGAGAAAGAATGTGGATCAACACATCGAACTGGGTCGTCGGCGCAAGGCCTTTACCGTAGCCCGGAAAATCTTTCAGCTCTTCGGCCCCAACGCCGCCGCTCAGAGTACGCCAGGTGTTGTTACCAAAGGCAACTACCGCACCAAGATGCGCGTCCGGGAATTTCGCTTCAAAAGTTGCCAGTTTGTCGGCAAATGTTTTACTGGCCGCACGCAGGGCGTCAACTTCCCCTTTAACGTTGGCTTCGATCCAAATCGCCGCGCGGCAATGTTCTGGCAAAATGCCACTCTGAACCTGAGACATTGTTCCTCCTGAAAATAAGAATGCCACGCAATCCGTGGCATTGTTGGGCGCTATTTTACGTGTTTTTTTGCGGCGGCGGTTTGTTCAGACGCAAATTAACGCCGCCAGATAATTTTACTGACTTTCCAGTTTTTCAGGGTATCGTCCGAAGGCATTAACCCTTCCGGACCACTCCATTCCCCGCTGAACTGGTAGCTAATATGTTGACTGCCTTCGGCTTTACATTCGACGGCACGATTATCATCACCATCAGCTTTTTGGCAATTGCCAAATGCTTTGCTGTAAAGGTCGCTAAACGGTGTACCGATTTTAACACCGGTGTCAGCAGGAATATCGCTATCCAGCACATCAATGCGGCTGATCGTGCCCTGATCGCCGTTAATTACCATCGCCACGTTGTCGCCTTTCATCACTTCAAAAAAGCGCACCACGTTGCCGTTCGCGGTTTTCATTCCGCTGCGCAGGCGATAATCACCATCAAGCGCATCGGCAATAGCTTGTTCTTGCAGTGGTGTGGACGCCGTTAATTCACCCACGCCCTGCTCGCTCACTTTGGTGGACGACCCAAACCAGTTCCACGGATTAGCGGCAGACCAGTTAACTGACGACATCGTTGAACAGCCGGTCAGCATCAACGGCATAGCGCATAACATTAAACGCAGCGATTTCATGTCACTTCCTTTGGTTATTCAATAACGTTGCTTGGAGTGCGAATTTGCAAAAAAGTGCCGTTATTCTTTCTCAACCACAAAACAAGCGCGTAAACGTCGATTGGTCAAAAGCCAAATTAACGCCACAATATCCGCCACTACCAGCGCCAGACCGATACCGCTAACGGATTCACCGTTCAGCCACAACCACGGTTGCCAGCAAAGCAAAACAAGCTGCGCCAACAGCAACAGAAAATAGAGTACATACCAGATGCGAGGAAACG
Organism: Escherichia sp. MOD1-EC6021; assembly: GCF_002965245.1. Classification (NCBI taxonomy): domain Bacteria; kingdom Pseudomonadati; phylum Pseudomonadota; class Gammaproteobacteria; order Enterobacterales; family Enterobacteriaceae; genus Escherichia; species Escherichia sp. MOD1-EC6021. Next base: position 185,607 of record NZ_PTRU01000008.1, on the reverse strand, counting down.
TAGCCCGCCGACCGCTCAACAAAAACGCCAGCACCGCAGGAATGCCAGGAATTAACCCCAGCCAGAAATTATCGTGATCGGGATAAAACAGATTCAACAGCGCAGTACCCTGCTCACGCGACGCACCGGCAATGACAAACAGCACCCAGGTTCGCGCCTGAAGCAATAGCACAAGCCAGAAGAGAAAAGGTAAACGCAGGCGTCCGTGCGCATCATAATGGGCAGGATGAAACTCAGTACTCTTCATCTTCAATCAAACGCTTACCCAGACTCAGCACGTCGGCGTGTTCATATCCAAGGCGTTCATACATTCCGAGCACCATGTCGTTATCTTCCGGCACATTGATCTGAATTTTCGGGCAGCCGCGAGCAATCAGCTTTTTCTCCAACCGATTAAGCAACGCATTAGCAATCCCACGCCCACGAAACTCAGGATGCACGCCAAGATAATAAGCGGATCCGCGATGCCCGTCATAACCGCCCAGCACCGTTCCGACCACTTCACCGTTCACCTCAGCGACCAGAAACAAACTGACGTCATGGTTCATCTTACGCTCGATGTCCATTTCCGGATCGTTCCACGGACGCAGCAAGTCGCAACGCTCCCAAAGGGTGATGACCTCTTCGAAATCTTCCTGGCGAAATACGCGTATCTCCATGGTATTGGTTACCTTTTTGCGGGTTAAAAGGCTGATTATGGCGTGAACGGTCGAATTAGCCAATATCTGACGAAAATCGGTTGAAAAAGTGGCATAATGGGGAGTTGTCAACTATTGAAATGAAAAGTAAAACAATTCTCAACAGCAAACGGTCGTAACGGATTACGCGATACGATATAACATCTGGAACTTTATTATTACAACTCAGGCCGTATGAGCACTTTTAAACCACTAAAAACACTCACTTCGCGCCGCCAGGTGCTGAAAGCCGGATTGGCTGCCCTGACGTTGTCAGGAATGTCGCAAGCCATCGCCAAAGAAGAACCTTTAAAAACCAGTAACGGACACAGTAAGCCGAAAGCCAAAAAAAGCGGCGGCAAACGTGTCGTTGTTCTCGATCCAGGCCACGGCGGAATTGATACCGGAGCGATTGGTCGCAATGGATCGAAAGAAAAACATGTGGTGCTGGCGATTGCCAAAAACGTCCGTTCCATATTGCGTAATCATGGCATTGATGCGCGTTTAACGCGTTCTGGCGATACGTTTATCCCGCTGTACGATCGCGTTGAAATCGCCCATAAACATGGCGCTGACCTGTTTATGTCAATTCACGCCGACGGCTTTACTAACCCGAAAGCTGCCGGTGCTTCGGTATTTGCTCTCTCTAACCGCGGCGCAAGTAGCGCAATGGCGAAATACCTGTCTGAACGCGAAAACCGCGCTGATGAAGTTGCCGGTAAAAAAGCGACTGACAAGGATCACCTATTGCAGCAAGTGCTGTTTGATCTGGTGCAAACCGATACCATTAAAAACAGCCTGACGCTTGGCTCGCATATTCTGAAAAAGATTAAGCCGGTGCATAAACTGCACAGCCGCAACACCGAACAAGCCGCGTTTGTGGTGTTGAAATCGCCGTCGGTTCCTTCGGTGCTGGTGGAAACCTCATTTATCACCAACCCGGAAGAAGAGCGGCTGTTAGGCACGGCGGCATTTCGCCAGAAAATCGCCACAGCCATTGCCGAAGGCGTGATCAGTTATTTTCACTGGTTTGACAACCAGAAAGCACACTCGAGAAAGCGGTAAGTGATGAAACCCGACGCACACCAGGTTAAACAGTTCCTGCTCAACCTTCAGGATACAATTTGTCAGCAGCTGAGCGCCGTCGATGGCGCAGAGTTTGTCGAAGATAGCTGGCAGCGCGAAGCTGGCGGCGGCGGACGTAGCCGGGTGTTACGTAATGGTGGTGTTTTCGAACAGGCGGGCGTCAACTTTTCACATGTCCACGGTGAGGCGATGCCTGCTTCCGCCACTGCTCATCGCCCGGAACTTGCCGGACGCAGTTTCGAAGCGATGGGCGTTTCGCTGGTAGTGCATCCGCATAATCCGTACGTTCCCACCAGCCACGCGAATGTGCGCTTTTTTATTGCCGAAAAACCGGGTGCCGATCCCGTCTGGTGGTTTGGCGGTGGATTCGACTTAACCCCTTTCTATGGCTTTGAAGACGATGCTATTCACTGGCACCGCACCGCCCGTGACCTGTGCCTGCCATTTGGCGAAGACGTTTATCCGCGTTACAAAAAGTGGTGCGACGAATACTTCTACCTCAAACATCGTAACGAACAACGCGGTATTGGCGGGCTGTTCTTTGATGACCTGAACACGCCAGACTTTGATCACTGTTTCGCCTTTATGCAGGCGGTAGGTCAAGGCTACACTGACGCTTATTTACCGATTGTTGAACGACGCAAAGCGATGGAATACGGCGAGCGCGAGCGCAATTTCCAGCTCTACCGTCGCGGTCGCTATGTCGAGTTCAACCTGGTCTGGGATCGCGGAACGCTGTTTGGCCTGCAAACTGGCGGGCGCACCGAGTCTATCCTGATGTCAATGCCGCCACTGGTACGCTGGGAGTATGATTATCAACCGGAAGCAGGCAGCCCGGAAGCGGCGTTGAGTGAGTTTATTAAGGTCAGGGATTGGGTTTAGCGGACGCGAATTGCAACTCGAAATACTACGAGAATAAATAATAATGAAAACCACCCTCCCCCTCATCGCCAGCATCTCTGTTGATGAACAGAAAAACAGATTGATCGAATGCTTCCGGGAATATTGGGGCGTACAGCAGATTAACGACCGCCATGACAACATTGCACTCCGCGTAGGCAAAGGTAAACATGGTTGCCACTTTATCTGGTCAGAAAAAAATATCGATATTCATTATTACTGTGACCGTGAAATGTCGCCTCAGGAATGGTCAAAGATCGTGACGGTGATGACCGTCGCGCTGGATACCCCCATACCGCCCTATTATCTTGATAGAGATGAGAAAAGACATCGCACCACTTTGCGGAAAACACATCGCCGGGGAGACAATAGTATTGGATGTTTTATCTACCCCTACAAAGAAGAGGCAAATGGTGGGTGGGATTATAATGTTGAAAGTCTTTTCATTTACGAATGCGATTTCACGATACTGGCGGCAGGCATTAAGGCGTGCTATCCGCTCAATAATGGTGAACGCGCGTTTGATTATACGAGCTGGAATGAATTTACCGTTGCTGAATGTGAGAGAATAATTTCGTCCTGGCTGGATGCAGGGCAAGAAAATGAGAGCTACACGCCATTCATTCAATACGTGGTTGAATGGATGCAGCCCCTTATGCGGGAATATGACACGATTATGATTGAAGGTAATCTCTAATCCTGGCCTGCCCTGAACAGCTCTTCCAGTTCATCATCCGTCATCTTACCCAACCACTGCTCGCCGCTGCCGACAGTCATCTCCGCCAGCGCTTTTTTATTTCTGATCATGTCGTTGATCCGCTCTTCAAACGTCTCACGGGTCAACAGGCGATGCACCTGCACATTACGCTGCTGGCCGATGCGATAGGCGCGGTCGGTGGCCTGCGCTTCCACCGCCGGGTTCCACCATAAATCGTAATGAATCACCTGGCTGGCGGCGGTCAGGTTCAGCCCCGTACCACCAGCTTTCAGCGACAGAATAAAGTGGCGTACAGAACGGTCATTTTGAAAACGTTCGACCTGCTCATCGCGCTTTTTGCGGCTTAAGCCGCCGTGTAAAAACAGGGGTTGTTCGCCATAACGCGCGGTAAGCCAGCTTTGCAGTAGTTCGCCCATCTCTTTGAACTGGGTAAAAATCAGCACCTTTTCTGTTGTCTCTTCAATGCTGTCCAGAAGATCCAATAACAGTTGCGCCTTGCCAGAAAGCGCCGCATCCATCTGCTTATTTTTCAGATAGTGCGCCGGATGGTTACAGACCTGCTTCAACGCCATAATCATTTGCAGCACCAGACCCTGACGCTGGAAGGCATCAGACTCCCCACGGATCACCTGCATCCCTTCGCGCACGACGGACGCATAAATTGCCGCCTGTTTAGTTGCCAGTTCACAGAAACGGTCGGTTTCAATTTTTTCGGGCAGATCGCTGATGATGGTTTTGTCCGATTTCAGCCGACGCAGCAAAAATGGCGCGGTTATGCGGCGAAAACGTTCAGCAACCTGTTGATTACGATCCATCTGGATCGGTTTCTCAATCTCCGAAATAAACGTTTTTAGCGGCCCCAGATAGCCACGCAGAGCAAAGTCCATAATGCTCCAGTATTCTGCAAGACGGTTTTCCACCGGCGTACCGCTTAGAGCAATAAACGCATCGGCAGGAATTGATTTTGCAGCCTTCGTCTGTGCCGAGGCCGGATTTTTTAGATTTTGTGCCTCATCCGCCGCCACCAGACGCCAGTGCTGTTTCTTTAACGTTGCGGCATCGCTACGCACCACGCCGTAAGTGGTGAGCAGGATATCCGGCATCTCATCGGGCAACGCGCGCTTGCCGCCGTGGTATATCGCCGTCGTTAACGTTGGGGCGAAACGGGCGATTTCTCGTTGCCAGTTAGTCAACAAGGTGGTCGGCATGATAATCAGCACCTTACGCTCCGCCAGCGCGCCTGTCTCTTTTTGATGCTGAATGGCAGCGATAAGCTGAAGCGTTTTCCCGAGGCCCATATCATCGGCCAGGATGCCGCCGATCCCCAGCGCCAGGTTATGCGTCAGCCAGGCAAAACCCGTTTGCTGATAGGGCCGCAGCGTGGCGTTAAGAGAAACGGGCTGAGAGGGCATACCAACCGAGGTCAATTGCCGAAGTTGCTCACGGGCCGCGCTATCCAGCATAATCGGCGTGCCTGCGTACTCACCGGACAACGCCGTCTGCGTTAGCGCCATGCCTTTAATGTCCGGTGGATTTAACAGCTTATTGCGCAGTCGGGCGATTTCGTCAGGGTCAAGATAGATAAACTGTTCTTTGAAGCGGACAATCCCTTCGGCACTGTCAATGAGCGTTTCAAATTCAGTAACCGTCAGTTGCCTGTCTCCCAACGCAATGCGCCAGTCAAAATCGAACAGATTTCCCAGTTGAAACCCGCTGCTGCCTCCCGCGCCGGAGGATGATTTCACCTGCATGCTGAGTCTGGGGCGTAATATTTTATCCAGCGCTTTCGGCAGCAACGCCTGAATGCCCAGCATGCGAATAACGGGCAACGCGGTAAAGAGAAAATCCGGCAACGTTTGTGCGGTGAGGCGCAGCGCCTGCCGCCCTCCGGCACGCAGATACTCACACAACGGAGGGTAGAATTCCGCCAACATCGCCAGCGTTTGCAGGACGGCCATCCGTGTATTTTCGTAGCATTTTTGCCGCAGAATATCCGCCAGCATCACTGGCGCGGGCTGGTCCGTTATTTTCACCGCCAGATGCAGCGCAAAGTCTTCCCCGGCTTCATCCAGCATAATCACTGGCGGCTGCTCGCGATGCACCAGCGTCAGGCGCGACAGCCATTGTGCGATACTGGCGGCGCTGGCGCTTTCCCGTCGCGAGTCAAATGTCACCCGCCCGGTGAGGAAAAAGAGCTTGTCATATGGCGTATCGCCTTTCTTCAGGGGAACCGACTGTACCAACCGATCAAGCATCAGCGAGCACAAGGTTATAACCTGCCGCTTGCCGGTAAGCGCCCAATCGTTAAAAGAGATCAACCCGTCCGGCAATTGTCGGGCGACCTGTTCGAGCAAATTATCGACCGTTACATCCAGCGTAGCTGGAAGCCAGCGAACCAGCGTCTCACTTTCACAGGAAAAAACCTGTGGCATAACTGCGCCTTTCGCCAGCAGATGAACAGCGAATTGCCAGGCCAGGTGTAAACCTGCGACGGAAGGTTGCAACATCTGCAAGCGTCGCGGGGTCAAATTTTTCAGCTCCCCCAGCAGCGTGGAGAGATCTTTAAGATGCGTAATACCCTGCACGCAACAACGGTAATCCCCGTCAATTCTGAGCATCGGGGATTCGGTTGCTCCCAGCTCCCACTACATCTGGCTCTCTGATTCAGGAACAATTTTTTGCAATTGCTCCCCATAACGAACAAGGCGTGCCAGTTGTTGGCTGTAAACCTGATGAAAATCACCAAAGGGGTAAAAAACCGGATTATCGGGCAACAGTCGCAACAGATCGTGGTGTAAAGCAGGGATCAGGGTAAAATCCAGCCCCTGATTCGCTTTTTCCTCATGAACAAAAGGTTGATTTGCGAATAGCGCTGACAGCGAGGGGGGAGTGATAAAGATCTTTTTGTCGATGTCCATTCCACGCTGGCGCAATGCGGTCGGCAAATCCAGACCATGTAGCGCAAAAACCAGAAACGGATCGCTGTCGATCTGGCGACTGATCAGATAAATCACTGCGGCCAGATGTTTACAGGGCACGGCCCAGTCGGGGCAGTTGCAATCCATATGAAGATCTTTCCAGCTCGCGGGGAAAATCTTGATATTCGTCTCATTCGCCAGATCCAGCACCGTTGGCGAAAGTTCGCGATTTAATAACTGCGAGATAATCAGCGGATCGTTGACCAGCGCATCCAGCAGGCGTTCTTTTTCCTGCCCGGAAAACGGTGGAACGGTAATTTCAACCGTATAAATGTACGATCCCCGCACTTGCGCACGGATGTGACCGTCCTTGATATCAAGCTTTTGTACCGCCCCTTTAATCGCGTAGGTACGACCGCGCGGTAAGCGGTTGTCGGCATCAATATGCGTCAGCGCGTTTAACCACTGCTGACCCCACCAACTCAGTCCATAAGTCTGGATCGCCATATCAGGCTAACCTCTTCAGTTTTCGGCGGGTTAAATTTATTAGATAATCTCGTGGAGCAGTATTATCCAACGTAATCACATGCATGGAGCAACCTCCAATGAGCGAACGCCTCGCCTGTAAAAACCCTGATTGCTCAAACCGTATTCTGCCGGAAACCGCTGCGCGTACTGACGGATACTGTATGCCCTGCGTTCAGACCCAACAGCAACGTGAACACAATGAATATATAAGGAAAAACAAAAAGATCGTGAATGTGTTTGCAGGGTTAAGCGATCCGGTTGCTATGCTGAAATTAGTTCACCAGCCGCGAAAATTCGATGCGTTAATCGACTGGACTCCCTGCCCCGTTCCCACAGATGCCCTGTATCAACAGTTGACCGCCGATCAAGCGCAGCAAATGGCTGATTACGCCACAGAACGCTTTGCATCTGGTGAATATAAACTCGCTCAGGAGATTTGGCTTTGTCTGGCAGCATTTACCCAGGCCAATCTGGATGCGTATTTCAGAGAATGGATATCTTACGATGATTTGGACAATGATTCTTATATGCCTTTCCACCGCGCCCCCACAGATGTACGCGACAGGCTGTTAGAACGGGTTGAGGTTGATGCAGAAAACAGAAATTTTATTCTGCAATGTCTGGCATGGATTGGGGATGACGTTGTTGTTGAACGTTTTGCCTACTGGCGCAATAACCCGCCGCTGTGGCGCAGTTCACTTTACATCGCGCCTGAAGAATATGCGCATGAGGCCGGTTGGGAGTTAACCGCTGAAGATCAAAGGCGTAATCTCTATTTTCCTCAATGTTTTCATCTGGAGATGAAAAACACCGGGTGTTGCGAAGCTTTGCGTGTTGTTGATGAACGCAGCGATACCTGTCCAAATTGCGCATTGCCCCTAACAAATCTTTTCGACGTTGACCTGAAGGCAACGGGTCTTAGCGATAACGGCAGTTTTCGCGTCGTGACTTGCGAATGTTGCACCGCCTACAGCACCATTTTCGGCTACATGGACTCAAAGGGTAACGCTCATTTGTCTGCAAAAAATATCCCGCCTGCCTGGCTGCCGGATGATGTATCGGAATGGCGTCGACTCCCTGTAAACAGCATGAGACAGGGAAACCTTAGGTCACCGTTATTTGCCGCAGACCCATTTTTACCTGTCTCTTTCTCGCAACTTGGCGGGCATCCAACCTGGATTCAGGACGCGGAATATCCTCTCTGTCCGCAATGTTCCCACACAATGATGTTTCTTGCGCAACTGGATTATGCCGATATTGAACAATATGGCGAAGGGATGATTTACGCGTTTATCTGCCCGGAGTGCCGGACAACAGCGACGTCTTATCAGCAATCTTAGAAATTATTTTGCGCCAGTTTGCTCACGGGAGCATTTAAAAATGTTAGACACATCACATAAAGAAAGTAAATGGCACCCTCATCTGGATATGAGTTTTTTGGGATGTGTGCTGGCATTTGCTATAGAAGTTTATTTTGAAGAACACATTTTTATTCCCCACGGTGGAGGAGCAAGTTTCGGATTGATAGCACTCATCGTTATTAATTTTATGACTATCCCGGTAGTGATCGTGGTAACAACACTATTTTGCTATTTATTTAAAATTTCGCGAAAGCGCGTCAATTGTATGTTGGTATTCCTGCTGGCGTGTATTTTGACAATTGTCGGTTTGTTTATCGCCTATCCCGTTGGGCAATAAAACACATAGCAATTCAACGTAATTTGTAACTTCACTATGGACCGGATCAAACACCATCCTCATCCGGCCCTCACCCTCACTCCAGTTCCTGCATCCGCTGATGCAGCGTCAGTGAAGGCTTTTCTGCAAACAATTGCTGATAATCCGTGGCAAACTGCCCAAGATGCCAGAATCCCCACTGCATGGCGGCGTCTTTTACCGTCATACTTTGCGACCACGGGCTAATCAGTTCACGGCGCACGGCGTTCAGGCGAATGCGTTTCAGCCACGCATTCGGACCAATGCCTAAAATAGCGTGAAATGCGTTTTGCAAGGTGCGGCGACTGACGTGCAGTTGATTACACAAATCCAGCACCGTCACCGGTTCGGACATGTTTTCCAGCACATATTCACGGGCGCGGGAAAGCAACCGACGGTAACTCTGATGACTGATGCTTTCCACCGTCACCATTGGCTGCGCTTCTTCCAGCATCGCCCCCATCGCCATTAGCAAATTATCCCCCAGCACTTTTCGCACTGCAGGCTGATGGAGATTTTCCGGGCTCTCGCAAAACGTCGCCAGCGCCTGTTGGACAAACCCCCACAGCGCGACCTTATGCTGCTCTTTCACTTCCAGCGCCGACTGGCTACGCAGCATATGTAATACCCGATCCGGATTATGCAAAAAGTTAGCCTGCCGGGTGATGACATCTTCAGAAAGCACCACACCAAGGATCGTGTAATCGTCCGGCGTACTTAATTCAAACTCGGTGCCGCCAGGGCGCGTCGCAATTTCTGCGCTTCCCAGACATTGCGAACCGATAAATCCCTGCTCACCGCGCGTCGCCGGAATGCCAAACCAGAACGAGTTCGGCCAGACCAGGCACGACTGACGCAGCGCCAGCCCCGTGTATTCACGGAAAACCTGAATATCATCGAGCAGAATTTCCGTAAATTCACCATGAAATTTGCCCGGATGCAGCTGATCGTAAATCTGCTGCCAGGCGGTAATCGTCAAAGCATGTTCATAGACATCCGTTGTTTGCCGTTGATGAACATTATCCACTTCGACCTTCGGCGTGAGCTTCAGGTTTTCGGGTAAGGGTTCATGATAAAGATGGTGCAAATTGGCTGTACGGGTCTTTTTCATGATGTTAATGCCGGGTGTTGTAGGACACCCGGCACCTCCGACAGGTTAATGGGGCTTGAGACGATAACGACTACTGCGTTTACGTAACGTCCCGGCAGAAAAGAGCTGTTCGAGCGCATTTCTGGCTTTTTCCAGCGGCCAGCCAAAGTGGGCAGCCACTTCTCCTGCCGTCATTCCCTGACGTACTGATGTTAACAGCGCCAACAACTCGTCAGCAGATTCCGCGACGATAACTGGCGCGTCGGGTTCCTTTACGGGTTGCTTCGGCTGGCGGTTAAAGCCAGTAACCAGCCACTGGGTGTCATCGTCTGGCCGACCGATCTCCTTACGGCTGATGACACGCCCGGTACGCATCGCGGCAGCACAACCTGCGTCCAGCGCCGCACGACACGCCGCCAGATCGCCTTCCACCACCAGCGTTAGGCGACCAGGGTCAAGCACTTCGTGACTGAGCAGACGAACGTTAGCTGCTTTGAGCATGGCATCAGCTGCATCTATCGCGGCGACCATGCCGTCCACTTCCAGCAATCCCAGTGCATTGATCATCGGCAACCTCCGTTACGCACGCTGGATTGGATTACGCGCGATTTCCAGCACTGCATCGGTAAAGGCGTTACAGGCTGCTTTACACGCTGCCTGGCTACCGGTTAAAAATGCCGCTGAATAATTGGTTTCTGACGGTGGCGGGACATAGGTCACCAGTTGCACGTCGGCAGATTTCAGGGCTGCATCAATGCCGTAAGTCGCTTCCAGCGGCGGTGCCACCAGATACGCCAGCGGATCGCCAAGCGTGATCCCGGCGGTTGATGAGAGATAAGAGCCGGTACGCGAAACGACATGCGCCAGGAAGGCTGTGTTTTCTGCATCATTAGCCCACTGGAAAGCAGCGCCATTTTCAATATGCGCAACCATCGCATCCAGACCGGCACGCACTTCCGCCGGGTTTGGCCCCCCGAGCATAATCAGCACTTCACCGGCAGTCGGTGACGGCCCGTGTGCAGCTCCCGCATACAGCGAGCGACCATACACGACTTCAACCATCGCCTGCTTGGTCGCTTCGTCAGCCGCAATGTAGGTGACGTCATCGGAATCAGCAGAAATCAGCCCGAGGCTACGAATATGCGGCGGCAATTTCAGTTCACGCGCAAATTCGGCGTTAACAGAGGCAATCACCCGCATGGCGGTTACCGACGGTCGAATCAAATCTAAAGCTGGCATGATGCCTCCTTATCGGGTCATGTTGATGCCGGATGCTTTCTGCTCCAGCATACGTTTCGCCAAATCCACAATGACGGCTGCGGCTTCAACCGGCGGCGTGCCGCCCTGGTGAATGTTAGAGATACAGGTACGGTCGGCCTCAACGGTGGTTGCCATACGCGGCGAGTAAACGGCGTAGCAGGAGAGACTTTCTGACTGCCCCAACCCCGGACGTTCACCCACCAGCAGGATCACCACTTTCGCGCCAAGAAGTTCGCCAATCTGATCTTCAATCTTCACCCGACCATAACGAACAAAGAATGGCGTACCGACTTTCAGCCCGGCCTGTTTCAGGCCCGCCATCAGAGGCGGCAGGATCTCTTCGTAGTTGACGGTAATAGCGTCAGTAGACAGACCATCGGAAATAACCACCTGTACGTCCGGATTGGCAACACACTGCGCTTTCAGCGCTTCAACAGCCTCTGCACACAAGCGGCGGCCCATATCCGGGCGAGTCAGATAGAGATTTTTGTCGCTAATTTCAGAGCGGACTTCCAGCAAGCCCTGCGCTTTCACCCACTCTTCCGGCACTTCTTTCAGTACGGTATCTTTCGAACGAGAGTGATCGGCCAGGAAACGCAGCAACGCCTGGGTACGCGGACGCGGACCGGCACGACCGGTACAGACGCGAGCCACGGTGCTGCGGCGCAGTTCTGTTAATACGTCTGCGCGATGCGGGTTTTCAACGCCAATCCACGCTTTTGCTTCCGCGGAACCTAAATCCAGCGCGCAGCTTTCCGAGGTCACCGGTGCTGCACAGGTGGTAGTGGCGCATTTTGCTTCTGACGGCGCGGGGGCCGCTTGTCCCATTGACGCCATCACGCTGCGTACAATTTCTTCAATCTGTTTTTGATCCATGATGTGTTATCTCCGCGTCATCAGAAGAACAGTGACGGATCGCCCGCCCGTTTGGTCAGGCGACCGTTTGCCATAATGCCCATGCTTTCCAACCAGCGTTCAAACTCCGGTGACGGGCGCAGGTTGAGTAACTGACGCACAGTGGCGGTATCGTGGAAGGCCGTAGTCTGGTAGTTGAGCATGATGTCATCACCCAGCGGCATCCCCATGATGTAGTTACAGCCTGCGGTGGCGAGCAAGATCATCAGGTTTTCGTTGAGGTTCTGGTCAGCGTCAGCGTGGTTGGTGTAGCAGCAGTCACAGCCCATAGAAATGCCGCTCAGTTTGCCCATAAAGTGATCTTCTAAGCCCGCACGGATAATCTGCCGGTCGTTGTAGAGATACTCTGGCCCAATAAAGCCCACTACGGTGTTGACGATAAACGGATCGTAATGACGTGCCAGCCCGTAGTTACGCGCTTCCATCGTTACCTGATCTGCGCCGAAGTTAGCGCCCGCCGATAGCGCAGAACCCTGCCCGGTTTCGAAGTAGAGGCAGTTTTCCCCGGCGATACGGTTGAACTCCGCGCCCACTGCGCGTGCTTCATCGAGCATCGCCAGCTCCACGCCAAACTCTTTCAGCCCTTTTTCGCTGCCGCAGATACTCTGGAAAATCAGCCCGCCTGGTGCGCCACGACGGATCGCTTCAATTTGGGTGGTGACGTGCGCCAGCACGCAGCCCTGGGTCGGAATGTTGAATTTGTCGATCACGCCATAGATGGTATCCAGCACGCGGCTTAAGTTTTCCACGTCGTCAGTCACCGGGTTAACGCCGATCACCGCATCGCCCACCCCGAAAGAAAGCCCTTCGTAGATTTGCGCGGCGATACTTTGCACGTCGTCACGGGTGTCATTTGGCTGCAAACGGGCGCTGAAGGTGCCCGGAATACCGATGGTGGTATTGGCCTTTTTGATCACCGGCATTTTCTTCGCGCCGTAGATCAGGTCCGCGTTAGAGCAAATCTTCGCTACCGCCGCGACCACTTCCGAGGTCAGCCCTTTGCGGGTAAAAGCAATGTCGTCAACGCTGGTTTCATCACTCAGCACATACTCACGCAGTTCGCTGATGCTCCAGTTTTTAATCTGGTTGTAGGCCGTTTCGTTAACGTCGTCCTGAATCAGTCGCGTCACGCAGTCATCTTCATAGGCAATCACCGGATTATTGCGGATGTCCGCTACGGTCATTTCCGACAACACCTGCTTTGCCGCCACGCGCTCCTGTGAGCTTGCCGCTGCAACGCCCGCCAGCACATCCCCCGAACGCAGTTCGTTGGCTTTAGCCAGCACCTCTTTTACATCCTTAAACTGATATACATTGCCGAACAATGTGGTCTTTAGTTTCATAAGTCGTTCCCTCAGGAAGGAAATGCGAGTGATTTCACCGTCACCGGCACAACCGATCCGCCAAAAAGAGGCGTACCAATGTCGATATAGTCCCCCGCGCGGACAATCACTTCGTCAATGACTGCCAACGGGAGTTGTTGTAGCTGTGGGCGCAACAACATGCCCAGAGCTTTACCAAAATCCTGCCCGGCCACCACCAGCAGGGGATGCGGATTCGGAAAACGCGCGACGAAATCGACCAGCGCGTTGATGACCGTCAGTACCGCGGCGTAACGCACAGGCAGCGAGGCGGGAAGCGCCAGCACGTACGCGTCAGTTTTGGGGCAAAGATCCAGCTGAATCAGCGCCTGTTGCCAGGCACTCACCAGATCCGTTTCATCAATTGGGATCGCCACCGGCAAATTGCGCAGCGGCAGTTGTACGCCCTCCAGCCAGATTGTGCTGCCAGAGAGCGAAAGGGTATGTGCACCCGCGCCAATCACCGTGGCGCGTACGGTTTGCGCCGGAAACTGCACGTTCATCTCACGCAGACGAGGATGCTCATGCAGCGCCGTTGCCAGAAGCGGGCCGATATCGGCAAAACAGAACGGGTCGGCGGGCTGGTGGCGATAACATTCGCCCACGCCGCCAGAAAGCGTAATGATTTCGGGCGTAACACCTGCGGGCAGCAAACCGGTTTGCATCAATGCCTGCGCGAGCGGCGAGAGCGTTCCGTCAATCACTTCGACAATCAGTTCCGCCATCCGCCGGGTAACCTGCACCAGCTGCGCGCCGGTCAGCGAACGGGCGTCAGTGCCTGCACCGAAGCACTCATCCACTATCATCTGCCCCGGTTTATGAGCGTAAACCACGCGCCCCTGGCTGTCGGTTTCCAGCAGGCGACCGCCGACGTTGAGGCAAGCGGTGCCGCTGATTTTTCCGGCATCGAACAAAGCGTAGTTCGCGGTGCCACCGCCAATATCGATATTCAGTACCCGACACAGCCGTTGTTCAGAAAGGGTTTGCGCCCCGGCACCGTGACCGGCGATCACGGATTCGAGATGCGGCCCGGCGCTGGCGACGACAAAATCGCCAAGCGACTGGGAGAGCGTCATCACCGCCGGGCGAGCATTGCGGGTTTTCGCGCTTTCACCGGTGATGATGATGGCACCAGAATCAACGCTTTCCGGCGCAATGCCCGCAGCCTGATATTGCTCGAGGATTAAGGTTTTCAGTTCCGCTTCTTTTAAACCGCCCAGTTTATCGACAGGGGTAAAGAACACCGGGCTTTGCCAGCTAATTTCGCGTTTGATGAATTCGTAGCGCGGCACCTGCGACACCGCCGCACGGTTAACCAGCTCCAGGTGGGAGAAGATCACCTGGGTGGTGGTAGTGCCGATATCGATACCGACGCTCAGTAGCTGGCGAGTGTTCACGATTGTGCCTCCGCTTCGGTTTTAGCCGCGGTCGCGTCTTCTTTTGGCACCAGCATCATCGCCACGCCAATCGCCGTAACGCCGCCGATCAACTTGCCGACAATCATCGGGAAGATCATGGCGTTCATGTTGGCAGCGGCGAAGCCTAAATGGTCACCCAGGGCGAAAGCAGCGGAAACGGCGAAGGCACAGTTGATCACTTTGCCGCGGGTATCCATCTGCTTCATCATGCCGAACATCGGGATGTTGTTGGCAAGCGTTGCCACCATGCCGGCTGCCGCGATGTTGTTCATATTCAGCACTTTACCGACGCTCATCAGCGGTTTTTCAAACCAGCGGGTCAGCAGCAGCACCATCGGATACGCCCCTAACAGCACGCAGGAGATAGAACCGATAACTTCAATGGCGCGCATCACTTCACCGGGTTTATCGCCAGGGGCCATAAAGATAGGATCCAGACCGGGGATCAGTTCCCAGCCAAGGAGGAATTTCACTACCGCGGCAGCAAGACCGAGGGTGATCAATGCAACGAGGAATTTGGCGAAGATCTGGAAGCCGTTGATCATTTTTTCCGGGATGAATTTCAGCCCCAGCGCCACCAGCACCGCAACGATAAGTACCGGGATCATGTTCATCAGGATCAGGGCAAAGGTGAATTCCACCGGCTGACCGTTGATCTGCACACCGGAGTACATAGCCACCAGACCACCAGCAATACAGCCAATCGGAATGGTCACAATGCCCGCCAGCACGCCGAGCGCCAGATAACGACGGTCAGAAGGTTCGATAATGCCGAGCGCCACCGGAATGGAAAACACAATCGTTGGCCCCATCATCGATCCGAGAATTAACCCAGAGTATAGCCACGCTGCCACATCGCCGCCCGCCAGCTCTTTCGCGAGGAAGAAGCCGCCCATGTCGCACGCCAGCAGTGTTCCAGCGAACATTGACGGGTTTGCGCCGAGCATTTCGTAAACCGGGATAATCACCGGCCCAAGTACGTGGGCCAGTACTGGTGCCAGTGCGGTCATACCGACCATCGCCAGGCCCAGTGCGCCCATTGCCATAAAGCCTTCTTCGAACTGGCCGCCCGATCCTTCGATACTTTTACCAAACTTACCGAGGAAACGAGCCGAACCGCCGAACTGCGACAAGATCCTGTCTACGGCAGCTATCAGCATAAAGAACATCATGATGTACATGATGATTTCGTTAATTCCCATCGCCTTTACTCCCTGTTAGTTGTAATTAATTGCCGGATGCGGCGTGAACGCCTTATCCGCCCTACATGTGTAATCCCCCAGGTCGGATAAGACGCGGCAAGCGTCGCATCCGGCACTTGCACCGCGCCATTGGCGGATGCGGCGTGAACGCCTTATCCGCCCTACATGTGCAATCCCCCAGGTCGGATAAGACGCGACAGGCGTCGCATCCGGCATTTATTGCGCCGCTGCGTACAAGCCGACAATCTGCTCCAGGCTGGCGGTACGCGGGTTGCTGCGCAGACAAATATCTTCCAGCGCGGCCTGCGCCCATGCGCCGTAATGCGCAGATGCCGCACCAACATCGCCCAGTCGTTTACCAATCCCGACTTCCGCAATCAGCTCACTTACCGCGTTAATAGCGTCACGATCGTCGGATTTTTTAGTTCGCAGCGCCCGACCAATCTGACTAAAGCGTTCACGACAGACCATCCGGTTAAACTCCATCACCGTGGGCAGCAGCATGGCGTTCGCCAGTCCGTGCGGAATATGCAGCGCCGCCCCCGGCTGATGCGCCATCGCGTGACATAACCCAAGTCCGGCACTGGAAAATGCCATTCCCGCCATGCATGAAGCCAGCAACATACTCTCGCGCGCGGCAAGGTCATGACCGTAACCCACTGCTTTCGGCAGTGATTTACCAATCATCGCAATTGCGCCAATCGCCAGGCTGTCTGTAAACGGTGTAGCGTTCAGCGCGCTGTACGCTTCAATGGCATGAGTTAACGCGTCGATACCGGTCATTGCCGTGACATGCGACGGCACACCTTCGGTCAGCGCGGCGTCGAGAATCGCCACATCCGGCATCAACGAGGCATGTGCTAACACCTGCTTGCGCCCGCTCACCGCGTCGATAATCACCGTTACATTGGTGGTTTCAGAGCCGGTTCCGGCGGTAGTTGGAATGGCAATCAACGGCAGGCGCGGTTGCAGAACGCTGGTTTCTGACATTTCTGCCAGCGTGCTGTCGGGGTTCGTCACCAGCAACGCAACGGCTTTTGCCGCATCCAGCACCGAGCCACCGCCAAACGCGATCACCCCGTCACAGCCTGATTCACGCAACTGCGCCACGGCGGCACACACGTCGTTGATGCACGGTTCGCCCACCGGACATGGCCAGAGCGTCATGGCGATGCCTTTAACAGCCAGGCTACGCGTCAGCCCAGCGGTCATCCCCGCCTGATGCAAAAAGCTGTCTGCCATCACGAACAGATGTTTCAGCCCACGCGTTTGTGCTTGCTGTCCGCAACTGCTCACCGCGCCCGGACCGCAAAGCGTCACCGGTGGAACGCTAAATGTTTTTACCCGTTGCAGATTCAGGGTATCGAACGCCTGAAAGAGCGCGGTCTGCAATTCATTTTGCATAGATCCCCTCCGCTTTCTCTCGCCCGCTACTGGCGATCGCCAGCGGGGTCATAAACAAACTGTGCTGCGGTAAATACACCTGTAACGCCGGGAATTGTTTGCGAAACAGCTCCGCCACGCCCGGTTGCATACAGGAACCGCCCGCCAGCCATAAATCAGTAATGCCCTGCCCTTCAATATGCCGGGCAACAATGTCCGCCATTTTTTCGTACACCGGCTTCACCGCAGGCCAAATCTCGTCACCGTGACCGCGCTTGTACTGCTCTGCCTCTTCCAGCGAAATACGGCGATTTCCGGCGAGAGTCAGAGAAATGTGATGTCCGCCGGTCGCTTCATCCGCTGAATAAGTCACCTTGCCCTTTTTCACGATGGCAATTCCGGTAGTGCCGCCGCCAATATCCACTACACCGGCGTTGTCCAGTTGCAGTAGATCCGCGACTGCGGTTGGCTCATCCAGCACATGGCTCACTTCCAGCCCGGCAGACTCCAGCACATTGATGGAAATACGCGGATCCGTACCTGGTGGAAATGAAGTCGCCGCACGGCTAAAACGGCGACCAAATTGCTGCTCGAGGGTATCGAGATGGCGACGAACAATCGTAACTGCA
Source organism: Escherichia sp. MOD1-EC6021 (assembly GCF_002965245.1). Taxonomy (NCBI): domain Bacteria; kingdom Pseudomonadati; phylum Pseudomonadota; class Gammaproteobacteria; order Enterobacterales; family Enterobacteriaceae; genus Escherichia; species Escherichia sp. MOD1-EC6021. The sequence continues at coordinate 167,806 of NZ_PTRU01000008.1, read as the reverse complement.
CCGAAGAAATCCCAGACGATGCCGTCGCGTACCACATCGGCCCAGTCGAGGCATACCGCCACCGGCTGACCGTCGCCGTCGACAACCATCGACACCACATCGCAGGTGCCCAGATCCACCCCTAACCACAACGGAGACTCCGTGGTGGCGGGCGTCTGGTTACACAGCGTTGCCGCCGTTTGCAGACGCGGGGTAAGCCATTGTTCGTCGTGCGCCATCGGTTACTCCTTAAACAATGCGAAACGCATCGACTAATACACAGCGACGCAGACGGACAAACGTACGCGCGCTGGTTACCCCTTCACCGGTTGGCGTGGTGATGGTCATCGTGGTCCAGCCTTCCCCGCCCAGCCCCAGCCCGGCAATGCACGGTCCGTTCTTAACGAAAATACTGGTATCAATGGCGTTCGCCATTTGGTTCATGTTCTCGATATTGCGCGAGTGCATTGCCGCCGTGTGGTGGCAACCGCCTTCCAGTTTCACCGCCAGCGCAATGGCATCCGCCACGTTGGCGACGCGCACGACCGGCAGCACTGGCATCATCAGTTCGGTCACGGCAAACGGATGTTCTGCGGGGGTTTCTACAAACAGCAAGCGCGTTTCTTGCGGCACGTTCAGGCCGATTGCCGCCGCGATTTTCGCGGCATCGCGACCCACCCAGTCACGGCTGACGGTGCCTTTTCCGCGCTCATCAATATTTTTCAGCAACACCGGTTGTAACTGCTGTGCCTGTTCTGCGGTCAGTTTCACCGCTTGCTGGCCTTCCATCAGACGCATTAGTTCATCGGCTACGCTATCAACAACAATCAGTACCTTTTCATCGGCACAAATGATGTTGTTATCGAAAGAAGCGCCTTTGACGATAGACTGAGCGGCACGGGCGAGGTCGGCGGTTTCATCCACCACCACCGGCGGGTTGCCAGCACCTGCGGCAATCAGACGTTTATTGGTGTGTTTGCGCGCCGCTTCCACCACCGCTTCGCCGCCGGTCACCACCAACAGACCGATGCCCGGAAACTTGAATAAGCGTTGCGCGGTTTCGATATCTGGATTTGCCACAGTAACCAGTAAGTTTTCCGGCCCGCCTGCGGCAACAATCGCCTGGTTGAGCAACGTAATAGCCCGTTGAGAGACTTTTTTCGCCGCCGGATGCGGGGCAAAAATGACGCTGTTGCCCGCGGCAATCAGGCTGATGGCGTTATTAATTACGGTTGCCGCCGGGTTAGTGGAAGGCGTCACCGAAGCCACCACGCCCCAGGGCGCGTTTTCAATTAAAGTCAGGCCGTTGTCACCGGTCAGCACCTGTGGAGAGAGGCACTCAACGCCTGGCGTACCGCGTGCCTGAGCGACGTTTTTGGCAAATTTATCTTCTACGCGGCCCATACCCGTTTCACTGACGGCAAGTTCCGCTAAATCTCTGGCGTGTTTTTCGCCTGCTTCACGAATAGCAGCAATGGCTAACTGGCGCATTGCCACGCTTTTTAACCCTTGCTGGGCAATTTTGGCCGCCGCAACGGCGTCATCCAGGGAAGCAAAAACGCCCATCTCATGAACGGCGGCGGGCGACGTGTCACTGCTTTGCATTTTCAGCAGTACCGCTTTCACCACCTGTTCAATATCCTGTTGATTCATGATGTTCTGCCTTATTTGTGGAAAATTACCTGACCGCCAGAGACCACCTCATCGACAATGCCAATTACGCACAGATCGACCGGTGACGTTTCGCTTTTATGCGCCTGGCGGGCGGAACTGCCACTCACCAGCAACACCCACTCCCCGGTTCCCGCGCCAATATTGTCGATGGCGACAGCACATTGCCCATCAGGATTACCTTGTGGATCAATCATTTCCACCATCAGCAATTTGTCATGCGCCAGTCCGTGATGGCGTACGGTACAAACAATTTGTCCAGTGACGACTGCCAGTTTCATACCCGCCTCCGTGGCGTATTTCAGGTAAAAGCTCTCCTTACCCTCCGCGGAAGGTAAAAGAAAACGGAGAGAGCGTGACGCCCGGATCGACGTCACACAGGGTGATTACAGGTTGCTGCTATCGCCTTTCAGGCCGATCGGGAAGACCTCTTCCAGATCGCCGTGCGGACGCGGAATAACATGTACGGATACCAGTTCACCGATACGCTGTGCCGCTGCGGCACCGGCATCGGTCGCGGCTTTACAGGCTGCAACATCACCGCGAACCATGGCAGTACACAGGCCGCCGCCAATCTGCTTAACACCAACCAGCTTGACGCGCGCAGCTTTCACCATCGCGTCAGAAGCCTCAATCAGTGCAACCAGGCCCCGGGTTTCGATCATTCCTAATGCTTCCATTGTGCTTTCCTCTTTATCAGGGTCCAGAACGGGACCGTTCATTCAACCAGTGTTTGTAAACTGCTTTCGCGGTTCACTTCTGTCTGACGCGGCACAGCTGCCACCAGCGCCAGCTCGATAATTTCCTGCACGCTACAACCACGAGAGAGATCGTGCATCGGCGCGGCAAGTCCTTGTATCAATGGCCCGACGGCACGATATCCGCCAAGTCGTTGTGCGATTTTGTAGCCAATATTTCCCGCCTCCAGCGACGGAAAAACCATCACATTGGCTTTGCCCTGTAGCGGGCTGGCTGGCGCTTTTTGCGCCGCCACTTCCGGCACAAAGGCGGCGTCAAACTGCAACTCGCCATCGACGACCAGCTTTGGTGCGCGCTCACGGACGATTTCTGTCGCTTGCTGCACGTTGGCAACGCAGGGGTGACGGGCGCTGCCGTTACTGGAAAACGACAACATCGCCACGCGCGGCTCTTCTCCAGTGATGGCTCGCCAGGTTTCGGCGCTGGCAAGCGCGATATCCGCCAGTTGTGCCGCCGTCGGCTGTGGCACTACGCTGCAATCGGCAAAGCCCAACGCTGGACCGCTGTACTGTGGCAGCATCAGGAAAATGGAAGAGAGCGTTTTACAGCCTGGCTGCAAGCCGATAACGCGTAATCCGGCACGCAGCACATTCGCCGTGGAAGAGAGGTTGCCCGCAATACAGACATCCGCTTTACCGGCGCTGACCATTGCGGCAGCGAACATCAGCGGATCGGTGAGTTTTTCCAGCGCATCCGGCGGCGTTTTTTCTCCCGCACGGGCCAGCCAGCGGAGAGCAAATTCTTCCCGCATTGCGAGGTTGCCATGCGGATCTATCACCTGTAGCCCGTCCATCGCCATGCCGTGACTGAGCGCAAACTGACGAAGTTCAAACGGATTGGCGACCAGAATGGGCGTTGCCAGACCTTGTTGATGTAAATATTGCGCAGCTTTCAGCACGCGTTGGTCTAACGCATCAGGAAAAACCACTCTGGCGGGCGCTCGCAACGCCAGTTCACGACAACGTTCAATAATCATTGCGTTTCCCCCAGTCGTTGTTGGATCTGCTTCACCGTTAGCGGCTGCTTCGTTACGCTCAAAATCATCATCACGTAAACCGTGCTGGAAAGGCGGTTCAGCGCCTGCAAGATGTCCGGGCGTAATACTTCAAAACTACGGGTAATAAACACCTGCGCCGCGACGGTTTCGGTTTCCCGCACTTTGGTGCGTAGCAGATTCAGCAACGCCGCATCGCGTCCGTGGCTGGCTTCCGGCACCAGATGATCGTGGTCGAGATAACGCAGTGGCTGGTGAGAAAGTCGATGCAGATCTTCGTCAGAAAACCCGACAATCGCCTGGCAGCCCAGCGGTTCGCCCAACACATCGGCACGCATAATGTTGCCAAGACGCGAACGGATATCCGCCAGCCACGGCTGCCACGGTTCTGTCAGTTCAATTTGCAGCCACACTACCAGCGCAATGGTGCTGTCGAGAACAGCGCGAAAACCCAGGCGCGGATCGCTTTTGGCGACCATTTTTTCCGCCGACAGGTGAGTCAGCGTGTCCGGCTTTTTCGCCACTGGCTGGTGACACAGTTCGCAGCACGCCTGCGGATGTTCATCACTACTGGTCAGCACGTGAACGGGCTGTAGCTGCTGCTGTTCATCGTCAACAAACAGGCGGCCCTGCTCGTCAATAAACTTGATGCGCAGATGGCGGCTTTCCAGTAACTCCCGGGCAGAGGGCGTCAGGCGACTGTCCGCAGGGAGATGGATCTCTGCGCCTTCGCTGAGCGTATGGTTCGCTCTTAGCCATGCTTCGGTGATGAAATCTTTCATAGGGATTGCCAGTTAGCCGGCCAGGCGACATACAGGAATTTCACACTGGATGTCGTACCAAATTCGATGCTGGAACCTTTCGGGATAAACATCACGTCGCCTGCTTTAGCGATCATGGTTTCGCCTTCATGGCGAACATGAAGCTCCCCTTCCAGTACCATGTCGATTTCGTCGTAGTTCAGGGTCCACGGGAAGAAGGCGTTCTCCCACTGCATAAAACCGGCGGCCATGCTGCTGCCGTCGTCTCCGGTCACGAGATCAGTCAAGCCTACGCAGTGCGGTTCCGCGCCATCGAAACGACCAAACTTCACGCTGCTGCCATCAATAACTTTGATGCCGCCTTTGCCGGTCACCGATTTAAAACTCGGCTGCATTGCCCCCTGCTCCAGCGACTGTTTTTCCTTCATCACTTTTTCCATCAGCTGCGCGACCAGGCTTTCGGTAAACTGGCCTTCCGGCAGCTGGGCGATGATGGTTTCGCGGATACGCTGGCTTTCAGTTTTATCGGCAGGCACGCTGACGGGAACAGATGCCGCTACTGGCGTCGATTCAGTGCATTCGGTGATGGTAAACCCCAGCAAGTCCGCCACTTCGCGGGCTTCCGGGGTAATAATGCTGGCGCGCAGAACCACAGACATTGCCTGTTCGCCGCGCGCATGTGCTTCACGAATATCATTCGCTGTGATGAGTTTTTTCACCTGCTTCCTCCTGTTCGGTGAGAGATGCCAGATAATTCACCAGTTGCTGCACGCTTTGCGGGTCGTGGCTGTTTAGCTCGAAAATCGGCTCTTCAAAACCAGTTTCAAGCAATAACTTTCGCGTTGCTGCGACGTCAGCATCCGGCATGTCCGTTTTACTGATGACGGCGATTTGCCGTTTGCTGGCACCAATATCCAGCAACCCGGCAGGCAATCGGCTTTCCGGGTCATTCGCGCCGTGGACATAAATCAGCATGTCCACATCCTGTAGCGTGGTAATTAAGGCGTGATACCAGCGGGGATGGCTAAAATATTCACCCGGCGTATCAATATCGCCCTTATCATTAAATTCCACGGCCTGTGTTTTTCTGGCGAGGGTATAATTCCCCTGCAACGCATTAAATAACGTTGTTTTTCCTGCCCCGACGGTACCCACAAACGCAATTCGTTTCATGAATGCCTAGTATTAACTTTTGGTCATTTCACAAAGCGTATAATTTAATAAGCGACCTAAACCACTGACGGTTTGTGATAACGCTTCTTCTACTGCACCCACCGAGCCATAAATCACCAGCGCGCCGCTAAAACGGTCGAGAAAACCGATATGCACATCGGCGGCTTTCAGCGCTAAATCACCGGCGATCATCGCCGTTTCGCCGGGTGTTAGCGTCATAATGCCGATTGCGCCCGCATCCGGAACGCCGATTTTCTTCGCCAGTTCCTCGCCGGGATGCGCGATGAGATGCGCCAGTGTGACCTGTTTGCCGGGCACAAATTCCTGAATGATGCGTTCTTTATCCATGAGTCGCCGCCTGTGAAAAACTTGCGTGTATCGTGACAATTTTTCGTCAGAGTAAATAACAAAATTCGGCAAGCGCGTTTAAAAGGTGAGGTAGATCACTAAGAATGGAGAGATATTTACTGTGATGCATAAACTTTCATATGCAACGCATGAATATAAATAAAATAATATCGAGATAGTTTATATGCTGCTTTTTTATTACTCGAAAACTTAGTAATAAGCTTTACTAATATATTGCAGTAAAACCGCTTACCCTGAATATTCAGGGTAAGCGTGAGAGTTAAGAATGAATTACAGCGGTTGGGTTTGCGCTTCAACCACGGCCAGCGCCACCATGTTGACGATACGACGTACGGATGCGATTGGTGTTAACACGTGAACCGGTTTCGCCACACCCATCAGCACCGGACCGACAGTCACACCTTCCGAGCTGGAAACGCGCAGTAAGTTGTAACTAATACGGGCAGCTTCCATGTTCGGCATCACCAGAATATTGGCGGAACCTTTCAAAGGGCTGTCCGGCATACGATCGCTGCGAATCGCTTCCACCAGCGCTGCATCGCCGTGCATTTCACCATCAATCATCAGTTCTGGCGCACGCTCTCTGACCAGTTCCAGCGCTTGACGCATTTTGCTCGACGACGGGCAGTCAGAAGAACCAAAGTTGGAGTGTGACAACAGAGCCACACGCGGCTCAATACCAAAACGACGAACAGTTTCTGCCGCCATCAAGGTGATCTCCGCCAACTCTTCTGCGTCTGGCTCGTCATTGACGTAGGTATCGGCAATAAAAGTGTTACCACTCGGCAATAGCAGCGCGTTCATTGCGCCTGCGGTGTGAACGCCATCGCGATAACCAAAGACATTTTTCACCACGCTGAAGTGTTCATGATAATCGCCCACCGTACCGCAAATCATTGCATCGGCTTCGCCACGCTGAACCATGATCGCGCCGATCACTGTCGGGTTACTGATCAGTGCCCGCTGCGCCTGCTCCTGAGTTACACCACGGCGCTTCATGATCTGGAAGTATTCGGTCCAGTATTCTTTAAAACGCGGATCGGATTCGTTATTGACGATCTCAAAATCAACGCCCGCTTTGATCTGCAAGCCCAGTTTTTGAATGCGCATTTCGATCACGTTCGGACGACCGATAAGGATCGGTTTCGCCAGTCCCAGAGTCACCAGTTCCTGAGTAGCATGCAGAACGCGTGCCTCTTCCCCTTCCGGTAAAACAACGCGCTTCGGCGCTTTGCGGGCCTGGGAGAAAATCGGCTTCATAAACAGGTTGGTTTTGTAAACGAACTCAGTCAGCTTGTCGATGTAGACGTCGAAATCAGCAATCGGACGCGTCGCCACACCCGACTCCATCGCCGCTTTAGCGACCGCAGGAGCGATCTTAACGATCAAACGCGGATCAAACGGTTTTGGAATGATGTATTCCGGGCCGAAGCTCAGATCTTGATCGCCATACGCCGAAGCAACGACTTCGCTCTGTTCCGCATGGGCCAGTTCTGCAATCGCGCGTACCGCCGCCAGTTTCATTTCCTCGTTGATGGCAGTTGCACCAACGTCCAACGCGCCACGGAAGATGAATGGGAAGCAAAGCACGTTATTAACCTGGTTCGGGTAGTCGGAACGGCCGGTACAGATGATGGCATCCGGACGCACTTCTTTCGCCAGCGGCGGCAGAATTTCTGGTTCCGGGTTCGCAAGCGCCAGGATCATCGGCGCACGAGCCATTTTCTTAACCATTTCCTGGGTCAGCACTTTCGGGCCGGAACAGCCCAGGAAAATATCCGCGCCTTCAATTACATCATCGAGGGTACGTTTGCCGTCATCTACCACCGCATATGCGGCTTTGGTTTCCGCCATATTTGGCTCACGGCCCTGATAGATAACGCCTTTTGAATCACAAACCACGATGTTATGTTTTTGCAGCCCCAGCGCCACCAGCAGGTTCATACAGGCAATTGCTGCTGCACCCGCGCCGGAAACCACCATCCGCACGTCGGAGATGTTTTTCTCCACCACGCGCAATCCGTTGAGGATGGCTGCAGTGCTGATAATTGCCGTGCCGTGCTGATCGTCGTGGAATACTGGAATATTCATCCGCTCGCGCAGTTTCTGTTCAATATAGAAACATTCTGGCGCTTTAATGTCTTCGAGGTTGATGCCGCCGAAGGTCGGTTCGAGCGCAGCGACAACTTCAATAAATTTGTCCGGGTCAAGTTCATCAACTTCAATGTCAAATACATCAATCCCGGCGAATTTCTTAAACAGAACGCCCTTGCCTTCCATCACCGGTTTGCCTGCCAGCGCGCCAATGTTGCCTAACCCCAGCACCGCCGTACCGTTAGAGATCACCGCCACCAGGTTACCACGAGCGGTATATTTGTAGGCTTTTAACGGGTCTTTTTCGATTTCAAGACAAGGTGCGGCAACGCCTGGTGAGTAGGCCAGCGCCAGATCGCGCTGCGTTGCCAGAGGCTTGGTTGGAGAAACCTGGATTTTCCCTGGAACTGGAAATTCATGGAAATCAAGTGCACTTTGTTTTAACTGGTCATCCATTTGGTTGTTCCTTTCACGTAACGTTCACAAATAAAGTGTGTGGGCAACAGCCCCTGCCCACAACGTGGCGCACATTATTACCTTGCCGGAGTCTACAGACTTTGAGCAAGTCCAAACTCTCACCATTAACATAATGTTTTGGTAATAATCCTATAACACTGATGTTACCTGCTTAATCCAGCAATACCATGCCTGTCTGCTATGCTTTTTTGATGCGTTTAGCGAAATTTCTCAGAAGTGTGAATTAACGCACTCATCTAACACTTTACTTTTCAAGGAGTATTTCCTATGAACGAGTTAGACGGCATCAAACAGTTCACCACTGTCGTGGCAGACAGCGGCGATATTGAATCCATTCGCCATTATCATCCCCAGGATGCCACCACCAATCCTTCGCTGTTACTCAAGGCTGCCGGATTATCACAATATGAGCATTTAATAGACGATGCTATCGCCTGGGGTAAAAAAAATGGCAAGACCCAGGAACAACAGGTGGTCGCTGCATGTGACAAACTGGCGGTCAATTTCGGCACTGAAATTCTCAAAATCGTACCCGGTCGCGTGTCAACAGAAGTTGATGCTCGCCTCTCTTTTGATAAAGAAAAAAGTATTGAGAAGGCGCGCCATTTGGTGGACTTGTATCAGCAACAAGGCGTTGAGAAATCACGTATTCTGATCAAGCTGGCTTCAACCTGGGAAGGAATTCGCGCGGCAGAAGAACTGGAAAAAGAAGGTATTAACTGCAACCTGACGCTACTGTTTTCTTTTGCTCAGGCGCGGGCCTGTGCAGAAGCAGGCGTTTTTCTGATTTCGCCGTTTGTCGGGCGTATTTATGACTGGTATCAGGCGCGTAAGCCGATGGACCCGTATGTGGTGGAAGAAGATCCGGGCGTTAAGTCAGTGCGCAATATCTACGACTACTATAAGCAACACCACTACGAAACCATTGTAATGGGCGCGAGCTTCCGTCGCACCGAACAAATCCTCGCCTTAACCGGCTGCGATCGACTGACTATTGCGCCGAATTTGCTGAAGGAGCTGCAGGAAAAAGTTTCTCCAGTAGTGCGCAAATTAATCCCGCCTTCTCAGACGTTCCCACGCCCAGCCCCGATGAGCGAAGCGGAGTTCCGTTGGGAGCACAATCAGGATGCAATGGCGGTAGAAAAACTCTCTGAAGGCATCCGCCTGTTCGCCGTTGATCAACGCAAACTGGAAGATCTTCTTGCCGTCAAACTATAAACCAGCCACGGAGTGTTATATGTCCCGAAAAGACCTTGCCAATGCGATTCGCGCGCTCAGTATGGATGCGGTACAAAAAGCCAATTCTGGTCATCCCGGCGCGCCGATGGGCATGGCTGATATTGCCGAAGTGCTGTGGAACGATTTTCTTAAACATAACCCCACCGATCCAACCTGGTATGATCGCGACCGCTTTATTCTCTCCAACGGTCACGCGTCGATGCTGCTCTACAGTTTGCTTCATCTGACCGGTTACGACCTGCCGCTGGAAGAGCTGAAGAACTTCCGTCAGTTGCATTCGAAAACCCCTGGTCACCCGGAGATTGGCTATACGCCTGGTGTTGAAACCACCACCGGTCCACTTGGACAAGGTTTGGCGAACGCGGTCGGACTGGCGATAGCAGAACGTACACTGGCGGCGCAGTTTAACCAGCCGGATCATGAAATTGTCGATCACTTCACCTATGTGTTTATGGGTGACGGCTGCCTGATGGAAGGTATTTCTCACGAAGTCTGTTCGCTGGCGGGCACGCTGGGGCTGGGCAAGCTGATTGGTTTTTACGATCACAATGGTATTTCCATCGACGGTGAAACCGAAGGCTGGTTTACCGACGATACGGCAAAACGTTTTGAAGCCTATCACTGGCATGTGATCCATGAAATCGACGGTCACGATCCGCAGGCGGTGAAGGAAGCGATTCTTGAAGCGCAAAGCGTAAAAGATAAGCCATCGCTGATTATCTGCCGTACGGTGATTGGCTTTGGTTCACCCAATAAAGCGGGTAAAGAAGAGGCCCACGGTGCACCGCTGGGTGAAGAAGAGGTGGCGCTGGCACGACAGAAACTGGGCTGGCACCATCCGCCATTTGAGCTCCCCAAAGAGATTTATCACGCCTGGGACGCTCGCGAAAAAGGCGAAAAAGCACAGCAGAGCTGGAATGAGAAGTTTGCCGCGTATAAAAAGGCTCATCCGCAACTGGCAGAAGAGTTTACTCGCCGGATGAGCGGTGGTTTACCAAAAGACTGGGAAAAAACGACGCAGAAATATATCAATGAGTTGCAGGCGAATCCGGCGAAAATCGCTACTCGTAAGGCTTCGCAAAATACGCTTAACGCTTACGGGCCAATGCTGCCTGAGTTGCTCGGCGGTTCGGCGGATCTGGCTCCCAGCAACCTCACCATCTGGAAAGGTTCTGTGTCACTGAAGGAAGATCCAGCGGGGAATTATATTCACTACGGGGTACGTGAATTTGGCATGACCGCCATCGCCAACGGCATCGCGCACCACGGTGGATTTGTCCCGTATACCGCGACGTTCCTGATGTTTGTTGAATACGCCCGCAACGCCGCGCGGATGGCGGCACTGATGAAAGCGCGGCAAATTATGGTTTATACCCACGACTCAATTGGTCTGGGGGAGGATGGTCCGACGCACCAGGCCGTTGAGCAACTGGCCAGTCTGCGCTTAACGCCAAATTTCAGCACCTGGCGACCGTGTGATCAGGTGGAAGCTGCGGTGGGCTGGAAGCTGGCGGTCGAGCGTCACAACGGACCGACAGCACTGATCCTCTCAAGGCAGAATCTGGCCCAGGTGGAACGTACGCCAGATCAGGTAAAAGAGATTGCCCGTGGTGGTTATGTGTTGAAAGACAGCGGCGGCAAGCCGGATATTATTTTGATTGCCACTGGTTCAGAGATGGAAATCACCTTGCAAGCAGCGGAGAAATTAGCGGGAGAAGGTCGCAATGTACGCGTAGTTTCCCTGCCCTCGACCGATATTTTCGACGCCCAGGATGAGGAATATCGGGAGTCGGTGTTGCCTTCTAACGTTGCGGCTCGCGTGGCGGTGGAAGCAGGCATCGCCGATTACTGGTACAAATATGTTGGTCTGAAAGGGGCAATTGTCGGGATGACGGGTTATGGGGAATCTGCTCCTGCGGATAAGCTGTTCCCGTTCTTTGGCTTTACCGCCGAGAATATTGTGGCAAAAGCGCATAAGGTACTGGGAGTGAAAGGTGCCTGATGGTGATCGCCGGATGCTGATTGCCGGATGCTGATTGCCGGATGCGACGCTGACGCGTCTTATCCGGCCTACCGCGTCTTATCCGGCCTGGCGCATCTTATCAGGCTTACATGTCCCCGCTATTATGTTTAACGGGTGATCCACAACGTGGGCCAGGCGTCTGGTCCATGCCAGTTATCGCAGGTGGGTTCTGCAGCGTAACGCACCAGGCGAAAACGCTGACCGTCAAAGCGCCAGCGCGCCTGAATGCCACAATCGCTTAATCCGCGCCCTTTCGCTAAGGTCACCAGTTCACGCGATTTTTCATCGAATGTTGCGTTCATCAGTTCGAGTTCATTGGTCTCCTGACCGTTGTTGAACGGTAAACGCAACCGTACCGGGCGCGAGGCCAGTGGCTTTTTACGCGACACAATCCACGCAAGATCAATGGTGTTATACGCGCCTGCTTCACAGCTAATCATCATCAACGCTTTATCGTCGGTCAGCGCAGTCACATTCACTTCACGACGCAACGGATCAAGCGAACAGCGCAGACCATTCATCCGCCAGTTACCGTAATCCAGCAAATCGTTACGTTCTTCACGAGAAAGTGGGGTCGGCGTCGGGTTCACTACCGCGACCTCTTTTAGCGCAGGCGCTGGCGGTACGCTGAGCGGCGGTTCGTCCCCTTTCTTTATCCAGGCGGTTTCACTGCCGAGGCGCTTTTGCTGAGCATCTATAAACAACAACGCCGCTTTTAAGCCACTCAGAGAAATGGTCTGATTGCCGTCGCGTAAGGTGATCGCCTTCCCTTCCTGAATCATCTGCAAAAACGCGGTGATGGTTGTCGTATCATCGGTTACTAATAACCATGGTGAAATCCGCCACTTGTCACCACTTAACGCCAACGGCTCGCCATCTAACAGCAGCCGTGGCGCTATCTCCCCTTCTGACGCATCCGGCGACTTCAACCCGCCGCGCTCAATACGTAAAACGGCATCGGTATGCGCCCCGGCGCTGCGGCTCAGGGTCATCACCAGTCCATTATGATTGCCCGTATTGCGCGCCACACAGAAATTTTGATTATTACAGGTGACCTGCCAGTCGGAAAATGCCCGTTGCGCTGGTGCCGCCCACACCAAAGACGTCGGCAATAAAGCGAAAAAAAAGAGAAGAAAAATGCGATAGCGCATGGACGGTACGACCCCAGAAGTTCAAACAAACAGCACAAGTCGTATCTTCGTTGCGCAGGTAGCGCGGCTCAATCGGATTTATCGGATTGAGCCAATAATAAACAACGAAATATTATTGTTATTTTTCAGTCCATTAAATGTGATGTTTGCAAATAGTTAAGCAATAACACCGTCTTACCGTCACGTATTTCGCCGCTTTTGATCATCTCCAGCGCCCGGCTGAACGGCAGCTCGAGCACTTCAATATCTTCATCTTCGACACCACCGCCCGCATTAGCGCGCTGGCTGTCACTGTATTCGGCGATAAAAAAGTGGATTAGCTCAGTCACACCGCCTGGCGACATATACAGTTCAAATAATTTGCGCACTTCGCCAACTTCATACCCCGTCTCTTCAATCGCTTCTTTGCGAATACACACTTCCGGTTCGTCGTTATCCAGCAGCCCGGCGCAGGTTTCAATCAGCTGCCCGCTGTCATTGCCATTAACCCAGGTAGCGACGCGGAACTGACGAATCAGAACGACGGTCTTTTTCTTCGCGTTGTACAGGAGGATCGTCGCACCATTACCGCGATCATAAACTTCACGTTTATGGCGGATAACTTCGCCATCTTTTCGCGTGAGATCGTAAGTTATGTTGTGCAGGGTGAAATAGTTATCGGAGAGAATTTTGTCTTTAATGAGGGTGATTTGTTGCGTCATACCGACTCCACAGCGCGAAATGAACAATTATCTTACGCTGTGAAGCCAGATTTGTCTGCGCAGGCTATTAGTGAGATTTGACTGATTTTACCCCCAGCCAGTCAATGATCCCCTGTGCCGCATGACGTCCTTCTGCCATTGCGGTAACCACCAGATCCGCACCACGCACGGCGTCACCACCGGCGAAGATTTTCGGATTCGTGGTCTGATAACGGTACTGGCTTTCCACATCCGCGATGATGCGGCCCCATTTGTCTACCGTTACACCGTGCGACTCCAGCCACGGCATACCATGAGGATTAAAACCAAATGCCATGATCACCGCATCGGCTGGCATCACAAACTCACTGCCTTCCACCGGCACCGGACGCCGACGCCCCTGGGCATCCGGCTCGCCAAGACACGTACGCAGGAAACGAATCCCGCAGACGTGACCTTGTTCATTCAGCTCAAGCGCCACCGGCTGGACGTTAAATTCGAAGTTGGCCCCCTCTTCACGGGCGTTCTTCACCTCCTTCTTCGAGCCTGGCATGTTAGCTTCATCACGACGATAAGCGCAGGTGACGTTACTCGCGCCATGGCGCAGCGCGGTACGCACACAGTCCATCGCGGTGTCGCCACCGCCCAGTACCACGACATTGAGTCCGGCGGTATTGATAAACGGCTCTTCAGGTAACTCTTCAAGTCCCATCACCTGTTTAGTGTTGGCGATGAGGAATGGCAGCGCGTCATAAACGCCCGGCGCATCTTCATTAGGTAAACCCGCTTTCATGGAACGGTAAGTGCCTACGCCAACGAAGACCGCGTCGTATTGTTCCAAAAGCGAATCCAAAGAGACATCTTTACCCACTTCACAATTGAGTTCGAAGTGAATCCCCATCGCGCTGAAGATTTCCCGGCGACGCGCCAGCAGGGACTTATCCAGTTTGAAAGAAGGAATGCCGAAGGTGAGCAGGCCACCGATTTCTGGATGGCGATCGTACACCGTCACCTCCACGCCATTGCGGATCAGAACATCCGCACAGGCTAGCCCTGCCGGACCTGCACCGATAATCGCCACCCGCTTATCCACTTTGGTGACATGGCTTAAGTCAGGACGCCAACCTTTCGCCAACGCCTGATCCGAAATGTAGCGTTCGATGTTGCCGATAGTTACCGCTCCGTGCTCATCGCGAATGGTACAGGCTCCTTCGCACAGACGGTCTTGCGGGCAAACGCGTCCGGTAATTTCTGGCAGGGTGTTGGTCTGGTGAGAAAGCTCGACGGCGGCGTCGATATTTCCGGCTTTCACCAGCTCTATCCACTGTGGAATGTGGTTATGCAGAGGGCAGGTCCATTCACAAACGCTGTGCTCGCCGCACTTCAGGCAACGCGAGGCTTCCCGTTGTGCCTGGTCGGCGCGAAATGGCAGATAAATTTCATCAAAACCAGTTTTGCGCGCTTCAATCGCCAGTTTATCCGGCTCGCCTCGCGCGGGGGTTGCCTGCATTTGCTCGACTTTACTCATCGCTGGCATTTCTGGTGCCCCAGTACTGGCATGCCACGGTTGATGCTCCTGACGTGCGGTGCGCAGGCGGCGAGATTTCGCTATGCCGGAAAGTGCGGCGTCAGTGACCAGTTGCAGAGCGTCCGCCGGACAATTCTCGACACAGGCAGGACCACTTTCGCGACCTGCACAAAGGTCGCATTTATGCGCCGTGGCTTTAACTTTGCCTGCCGCGACGGGTATCAGGACGATTTTCATCGTACCAAATGGACAAGCTACCACGCAGGATTTACAGCCAATACACTTTTGCTGATTGACCTGAATGCTGTCATCAACATGGCTGATCGCGCCATTAGGGCAACTACGGGCACAGGGCGCATCTTCGCAATGGTGACAGGTCACCGCACTACGTTGCTGCTGATGTTTGATAACCGTAATTCGGGGATGAAAATGGTGTTGGCTCAGGACATGTTGCTCATCATTGTGAGCCATGACACAGGCGATTTCACAAGCATGACAACCCAGACATTGCTGACTGTTGGCCATAATAAAACGATTCATAACGACCTTCTTTTTTGGTTGTAAAAACCTTATTCTTTATATGAGTGTTGTTATTACCCGACTTACAGGGGAATCGGCAATGTTCATGTGCCCAGAATAAGTCACTATTTCGCTATAAACTGTGGCAGATCAAATAATCCCATCACTGATTAAATTGCATTTCAGCAAACTGGAACATTAATGATTTTATGTGGAGAAGACGCGTGTGATTGTTAAACGCCCCGTCTCGGCCAGTCTGGCCCGGGCCTTTTTTTACATTGTGCTGCTGTCGATTCTTTCCACGGGTATCGCACTGCTAACTCTGGCGAGCAGTTTGCGCGACGCTGAGGCTATCAATATTGCCGGATCGTTGCGTATGCAGAGTTACCGCCTGGGCTACGACTTGCAAAGCGGCAGTCCACAACTCAATGCGCATCGCCAACTGTTCCAACAGGCACTGCACTCACCGGTGTTAACCAATCTCAACGTCTGGTATGTGCCAGAGGCAGTAAAAACCCGCTATGCGCATCTGAATGCCAACTGGCTGGAGATGAATAATCGGCTCAGCAAGGGCGATTTGCCGTGGTATCAGGCCAATATTAATAATTATGTTAATCAGATAGACCTGTTCGTGCTGGCTTTACAGCACTACGCCGAACGCAAAATGCTGCTGGTGGTGGCGATCTCCCTGGCTGGCGGCATCGGTATTTTCACGCTGGTCTTTTTTACTCTGCGCCGCATACGCCATCAGGTGGTTGCCCCGCTGAATCAGCTGGTTACCGCCAGTCAGCGTATTGAACACGGCCAGTTCGATTCGCCGCCGCTGGATACAAGTCTGCCCAATGAGCTGGGACTGTTGGCCAAAACCTTTAACCAGATGTCGAGCGAGCTGCATAAATTGTATCGTTCGCTGGAAGCGTCAGTAGAAGAAAAAACCCGTGATCTCCACGAGGCCAAGCGTCGCCTGGAGGTGTTGTATCAGTGTTCGCAGGCGCTGAACACCAGCCAGATAGATGTGCATTGTTTCCGCCATATTTTGCAGATTGTTCGCGACAATGAAGCGGCTGAATATCTGGAGTTGAATGTCGGTGAAAACTGGCGGATTAGTGAAGGGAAACCAAACCCCGAATTGCCGATGCAGATTTTACCGGTAACGATGCAAGAGACGGTTTACGGCGAACTGCACTGGCAAAATAGCCACGTGTCATCATCAGAACCGCTGCTTAACAGCGTTTCGTCGATGCTGGGGCGCGGTTTGTACTTTAATCAGGCGCAGAAGCATTTTCAGCAGTTACTGTTGATGGAAGAACGTGCCACCATCGCACGGGAATTACATGATTCGCTGGCCCAGGTGCTTTCTTACTTACGTATCCAGTTGACGTTACTTAAACGTTCGATACCGGAAGATAACGCCACCGCACAAAATATCATGGCCGATTTCTCCCAGGCATTGAATGATGCTTATCGACAGTTACGCGAGCTGTTGACCACGTTCCGCCTGACGCTGCAGCAAGCGGATCTTCCCTCCGCGTTGCGGGAAATGCTGGATACGTTACAAAATCAAACCAGCGCAAAACTGACTCTCGACTGCCGTCTGCCAACACTGGCGCTGGATGCGCAAATGCAGGTGCATTTGTTGCAAATTATTCGCGAAGCGGTACTCAATGCGATGAAGCACGCCAACGCCAGCGAAATAGCCGTTAGTTGCGTCACCGCGCCGGACGGCAATCACACAGTCTATATCCGTGATAACGGGATTGGCATCGGAGAACCGAAAGAACCCGAAGGTCACTATGGTCTGAATATTATGCGCGAACGCGCGGAACGACTGGGTGGAACGCTGACTTTTTCACAACCTTCCGGTGGCGGCACGTTAGTGAGTATTAGCTTTCGCTCTGCGGAGGGTGAGGAAAGCCAGCTAATGTAATGCCACCTACTGACCAAAGAATACTTGCACTTAAGGTTCAGTATAAAAGGGCATGATAATTTACATTAACTCCTTTTTTTCTCCACGATTGGTCCGTACCTTGCCGCTACAGTGAAGCAAGGCATGCCAACAACAATACGCAGAAACACGAGGTCCTCTTTTAATGGCGAATTTCTTTATTGATCGCCCCATTTTTGCTTGGGTACTGGCAATCCTGTTGTGTCTGACAGGAACCCTAGCGATTTTCTCATTGCCCGTTGAACAATACCCGGATCTTGCACCGCCTAACGTGCGAGTAACCGCTAACTACCCCGGCGCATCGGCTCAGACGCTGGAAAACACCGTGACCCAGGTTATCGAGCAAAATATGACCGGCCTCGATAATCTCATGTATATGTCGTCTCAAAGCAGTGGCACCGGTCAGGCATCTGTCACCTTAAGTTTTAAAGCGGGCACCGATCCGGACGAAGCAGTGCAGCAAGTACAAAACCAGCTGCAATCAGCCATGCGAAAGTTGCCGCAGGCGGTGCAAAATCAGGGCGTGACGGTGCGTAAAACCGGCGATACCAACATTCTTACCATTGCCTTCGTCTCTACCGATGGTTCGATGGATAAGCAGGATATTGCCGATTACGTTGCCAGTAATATTCAGGACCCATTAAGCCGCGTGAATGGCGTCGGGGATATCGATGCCTATGGTTCGCAATATTCAATGCGTATCTGGCTGGACCCGGCGAAACTCAACAGTTTTCAGATGACGGCTAAAGATGTCACTGATGCCATTGAGTCACAGAACGCGCAGATTGCGGTTGGGCAACTTGGTGGTACGCCTTCCATCGATAAGCAGGCGCTCAACGCCACCATTAACGCCCAGTCACTGCTGCAAACACCAGAACAGTTCCGCGATATCACCTTACGGGTGAATCAGGACGGCTCAGAAGTAAGGCTGGGCGATGTCGCCACCGTCGAAATGGGGGCAGAGAAATACGATTATCTCAGCCGCTTCAACGGTAAGCCAGCCTCCGGGCTGGGGGTAAAACTGGCCTCCGGCGCGAACGAAATGGCAACAGCGGAGCTGGTACTCAATCGTCTCGACGAACTGGCGCAGTACTTCCCACATGGACTGGAATACAAGGTGGCATATGAAACCACCTCATTTGTTAAAGCCTCCATTGAAGACGTGGTGAAAACGCTGCTGGAAGCTATCGCCCTGGTTTTCCTCGTTATGTATCTGTTCTTGCAAAACTTCCGTGCCACGCTGATACCAACTATCGCCGTGCCGGTGGTGTTGATGGGAACCTTCTCCGTACTTTACGCCTTCGGTTACAGCGTCAACACCTTAACCATGTTCGCGATGGTGCTGGCGATCGGTCTGCTGGTGGATGACGCCATCGTGGTGGTGGAAAACGTCGAACGTATTATGAGTGAGGAAGGACTCACTCCTCGCGAAGCCACACGTAAATCGATGGGGCAGATCCAGGGGGCACTGGTCGGGATTGCGATGGTGCTTTCGGCGGTATTTGTACCAATGGCCTTCTTCGGCGGCACCACCGGTGCCATCTATCGCCAGTTCTCTATTACCATTGTTGCGGCGATGGTGCTGTCAGTACTGGTAGCGATGATCCTCACTCCGGCTCTGTGTGCCACGCTACTTAAGCCACTGAAAAAGGGTGAGCATCACGGGCAAAAAGGCTTTTTTGCCTGGTTTAACCAGATGTTTAACCGCAACGCCGAACGCTACGAAAAAGGGGTGGCGAAAATTCTCCACCGTAGCCTGCGCTGGATTGTGATTTATGTCCTGCTGCTTGGCGGCATGGTGTTCCTGTTCCTGCGTTTGCCGACGTCGTTCTTGCCACTGGAAGACCGGGGCATGTTTACTACCTCGGTACAGTTGCCCAGCGGTTCAACCCAACAACAGACCCTGAAAGTCGTTGAGCAAATCGAGAAGTATTACTTCACCCATGAAAAAGACAATATCATGTCGGTGTTTGCCACCGTTGGTTCTGGCCCCGGGGGGAACGGGCAAAACGTGGCACGAATGTTTATCCGCCTGAAAGACTGGAGCGAACGCGACAGTAAGACCGGCACCTCGTTTGCCATTATCGAACGTGCAACGAAGGAATTTAATAAGATTAAAGAAGCTCGCGTTATCGCCAGCAGCCCGCCAGCAATTAGTGGCCTTGGCAGTTCTGCGGGTTTTGATATGGAGTTGCAGGACCACGCTGGTGCGGGTCACGATGCGCTGATGGCAGCACGTAACCAGTTGCTGGCTCTGGCGGCGGAAAATCCGGAGTTAACCCGTGTACGCCATAACGGCCTCGACGACAGTCCGCAGTTGCAGATTGATATCGATCAGCGTAAAGCTCAGGCGCTGGGCGTTGCTATCGACGATATTAACGAC
Organism: Escherichia sp. MOD1-EC6021; assembly: GCF_002965245.1. Lineage (NCBI taxonomy): Bacteria > Pseudomonadati > Pseudomonadota > Gammaproteobacteria > Enterobacterales > Enterobacteriaceae > Escherichia > Escherichia sp. MOD1-EC6021. The sequence goes on along the minus strand of NZ_PTRU01000008.1, from coordinate 148,061 downwards.
ACGCTGCAAACCGCGTGGGGTTCGAGCTATGTGAATGACTTTATGGATCGCGGTCGCGTGAAGAAAGTCTATGTGCAGGCCGCTGCGCCATATCGCATGCTGCCAGATGACATCAATCTCTGGTATGTACGAAATAAAGATGGTGGCATGGTCCCCTTCTCTGCTTTCGCGACCTCACGCTGGGAAACAGGCTCGCCGCGTCTGGAACGCTATAACGGTTATTCAGCGGTAGAGATTGTCGGGGAAGCCGCACCGGGGGTCAGCACCGGTACGGCGATGGATATTATGGAATCGTTAGTGAAGCAGTTGCCAAGCGGCTTTGGTCTGGAATGGACGGCGATGTCGTATCAGGAGCGACTCTCCGGCGCGCAGGCTCCGGCGCTGTATGCCATTTCATTGCTGGTGGTATTCCTGTGTCTGGCGGCGCTGTATGAAAGCTGGTCGGTGCCGTTCTCGGTAATGCTGGTCGTGCCGCTGGGCGTTATCGGCGCGCTGCTGGCAACATGGCTGCGCGGGCTGGAAAACGACGTTTACTTCCAGGTAGGCCTGTTAACGGTGATTGGTTTATCAGCGAAAAACGCCATCCTTATCGTCGAGTTTGCTAACGAGATGAACCAAAAAGGCCACGACCTGTTTGAAGCGACGCTCCACGCCTGCCGTCAGCGTTTACGTCCGATTCTGATGACCTCTCTGGCCTTTATCTTCGGCGTATTGCCAATGGCAACCAGCACAGGGGCCGGTTCCGGTGGCCAGCATGCGGTGGGTACTGGCGTAATGGGCGGGATGATTTCGGCCACGATTCTGGCTATTTACTTCGTGCCGCTGTTCTTTGTGCTGGTGCGCCGCCGCTTCCCGCTGAAGCCACGCCCGGAATAAGCAATTAAAAAGGCGACATACCAATGTGTCGCCTTTTTCAACTTTCCGATAAAGAACCTGTTCAGCAGGTACTTTCTGTTTGTACTTTGTCTCAGGAATTACTTACGAAGCATAACTTCGATAAAGTCTTTCCAGTTCCCCAGTTCACGTTCAATCATAACAACCTCTCTTATAATTATGGGTATTCTACGGAAACAATATACCGTGGTGAAGCTAATTTACTCGATTGCTGCGATGACTACCTCCGGGGGACAAACTTTATGTAAATACTATGGTCCTGCAGCAATGATTTGTATGTGATACACAGCAACATTTCGAGATATTCATACGGAATCTAGTACTGGTTTAATTCTGTTTAAAATACAGGCAGATAACAAGATGAATATTCTTAATGCTTACGTTAAAAATGTTTAATATTATTTAATAGTTGTCAATTTGAATACTTCGATAATGTTATATTTCTTGATAATGATTTGCAGGCAAAATGTTTTCACCCTTAAATGAGTATTTATTCTCATAAATCGAAAAAGGATTCATTATGGTTACACTTTACGGCATCAAAAATTGTGACACCATTAAAAAGGCTCGCCGTTGGCTGGAAGCCAATAACATCGCCTATCGTTTTCATGATTACCGCATTGATGGGCTGGACAGCGGATTATTGAACGGTTTTATCAACGAATTAGGCTGGCAAGCGTTACTCAACACCCGTGGTACAACCTGGCGTAAACTGGACGAAACCACCCGCAATAAAATCACCGATGCGGCCTCTGCGGCGGCATTAATGACTGAAATGCCTGCAATTATCAAACGCCCATTGCTCTGTGCGCCCGGGAAGCCTATGCTGCTGGGTTTCAGTGATTCCAGTTATCAGCAATTTTTCCATGAGGTGTAGTCTATGTCGTGCCCGGTTATTGAGCTGACCCAGCAGCTTATTCGCCGCCCATCCTTAAGCCCTGATGATGCGGGATGTCAGGCAATCATGATCGAACGTCTGCAGGCGATCGGTTTTACCGTTGAACGCATGGACTTTGCCGATACGCAAAACTTTTGGGCGTGGCGTGGGCAGGGCGAAACGTTAGCCTTTGCCGGACATACCGACGTGGTACCGCCTGGCGACGCCGACCGTTGGATTAATCCGCCGTTTGAACCAACCATTCGTGACGGCATGTTGTTCGGGCGTGGTGCGGCAGATATGAAAGGCTCACTGGCGGCGATGGTGGTAGCAGCAGAACGTTTTGTCGCGCAACATCCCAACCATACAGGTCGACTGGCATTCCTGATCACTTCTGATGAAGAAGCCAGTGCCCACAACGGTACGGTAAAAGTCGTCGAAGCGTTAATGGCGCGTAATGAGCGTCTCGATTACTGCCTGGTCGGCGAACCATCGAGCATCGAAGTGGTTGGTGACGTGGTGAAAAATGGTCGTCGCGGATCGTTAACCTGCAACCTCACCATTCATGGCGTGCAGGGGCATGTAGCCTACCCGCATCTGGCTGACAACCCGGTACATCGCGCAGCACCTTTCCTAAATGAGCTAGTGGCTATCGAGTGGGATCAGGGTAATGAATTTTTCCCGGCGACCAGTATGCAGATTGCCAATATTCAGGCGGGAACGGGCAGTAACAACGTTATTCCGGGTGAACTGTTTGTGCAGTTTAACTTCCGCTTCAGCACCGAACTGACTGATGAGATGATCAAAGCGCAGGTACTTGCCCTGCTTGAAAAACATCAACTGCGCTATACGGTGGATTGGTGGCTTTCCGGGCAGCCATTTTTGACCGCGCGCGGTAAACTGGTGGATGCGGTCGTTAACGCGGTTGAGCACTATAATGAAATTAAACCGCAGCTACTGACCACAGGCGGAACGTCCGACGGGCGCTTTATTGCCCGCATGGGGGCGCAGGTGGTGGAACTCGGGCCGGTCAATGCCACTATTCATAAAATTAATGAATGTGTGAACGCTGCCGACCTGCAGCTACTTGCCCGTATGTATCAACGTATCATGGAACAGCTCGTCGCCTGATGAGTGGTTCTGCAAGAGGAAATAAGCATGGACTGGCTGGCTAAATATTGGTGGATTCTGGTGATTGTCTTTTTGGTAGGCGTCCTGCTGAACGTGATTAAAGATCTCAAGCGCGTCGACCATAAGAAATTTCTCGCCAACAAGCCGGAGCTTCCCCCGCATCGTGATTTCAACGATAAGTGGGACGATGACGACGACTGGCCGAAAAAGGATCAACCGAAGAAGTAAGCTGAGCGGCCGGATAAGGCGTTAATGCCGCATCCGGCAATGGTGAACGATGCCTGATGCGACGCTCACGCGTCTTATCAGGCCTACCAGGCTATTATTGCATCATTTCAATTACATCATCATCGCCAGGTTTGCCACCACTTAGCGCTTCGTCGAAATAATGTTTCGGAATGGTATAACGCAAGTGATCCAGGGCAAATTGCATACTGCGATTGTCGATCGCATGGCCTAAATCCTCCACAATATCCAGCGTCACATCGCCACCGGCACTGATTAACGCTTCCTGCGCCGCAACCGCATACGCCAGATCGATAACCGGATCTTCACTGCCATGAATCAAATGAATTGTCGTGGCTGTAGACGCGGTTTCCGGCAAGCTGGCGTAACGTCCGTTAAAGGCAATGACGCGCGAAGCAAGACCCGGTTCGGCTTTAATGCTCTCCAGTGCCATAATCGCGCCTTGTGAGAAACCGATTAGCGCCGTGGCGTTAGCCCCTACTCCGCTCTGTTTCTGCCAGTAGCGCACCGTCTCAATAAACGTCGGCATGATGGCATCCACACGCGCCTGGCGATTATCTTCCGTAATACCCTGCACCGAAAACCACTGACGCCCCGCCGGATTACCGCTCGGCTCCGCGCCACCGACGCTCACCACCAGTGCATCAGGAAACAGCGGCGCAAACCAGCTGCCGATCTCACCCATCGCTACCGGGTTATCCCCGACACCGTGGAAAAGCAGTAACAACTGTTGTGCAGGTTTATCCGGGCTTTGAACAACAAAATGGTCATGTTTCATGGCGAACTCCTTAACTGATGTCATTAATTTTACGCCGCTGACTCACAATGACCATGGGAGAAAATTGAAGGAGTCAGTGAAAAAATTGCCATTGCGTTATGCGATCGCGCAGACGCTCAGTGCGAACATTATCAAGTGCGAACAGCGCCTGCGCGGCCTCTTCTCGCTGACGGGCCAGTAACATCTTGCGGCCTGAAAGTTTAAGTGTGGTACATAACTGCGCGTCACTGGCGTTTTTCTGTAAACGACCACGCAGCGCCGGTAATGCCAGTTCACTGGTTTGTAGCAGACGCGTTAAGCAACCTAACGACGTTAATAGCGGACGATGAGCGAAAGCAAAACCGGCCAGTTCAAGCCAGTCGTCCTCAGAAAGGACGGCATCATTTCGTGGATCGACGGGGAGCGTTTCGCCATTCCACTGCGTGAGAGCATGCACATCGCGACGTAAACGGTAATGCTCACGTTCAGCCAGCTGTTTACCCGCATCACTCATCGGTAACAGTGCCATCGCCGTATAGCAACCGCTGCTGGCTTCACGATGATTACCCATTCGAACCAGCACAAAACCGCAGCGTTGCCAGAAACGCCATAACTCCTCGGTGTAGCCAAAACTCACCGAAAGATAGTCGAGGTCATGCGTATAGTTTAAAGCACGGGCAATAAGCTGTTGCCCAACGCCTTCACGCTGACGAGCTGGATGAACAGCTATCCTGCTGACCCGCCGTCCGCGCAATGTCGCTGCCAGTGGATTGCTGCCGTGCGCCGCCAGCGACTGGGCTACCAGATTACCCCGCGGGCGACGAAAACCTGCCCATACCGCCTGGCTGAGTTCTTGAGATAATCCGCCCTCCTCCACCAGCCACAGCGCCCCGGCGATCTCGTTTTCACAAGCCGCCTGGAAAAAATGTTGCCCAGGTGCATCCATCATGCGGCGTAAATCCAGCGGCGAGGTCCGGTAGTGCGCGCCAGACAATAGCTGATATACCTTTAACGGTGTATCCGGATCGCTTCGCCATAAGGTCTGTTCAAAAGCGGAAATGACGATGTCACCTTGTGGTTCGTGAGTGAAGTTTTCATCGTCAAAAACCAGTGCCTCGCTGACCATTTTTTCCAGCGGGCATCCCTGCGCCCAGCGGATCGGCTGTTGCAATTCGAAACGGTGTAAATGCGGGAAACGCGCACAAAATTTCAGCAAAAAACCACGTCCGGTACCTTCGTAGCCCTGCACCGTAGTGGTTAACAACGTTCGAGGAAAACGCGACACCAGTTGATGCAACAACGGCGCAGGTATGGCTGCGGCTTCATCGACCACCAGCCAGTCGGCTTGCTCATTGCTGGCTAACAAGGCATCCGGCGCAATAAAGCGAAACTTTTCGCCCGCAAATTGTGCCAGTACATCCGTTGCCGCTTTTGCAGGCGCGGTGACAATCGCACTACCCGCAATACGAGAAATGAGTTGCCCTGCCAGCGCCGACTTACCGCGCCCACGCGCAGCAGTTACCGCTGACACACCCGGCGGCATGGTGAGTAGCTGCTGTAAGAGTTGCTGTTGTTCTGGTTGTGGTGCGCCGGTCGCGGGTTGCCAGTCAGTACGGGGAATAAAATGCGTCAACGTGAACGGCTGGTTTTGCCGCCAGAGGATAGCGTCGTGATCCGCCGTAAGTACGCGTTTGAGGTGCCGGACAAAATGCGGCGTGGCAATAGGGTCAAGGCAATCACTCCAGCGCAGCGAGTCGGCATCCGGTTGGTTTTCCCACTCTTCCCATACAGGGAGTAACAACACCAGCCAGCTTCCCGCTTTCAACGTTCCGCTAAGTGCCGCAAAGGCAGCGGCATCAAAGCCCTGGCGGGCGTCGAATATCGCATGCCGGAACTCGCGCCCAAGTAAAGTTTGTAGCGCCGAGGGAGTACAGTGGTTTTCAGCGACTGGCTGCGGTGAAACCCACAACCAGTCGCCAGGTAAAGCATCACGCAACTTAAGCGCACAGTTAAAGCACCAACGTTCTTCCCCGCTCAACACCAGCAAGCGGCGGATCCCTTCACGTTTCATTTGCGCTGTTAATGGGTGAAGCGCAGTCAGTTCAGCCATCCCTGCCCCGAAAGTTAAATGCTTTTACCAAAAGTATTGCATTGTGCCGGATCGCCGCTGTCGAAACCACGTTTAAACCAGCTGTAGCGTTGCTGAGAAGTGCCATGAGTGAAACTGTCTGGTACGACTCGCCCCTGACTTTGCTGCAGTAAACGGTCATCGCCGATGGCCTGCGCCGCATTCAGCGCTTCTTCCAGATCGCCGGTTTCCAGAACGCCTTGCTGCTGCATGCTATGCCCCCAGACACCGGCAAAACAGTCGGCCTGGAGTTCCATACGCACAGATAAGCGGTTTACTTCCGCCTGCGTCGCGTTTTGTTGCAGTTGCCGGACTTTCGGCTCGATGCCTAACAGTTTCTGCACATGATGACCGACTTCATGGGCGATAACGTACCCCTGGGCAAAATCGCCATCCGCGCCAAGTTTGTCTTTCATGTCATCATAGAAGGAGAGATCGATATAAACCGTGCCATCCGCCGGGCAATAGAACGGTCCCATAATGGACTGGCCCGCCCCGCAGCCGGTGCGCGTCATTCCACGGTACATGACCAGCTTCGGTTGCTGATAGGTTTTACCCATCTTCTCGAATTGCTGTCCCCAGGTGTCTTCCGTGGTTGCCAGAATCACCGAGGTGAATTTTGCGGCTTCGTCTTCATTAGGGCTAATTGACCGCGTTGATTGTTGTTGGGAAACCGGCTGTCCGGTCATCAATCCGGTTAAATCAACGCCATAGTAGCCTGCAACCAGCACGACTATCAGTAAAATCAGCCCGCCTTTACCGCTTGGCAGACGGAAACCGGGACCGCCCATTGACGGACCACCGGAGCTATTGCGCCTGTCTTCAACATTGTCACTTTCACGTCGCCCTTGCCAACGCATAGATACCTCAACAATATATTCATTATAGAAATGATCGTAGGTGGTTCAGAGGAAGATTACCACAGGAAAGCGGGATGAAATGGCGGAGGAATGAGCGTTCAATGCACATCTTATGAGAGCGGTTGTCTTGCCGTGCCAGCAGCACGGCAAGATGATGAATAGAAAAATCAGTCCAGCTGTACACCCAGGCGGCGGGCAACGGCTTCATAGGCTTCGATCAGGCCACCGAGGCTCTGGCGGAAACGGTCTTTGTCCATTTTCTCCAGTGTTTCTTTGTCCCACAGGCGGCTGCCGTCCGGGGAGAACTCATCGCCCAGAACCACTTCGCCTTTGTACAGACCAAACTCCAGCTTGAAGTCGACCAGAATGAGACCAGCATCATCGAACAGTTTTTTCAGCACGTCGTTCGCTTTGTAGGTTAGCTCTTTCATACGCGCCAGATTCTCTTTGCTCACCCAGCCAAAGGTTTCGCAGTAAGATTCGTTGACCATCGGATCGTGCATGGCGTCGTTTTTCAGGAACAGATCGAACAGCGGCGGGTTCAGCTCAATACCTTCTTCGATTCCAAGACGTTTCACCAGAGAGCCAGCAGCACGGTTACGCACGACACACTCAACCGGCACCATATCCAGCTTTTTCACCAGACATTCGGTATCGGAGAGCAGACGCTCCATTTGAGTCGGGATACCCGCTTCAGCCAGTTTGCTCATAATGAAGTAGTTGAACTTGTTGTTCACCATACCTTTGCGATCAAACTGCTCAATGCGCGCGCCATCCCCTGCTGACGTATCATTGCGGAATTCGAGCACCAACAGGTCCGGGTTTTCCGTGCTGTATACGGTTTTCGCTTTACCACGATACAACTCAGCTTGCTTTTGCATCTTTATCACTCCTGGGTGTGAATTAACGTTTTAAAATCTTTTGCTGTCTGGTGTGCCGGATGTTTTGTCGGATGCGGCAAGAACGCCTTATCCGACCTACGTCCGACAAACAAATTTCGTGCGAATTACCGCTAAAATCGCATTTTTCTGCCGACGCACACGTTTGCGTATCATATCAGAAAAAAGGGCCGGATGACTCCAGCCCTGTATTTTTACTTGCTAAACGCAGCCTGGAAGACAGCTACCAGCGCGTCGTTCTGACTCTGAGTCAGAGTATGACCTTTCGGATCGATGAACTGTAGGCTGCTGCGGTTATCTAAATCGCCAACCTGCAGTTTATAGTCACCGGATGCCAGGCCTGGATCGCTCGCGCCCAGTTCCTGCCAGTCGCTGTCAGACAGCGGCTTGTAAGTTACGGCCATGTTGCCCTGCGAACGGGTGCTGTCGGTCACTTTCATGCCCACTTTTTCCAGCGCCGCTGGCAGACGTTGCCAAACCACATTGAACGGCCCGCGTACGACCAGCATCGGTAAACCGGTGTCATCAGCTGCACTTTGTACGTCCATAGTGGTGGAGGCACGATTTTGCGCAGCGTTCGCGGCGTCAGTGGCAGATTTATCCAGACCGGCGGAAATAACGTTCATCATCTCCGTGCTGTAACGCTGCATGGAAGCCGCGTCTGCAACCGGTTTGCCCGCCTGTTCCAGGTTCAGCAGTTTAACCGTAACCGCCTGCTGATAACCCTGCGGCTTAACAGAGATTTGATAACGACCACGATACTGCTCGTCTTCGTCCAGACGGTTCCATTGTACCCAATCGGTGGTCAGTGTCTGACCAGCATCATCACGTTGGGTGATGGTGTAGTTTTTCGCCTGCAGCACGCTAACCACCTGCGGCCACAGAGTATTGCCACGACCATTTTCCACCAGCAATGAAGCGGTATCGCCCGTGAACTGGGTACGCGCGCCAGAAACCAGTGCCAGCGGCTGGGCTGGTGGACGAATGTCCAGCGCCTTACCGACAGCACCACTACCGTTGGTCACCGGGATTGCGTAATCACCGGAGGTCACCGGCAAAATCATTCCAGCCGGGGCATGAAGCTCCGCAAGCGGTGCTGCTTCCAGGTAGGATTCATCACCACTGACCTGGCGCTTATAGCGTGAGTCAGAACTACAGGCTGCGAGTAATAAAACAAGCGAAACACCCGCAACCTTTGCCAGGCGCGACTTTTGAACAGAGTAAGCCATCAAATCTCCCTAAACTTTACAGCAAACCGGCATGCTTAAGCGCCGCTCTGACCGTCTCACGACCACTGTCGGTGATTGGAGTCATTGGCAGGCGCAGCGTATCGGTCGCCACAAGACCCAATTCCTTACATGCCCATTTCACCGGGATTGGATTGGGTTCGACAAATAGTTTGTTGTGTAATGGCATCAGACGCTGATTAATAACGCGTGCCTCGGCAAAATGCCCTTCTGCCGCCAGTTTGCACATCTGGGCCATATCACGCGCTGCGACGTTAGCCGTAACGGAAATAACCCCATGACCGCCTAATTGCATGAAGTCCAGCGCGCTCGCATCATCGCCGCTCAGCAGAACAAAATCATCTGAAACCAGCTCTTTGATCTGGTTTACACGCGTTAAGTTCCCTGTTGCCTCTTTGATTCCGATAATATTTTTTACTTTCGCCAGACGGCCCACCGTTTCCGGGAGCAGATCGCAGCCAGTACGGGACGGCACATTATACAGAATTTGCGGCAGGTCAGTATGCTCAGCGATGGCTTTGAAATGCTGATACAAACCTTCTTGCGACGGACGATTGTAGTAAGGGGTTACCGTCAGACAGCCGACGATACCACTGTCATTGAAACGCTGCGTCAGGCTAATGGCTTCCGTAGTGGCATTAGCGCCGGTCCCTGCAATTACCGGAATGCGCCCGTCAGCCAGCTCCAGCGTCATCATCACCACATCAGCATGTTCGTCATGATTTAAGGTAGCGGACTCGCCAGTGGTGCCAACAGAAACGATCGCCGAAGTACCGCTGGCGACATGATAATCAATCAGTTTTTTCAAGCTAGCCCGACAGACATTACCTTTTTCATCCATCGGAGTAACAATCGCGACAATACTTCCCGTGAACATGGGCCATCCTCTGTGCAAACAAGTGTCTCAATGGTACGTTTGGTAAGGCATTAAAAGCAAGCAGACAGAACCGTTCTGATTGTTGTATGCATGTTTTTTTTATGCTTTCCTTAAGAACAACTCACCCCTTAAAGGAATAACCAGTTTGACACTGTCATCGCAACATTATCTGGTGATCACTGCGTTGGGTGCCGATCGCCCTGGAATTGTGAACACCATCACCCGTCATGTCAGTAGTTGCGGCTGTAATATCGAAGACAGTCGCCTGGCAATGCTGGGAGAAGAGTTCACGTTTATCATGCTGCTTTCCGGTTCATGGAATGCCATCACTCTGATTGAATCAACGTTACCGTTGAAAGGTGCCGAACTGGATCTTTTAATCGTGATGAAGCGCACGACGGCGCGTCCGCGTCCGCCAATGCCAGCATCTGTCTGGGTTCAGGTCGATGTGGCAGACTCCCCGCATTTAATTGAACGCTTCACGGCACTTTTCGACGCGCACCATATGAACATTGCGGAGCTGGTATCGCGCACGCAACCTGCTGAAAATGAACGGGCTGCGCAGTTGCATATTCAGATTACTGCCCACAGTCCCGCCTCTGCGGATGCAGCAAATATTGAGCAAGCGTTCAAAGCCCTATGTACAGAACTCAATGCACAAGGCAGTATAAACGTCGTCAATTATTCCCCACATGATGAACAGGATGGAGTTAAGTAATGAATCCACTGAAAGCCGGTGATATCGCACCGAAATTTAGCTTGCCGGATCAAGACGGAGAACAAGTTAATTTGACCGACTTCCAGGGACAGCGTGTTCTGGTTTATTTTTACCCAAAAGCCATGACCCCCGGCTGTACCGTACAGGCCTGCGGCTTACGCGATAACATGGATGAGTTGAAAAAAGCGGGCGTTGATGTGCTGGGTATCAGCACCGATAAACCCGAAAAACTCTCCCGTTTTGCGGAAAAAGAGCTGCTTAACTTTACGCTCCTGTCTGATGAGGACCACCAGGTGTGCGAACAATTCGGCGTCTGGGGTGAAAAGTCCTTCATGGGCAAAACCTACGATGGTATTCATCGCATCAGCTTCCTGATTGACGCTGATGGCAAAATCGAACATGTCTTTGACGATTTCAAAACCAGCAATCACCACGACGTTGTGCTGAACTGGCTGAAAGAACACGCCTGATTACTTCGCTCCATTCAGTGCTGGCTGCGCTTGCGGCCAGCACACCTCACTTCTCGTGATCAAGATCACATTCTCGCTTTCCCCTGCGACACGGGTGTCGAATCCATTTATTGCTGAACGTTAATGACCATCATTTTTGTACCGTTCAGAATCCAGTTAACATATAACTTATTGAATATATTAAATTAATCAGACTGGCATCCTTTATGCAATATGAAATGCAATGTTTCATATCATTTTCAAGGAGCCGACATGAACCGCTTTGTGGTGGCCGAACCACTGTGGTGTACAGGATGTAATACCTGTCTCGCTGCCTGTTCGGACGTGCATAAAACGCAAGGTTTACAGCAACACCCGCGCCTGGCCCTGGCGAAGACGTCAACACTCACTGCCCCTGTCGTGTGTCATCACTGTGAGGAAGCCCCTTGCCTGCAGGTCTGCCCGGTCAATGCCATCTCCCAGAGAGATGATGCGATCCAACTCAACGAAAGCCTCTGTATTGGCTGCAAGCTTTGCGCCGTGGTCTGCCCATTTGGCGCAATCAGCGCTTCAGGAAGCCGTCCGGTGAATGCCCCTGCGCAATATGTTTTTCAGGCTGACGGCTCACTCAAAGACGGGGAAGAAAACGCGCCGACCCAACATGCTTTGCTGCGCTGGGAACCGGGTGTCCAGACCGTCGCGGTGAAATGCGACCTGTGTGATTTCTTGCCAGAAGGTCCGGCCTGCGTTCGCGCTTGCCCGAATCATGCGTTACGGCTGATCACCGACGATAGCCTGCAACGTCAGATGAAAGAAAAACAGCGCCTTGCCGCAAGCTGGTTTGCCAATGGCGGGGAGGATCCCCTTTCCCTCACTCAGGAGCAACGCTAATGGATGCCCTGCAATTATTAACCTGGTCGCTGATCCTCTATCTGTTTGCCAGTCTGGCTTCGCTGTTTTTACTCGGTCTGGACAGACTGGCTATTAAGCTTTCCGGCATCACATCGCTGGTGGGCGGCGCGATTGGCATCATCAGCGGAATTACGCAATTACATGCAGGCGTAACTTTAGTCGCCCGTTTTGCCACGCCTTTTGACTTTGCCGATTTAACCCTGCGAATGGATAGCCTCTCGGCATTTATGGTGCTGGTTATCTCCTTGCTGGTGGTGGTTTGTTCGCTCTATTCATTGACTTATATGCGCGAATACGAGGGCAAAGGCGCGGCGGCGATGGGCTTCTTTATGAATCTTTTCATCGCATCGATGGTTGCCCTGCTGGTGATGGACAACGCTTTTTGGTTCATCGTGTTGTTTGAAATGATGTCGCTGTCTTCCTGGTTTCTGGTCATTGCCAGGCAGGATAAAACGTCAATCAACGCTGGCATGCTCTACTTTTTTATCGCCCACGCCGGATCGGTGCTGATTATGATTGCCTTCTTGCTGATGTGGCGCGAAAGCGGCAACCTCGATTTTGCCAGTTTCCGCACGCTTTCACTTTCTCCGGGGCTGGCGTCGGCGGTGTTCCTGCTGGCCTTCTTCGGTTTTGGCGCGAAAGCCGGGATGATGCCGTTGCACAGCTGGTTGCCGCGCGCTCACCCTGCCGCACCATCGCACGCTTCGGCGTTGATGTCTGGCGTAATGGTCAAAATCGGTATTTTCGGCATCCTGAAAGTGGCGATGGATCTGCTGGCGCAAACGGGTTTGCCGCTGTGGTGGGGCATTCTGGTGATGGCGATCGGCGCAATCTCCGCGCTCCTGGGCGTGCTGTATGCGTTGGCGGAACAGGATATCAAACGGCTGCTGGCCTGGAGTACCGTCGAAAACGTCGGCATTATTTTGCTGGCGGTCGGTGTGTCCATGGTCGGTCTGTCACTGCACGACCCGCTGCTCACCGTGGTTGGACTGCTCGGCGCACTGTTTCATCTGCTCAACCATGCGCTGTTCAAAGGGCTGCTATTTCTCGGCGCGGGTGCGATTATTTCGCGTTTGCATACCCACGACATGGAAAAAATGGGGGCACTGGCAAAACGGATGCCGTGGACAGCCGCAGCATGCCTGATTGGTTGCCTCGCGATATCAGCCATTCCTCCGCTGAATGGTTTTATCAGCGAATGGTACACCTGGCAGTCGCTGTTCTCACTAAGTCGTGTGGAAGCAGTAGCGCTACAACTTGCGGGTCCTATTGCTATGGTGATGCTGGCAGTCACTGGTGGGCTGGCAGTAATGTGCTTCGTCAAAATGTACGGCATTACTTTCTGTGGTGCGCCGCGCAGTACACACGCTGAAGAGGCACAGGAAGTGCCAAATACGATGATCGTCGCCATGCTACTGCTCGCGGCTTTCTGCGTATTAATTGCGCTTAGTGCCAGTTGGCTGGCACCGAAAATAATGCACATTGCCCATGCGTTTACCAATACCCCTCCCGTCACTGTCGCCAGCGGAATAGCACTTGTACCCGGCACGTTTCATACACGGGTCACTCCCTCATTACTGTTGCTGTTACTACTGGCGATGCCTTTGCTGCCTGGCCTTTACTGGCTGTGGTGTCGTTCGCGCCGCGCAGCGTTTCGTCGCACAGGAGATGCCTGGGCATGCGGCTACGGCTGGGAAAATGCGATGGCCCCGTCAGGCAATGGCGTGATGCAGCCGCTGCGTGTGGTCTTTTCTGCGTTATTTCGTCTACGACAACAGCTCGACCCTACGCTGAGGCTAAATAAAGGTCTTGCGCACGTCACCGCCAGGGCTCAGAGCACAGAACCCTTTTGGGATGAGCGGGTGATCCGCCCCATCGTGAGCGCCACCCAACGGCTGGCCAAAGAAATACAGCATCTGCAAAGCGGCGACTTTCGTCTCTATTGCCTGTATGTGGTCGCCGCACTGGTTGTGCTGCTAATCGCTATTGCCGTCTAAGGAAATCACCATGAGACAAACTCTTTGCGACGGATATCTGATCATTTTTGCGTTAGCACAGGCCGTGATTCTGCTGGCGCTAACCCCGCTTTTTACGGGGATTTCCCGGCAGATACGCGCGCGTATGCACTCCCGTCGCGGACCGGGGATCTGGCAGGATTATCGCGATATCCACAAACTGTTTAAACGCCAGGAAGTTGCGCCGACATCTTCAGGTCTGATGTTCCGCCTGATGCCGTGGGTATTAATCAGCAGCATGCTGGTGCTGGCGATGGCCCTACCACTATTTATTACTGTTTCCCCTTTTGCGGGCGGCGGCGATCTGATCACCCTTATCTATCTTCTTGCCCTGTTTCGTTTTTTCTTTGCTCTTTCCGGACTGGATACCGGAAGCCCGTTTGCGGGAGTCGGTGCCAGTCGCGAGTTGACGCTCGGCATTCTGGTCGAACCAATGCTCATTCTCTCACTGCTGGTATTGGCGCTGATAGCGGATTCCACGCATATCGAGATGATCAGCAAGACGCTGGCGACGGGCTGGAACTCGCCACTAACCACCGTACTGGCGTTACTGGCCTGTGGTTTTGCCTGCTTCATTGAGATGGGAAAAATTCCCTTTGATGTTGCTGAAGCAGAACAGGAATTACAGGAAGGCCCGCTGACCGAATATTCCGGTGCCGGGCTGGCGCTGGCGAAGTTGGGGCTGGGGCTGAAACAGGTCGTGATGGCATCACTGTTTGTGGCCCTGTTTCTGCCCTTTGGGCGCGCGCAAGAGCTTTCTCTCACCTGCCTGCTGACTTCACTTGTCGTTACGCTGCTCAAGGTTTTGCTGATTTTTGTTCTGGCCTCTATCGCAGAAAACACGCTGGCACGCGGGCGTTTTTTACTCATTCACCATGTGACCTGGCTTGGCTTCAGCCTTGCTGCGCTTGCCTGGGTCTTCTGGTTAACCGGTCTGTAAGGAGCACTGACGGAATATGGAAAATCTTGCTCTGACGACGTTATTGCTGCCTTTTATCGGCGCACTGGTCGTTTCGTTTTCGCCACAACGTCGGGCCGCCGAATGGGGGATTTTGTTCGCCGCGCTGACCACGCTGTGCATGTTGTCGCTGATCTCCGCGTTTTATCAGGCCGATAAAGTTGCCGTCACGTTGACGTTGGTCAACGTGGGGGATGTGGCGTTGTTTGGCCTGGTCATTGATCGCGTGAGTACGCTGATTCTGTTTGTGGTGGTGTTCCTCGGTTTGCTGGTCACGATCTACTCCACGGGTTATCTGACGGATAAAAATCGCGAACACCCGCATAACGGCACGAATCGTTATTACGCATTTTTGCTGGTTTTTATCGGCGCGATGGCGGGACTGGTACTCTCCTCGACGCTGCTCGGTCAGTTGTTGTTTTTTGAAATTACGGGCGGCTGCTCCTGGGCGTTGATCAGTTATTACCAGAGCGATAAAGCGCAACGTTCAGCACTAAAAGCGTTACTTATCACTCATATCGGTTCGCTGGGGTTGTATCTTGCCGCCGCCACGCTGTTTTTGCAGACCGGAACGTTTGCGCTTAGCGCGATGAGCGAGTTACACGGCGACGCACGTTATCTGGTTTATGGCGGCATCCTGTTTGCCGCGTGGGGAAAATCGGCCCAGCTACCGATGCAAGCGTGGCTACCGGATGCAATGGAAGCGCCAACACCGATCAGCGCCTATCTCCACGCCGCATCGATGGTGAAAGTGGGCGTTTACATTTTTGCCCGCGCCATTATCGACGGCGGCAATATCCCGCATGTGATTGGCGGCGTTGGCATGGTCATGGCACTGGTCACCATTCTTTACGGCTTTCTGATGTATTTGCCGCAGCAGGATATGAAGCGGTTGCTGGCCTGGTCGACCATCACTCAACTTGGCTGGATGTTCTTCGGCTTGTCGCTCTCCATCTTCGGCTCGCGGCTGGCACTGGAGGGCAGCATCGCCTACATCGTCAACCACGCGTTCGCTAAAAGCCTGTTTTTCCTTGTAGCAGGTGCGCTGAGTTACAGCTGCGGCACGCGCTTGTTGCCGCGTCTGCGTGGCGTATTGCACACCCTGCCGTTGCCAGGCGTGGGTTTCTGCGTGGCCGCGCTGGCGATTACTGGCGTGCCGCCGTTCAACGGCTTCTTCAGTAAATTCCCACTGTTTGCTGCCGGTTTTTCGTTGTCAGTGGAGTACTGGATCCTGCTGCCCGCCATGATTCTGCTGATGATTGAATCGGTCGCCAGTTTCGCCTGGTTTATTCGCTGGTTTGGTCGCGTCGTGCCTGGCAAACCGAGCGAAGCCGTCGCCGATGCCGCACCGCTGCCAGGATCAATGCGCCTGGTGTTGATTGTACTGATTGTGATGTCGCTGATTTCCAGCGTATTCGCCGCGACCTGGTTGCAGTAAGGAGATGATGAATGACCGGTTCTATGATCGTAAATAATCTGGCGGGACTGATGATGCTGACATCGCTGTTTGTGATTAGTGTCAAAAGCTATCGCCTGTCATGCGGATTTTACGCCTGCCAGTCGCTGGTGCTGGTGTCTATTTTCGCCACCCTCTCGTGCCTGTTCGCCGCAGAGCAACTGCTGATCTGGTCCGCCAGCGCCTTTATCACCAAAGTACTGATGGTACCGTTAATCATGATTTACGCTGCACGAAATATTCCCCAGAACATCCCGGAAAAAGCGTTATTCGGTCCGGCAATGATGACACTGCTCGCGGCGTTAATTGTCCTGCTTTGCGCATTTGTCGTTCAGCCCGTGAAGCTACCGATGGCTACCGGGCTGAAACCGGCGCTGGCGGTGGCGTTAGGTCATTTTCTGCTTGGCCTGCTGTGCATTGTCAGCCAGCGCAATATCCTGCGGCAAATTTTTGGTTACTGCCTGATGGAAAACGGCTCCCATCTGGTGCTGGCGCTTCTTGCCTGGCGTGCACCGGAACTGGTGGAAATTGGTATCGCTACCGACGCCATTTTCGCCGTCGTTGTGATGGTGTTGCTGGCAAGAAAAATATGGCGTACCCACGGCACGCTGGACGTGAACAACTTGACCGCGCTGAAGGGATAATGAAATGAGTTATTCTGTGATGTTCGCTTTACTCCTGCTCACGCCGCTGCTTTTTTCGCTGCTCTGTTTTGCCTGCCGGAAACGGGGACACTCTGCGACTCGCACGGTGACAGTATTACATAGCTTAGGGATCACGCTGCTGCTGATTCTGGCACTCTGGGTGGTCAAAACCGCCGCGGATGCGGAAGAAATATTCGCCGCCGGACTGTGGCTTCATATTGATGGCCTGGGGGGATTGTTCCTCGCCATTCTTGGTGTAATCGGCTTTCTCACTGGTGTGTACTCGATTGGCTACATGCGTCATGAAGTGGCACACGGCGAGATTTCACCCGTTGCGCTATGCGATTACTACGGTTTCTTCCATCTGTTTTTGTTCACCATGCTGCTGGTTGTTACCAGCAATAACCTGATTGTGATGTGGGCGGCAATCGAAGCCACCACCTTAAGCTCGGCGTTTCTGGTAGGCATTTACGGTCAGCGTTCATCTCTGGAAGCTGCATGGAAGTACATCATTATTTGTACTGTTGGTGTCGCTTTTGGTCTGTTCGGTACCGTGCTGGTATACGCCAACGCCGCCAGCGTTATGCCGCAGGCAGAAATGGCGATATTCTGGAGCGAGGTTCTTAAGCAATCGTCCTTGCTTGACCCAACATTAATGCTGTTGGCCTTTGTGTTTGTGCTAATTGGCTTTGGCACCAAAACCGGGCTATTTCCCATGCACGCCTGGCTGCCGGATGCTCACAGTGAAGCGCCGAGTCCGGTCAGCGCCCTGCTCTCCGCCGTATTGCTGAACTGCGCGCTGTTGGTGCTGATTCGCTATTACATCATTATTTGCCAGGCCATCGGCAGCGATTTCCCCAACCGGTTGTTGCTCATCTTCGGCATGTTGTCGGTTGCCGTGGCGGCATTTTTCATTCTGGTACAGCGGGACATTAAGCGTCTGCTGGCGTACTCCAGCGTGGAGAACATGGGACTGGTCGCGGTGGCGCTAGGCATTGGCGGGCCGCTGGGAATTTTTGCTGCGCTGCTGCACACCTTAAACCACAGTCTGGCAAAAACGCTGCTGTTCTGCGGTTCCGGCAATGTACTGCTCAAGTACGGCACGCGCGATCTCAACGTCGTCTGCGGAATGCTCAAAATCATGCCATTTACCGCCGTGCTGTTTGGCGGCGGTGCGCTGGCGCTGGCCGGGATGCCGCCCTTCAACATTTTTCTTAGCGAATTTATGACCGTTACCGCCGGACTGGCTCGTAATCACCTGTTGATTATCGTCCTGCTGTTATTGCTGTTAACGCTGGTGCTGGCGGGCCTGGTACGGATGGCTGCGCGGGTGTTAATGGCGAAACCGCCGCAGGCCGTTAACCGGGGTGAACTTGGCTGGTTGACCACCTCGCCAATGGTGATTCTGCTGGTCATGATGCTGGCGATGGGAACGCATATTCCACAACCTGTCATCAGGATCCTGGCGGGCGCTTCCACTATAGTCCTCTCAGGGACGCACGACCTGCCTGCACAACGTAGCACCTGGCATGATTTTTTGCCTTCAGGCACCGCATCTGTTTCGGAGAAACACAGTGAACGTTAATTCATCGTCAAATCGTGGCGAAGCGATTCTCGCCGCCCTGAAAACGCAGTTCCCCGGCGCGGTGCTGGATGAAGAGCGACAAACGCCTGAACAGGTCACCATTACGGTGAAAATAAATCTGCTGCCTGACGTTGTACATTATCTTTATTATCAACATGATGGCTGGCTTCCGGTCCTGTTTGGCAACGACGAGCGGACACTTAACGGTCATTACGCGGTTTATTATGCCCTTTCAATGGAAGGGGCCGAAAAATGCTGGATCGTGGTGAAGGCACTGGTCGATGCCGACAGTCGGGAGTTTCCGTCAGTCACACCGCGCGTCCCTGCCGCGGTCTGGGGCGAGCGAGAAATTCGCGATATGTACGGGCTGATTCCGGTTGGCCTGCCGGATCAGCGTCGCCTGGTGTTGCCCGATGACTGGCCGGAAGATATGCATCCGCTGCGCAAAGACGCGATGGATTATCGACTGCGCCCTGAACCGACGACTGATACCGAAACGTATCCGTTTATCAACGAGGGCAACAGCGATGCGCGGGTGATCCCTGTTGGCCCGCTGCATATCACCTCCGATGAACCAGGTCACTTCCGCTTGTTTGTGGATGGCGAGCAAATTGTCGATGCTGATTACCGCCTGTTTTATGTCCATCGCGGCATGGAGAAACTGGCAGAAACGCGGATGGGCTACAACGAAGTGACCTTCTTGTCGGACCGCGTGTGTGGGATTTGCGGTTTTGCCCACAGTGTGGCCTATACCAACTCGGTTGAAAATGCACTGGGGATTGAGGTGCCGCAACGAGCGCATACTATTCGCTCGATTCTGCTGGAAGTCGAACGGCTGCATAGTCATTTGCTCAACCTTGGCCTCTCCTGCCATTTTGTTGGTTTTGATACCGGTTTTATGCAATTTTTCCGCGTGCGGGAAAAGTCGATGACGATGGCGGAATTGCTGACCGGGTCGCGTAAAACCTACGGTCTGAATCTGATTGGTGGTGTTCGCCGCGATATTCTCAAAGAGCAACGTCTGCAAACGATGAAACTGGTGCGCGAGATGCGCGCCGACGTGTCGGAGCTGGTAGAGATGCTGCTTGCCACGCCGAATA
This sequence comes from Escherichia sp. MOD1-EC6021, assembly GCF_002965245.1. Taxonomy (NCBI): domain Bacteria; kingdom Pseudomonadati; phylum Pseudomonadota; class Gammaproteobacteria; order Enterobacterales; family Enterobacteriaceae; genus Escherichia; species Escherichia sp. MOD1-EC6021. The sequence goes on along the minus strand of NZ_PTRU01000008.1, from coordinate 128,308 downwards.
TGGAACAACGCACTCAGGGCATTGGCATTCTCGACCGACAAATCGCCCGTGATTATAGCCCTGTCGGGCCGCTGATCCGTGGCAGTGGTTTTGCCCGTGATTTGCGCTTTGATCACCCCTACGCCGACTACGGCAATATTCCAAAAACGCTGTTTACCTTTACCGGCGGCGATGTCTTCTCCCGCGTGATGGTCCGTGTCAAAGAGACGTTTGATTCGCTGGCAATGCTGGAATTTGCCCTCGACAACATGCCGGATACCCCACTGCTGACCGAAGGCTTTAGCTATAAACCTCACGCATTCGCGCTGGGCTTTGTTGAAGCGCCACGCGGTGAAGACGTGCACTGGAGCATGCTCGGTGATAACCAAAAATTGTTCCGCTGGCGCTGTCGTGCCGCCACCTACGCCAACTGGCCAGTGCTGCGTTACATGCTGCGCGGCAATACCGTTTCTGACGCACCGCTGATTATCGGTAGCCTTGATCCCTGCTACTCCTGTACCGACCGTGTGACGCTGGTTGATGTGCGCAAGCGCCAGTCAAAAACCGTGCCGTATAAAGAGATCGAACGCTACGGCATTGATCGTAAACGTTCGCCGCTGAAGTAAGGACAGAAAATGCTGAAGTTACTGAAAACTATTATGCGCGCCGGAACCGCGACGGTGAAATATCCCTTCGCGCCACTGGAGGTCAGCCCAGGCTTTCGCGGGAAACCGGACCTGATGCCCAGCCAATGTATTGCCTGCGGTGCCTGCGCCTGTGCTTGTCCGGCAAATGCGCTGACTATCCAGACCGACGACCAGCAAAATACGCGCACCTGGCAGCTCTATCTGGGGCGTTGTATTTACTGCGGACGTTGTGAAGAAGTGTGCCCGACCAGAGCCATTCAGCTTACCAATAACTTTGAACTGACCGTCACCAATAAAGCCGATCTCTATACCCGCGCGACGTTCCATCTACAACGTTGCAGCCGTTGCGAACGCCCGTTTGCCCCGCAAAAAACCGTCGCACTGGCTGCAGAACTGTTGGCACAGCAACAAAATGCACCACAAAACCGCGAAATGTTGTGGGCGCAAGCGAGCGTCTGCCCGGAATGCAAACAACGCGCGACGCTGATCAACGACGACACAGATGAACCGCTGGTGGCTAAGGAGCAGCTATGAGTCCAGTGCTTACGCAACATGTCAGCCAGCCCATCACGCTGGACGAACAAACGCAAAAGATGAAGCAGCATTTGTTACAGGATATCCGTCGCTCGGCCTACGTTTATCGCGTCGATTGCGGCGGCTGCAACGCCTGCGAAATCGAAATTTTTGCCGCCATCACACCAGTATTCGACGCAGAACGCTTTGGCATTAAGGTTGTTTCATCACCTCGTCACGCCGATATTTTGTTATTTACTGGCGCAGTCACCCGGGCGATGCGTATGCCTGCACTTCGGGCATATGAGTCTGCCCCCGATCATAAAATCTGTGTTTCCTACGGCGCGTGCGGTGTCGGCGGCGGTATTTTCCACGATCTCTACAGCGTCTGGGGCGGCAGCGACACCATTGTCCCCATTGATGTTTGGATCCCCGGCTGTCCGCCAACACCGGCCGCCACCATTCACGGTTTCGCCGTGGCGCTCGGTTTGCTACAACAGAAGATTCACGCGGTGGATTATCGCGATCCCACCGGGGTGACCATGCAACCGCTGTGGCCGCAGATCCCGCCATCACAGCGTATCGCCATTGAGCGAGAAGCGAGGCGGCTGGCGGGCTATCGTCAGGGGCGAGAAATTTGCGATCGGCTCCTGCGCCATTTAAGCGACGATCCTACAGGAAATCGGGTTAACACCTGGTTGCGCGAAGCCGACGATCCGCGTCTCAATAGTATCGTTCAGCAACTCTTTCGCGTTCTCCGGGGGTTACATGGCTGAGGAGTGCGGGGAAATTGTTTTCTGGACGCTGCGAAAAAAATTTATCGCCAGTAGCGACGAGATGCCGGAACACAGCTCCCAGGTAATGTATTACTCGTTGGCTATCGGTCATCACGTTGGCGTGATTGATTGTCTGAATGTCGCCTTCCGCTGCCCACAGACGGAATACGAAGATTGGCTTGCACTGGTCGAAGAGGAGCAAGCCCGACGTAAGATGCTGGGGGTGATGACCTTTGGTGAGATTGTTATTGACGCCAGCCACACCGCCCTGTTGACCCGGGCATTCGCGCCACTGGCAGATGACGCGACGTCTGTGTGGCAGGCGCGTAGCATTCAATTCATTCATCTGTTGGATGAAATTGTGCAGGAACCGGCCATCTATCTGATGGCCAGAAAAATTGCGTGAGAAGGATTTCTCATTAATAAGGACTGTTGATGGCTATGTCAGACGAGGCGATGTTTGCCCCGCCACAAGGAATAACAATTGAAGCGGTAAACGGAATGCTCGCGGAGCGGTTAGCGCAGAAACACGGCAAGGCGTCTTTATTACGCGCCTTCATCCCGCTGCCGCCGCCGTTCAGCCCGGTACAACTTATTGAACTGCATGTTCTCAAAAGCAACTTCTATTACCGCTACCATGATGATGGCAGCGATGTGACGGCAACAACAGAGTATCAGGGCGAGATGGTCGATTATTCGCGCCACGCCGTCCTTCTCGGCAGTAGTGGAATGGCGGAGCTACGCTTTATTCGCACCCACGGCAGTCGTTTTACTCCCCAGGATTGCACACTGTTTAACTGGCTGGCACACATAATCACTCCTGTTCTGCAATCATGGCTCAATGATGAAGAACAGCAGGTGGCGCTGCGTTTGCTGGAGAAAGATCGCGATCATCATCGGGTACTGGTGGATATCACTAATGCAGTGTTGTCACATCTTGATCTCGACGATCTGATCGCTGACGTCGCGCGTGAGATCCATCATTTTTTCGGTCTGGCTTCAGTCAGTATGGTACTGGGCGATCATCGAAAGAACGAGAAATTCAGCCTGTGGTGTAGCGATCTTTCTGCCTCACATTGTGCGTGTCTGCCACGCTGTATGCCTGGCGAAAGTGTATTGCTGACACAAACGCTACAAACCCGACAACCGACCTTGACGCACCGTGCAGACGATCTGTTTCTCTGGCAACGCGACCCGTTATTACACTTACTTGCATCTAACGGCTGCGAATCTGCGCTCCTTATACCGCTCACCTTTGGCAACCATACACCGGGCGCATTGTTGCTGGCGCATACCTCTTCCACTCTCTTTAGTGAGGAAAACTGCCAGCTACTACAACATATTGCCGATCGCATCGCTATTGCCGTTGGCAATGCCGATGCCTGGCGCAGCATGACCGATTTGCAGGAAAGCTTGCAGCAAGAAAACCACCAGCTTAGCGAGCAGCTCCTTTCGAATCTGGGCGTCGGTGACATTATCTATCAAAGCCAGGCAATGGAAGACCTGCTCCAGCAGGTAGATATTGTGGCGAAGAGCGACAGTACGGTGTTGATTTGTGGTGAAACCGGAACCGGCAAAGAGGTGATCGCCAGAGCGATCCATCAACTTAGCCCGCGACGCGACAAGCCGCTGGTCAAAATCAACTGCGCTGCCATCCCCGCCAGTCTTCTGGAAAGTGAGTTATTCGGTCATGACAAAGGGGCGTTTACTGGTGCGATTAATACCCATCGTGGTCGTTTTGAAATTGCCGATGGCGGCACGTTGTTTCTCGATGAAATTGGCGATCTGCCGTTAGAACTTCAGCCTAAACTGCTGCGCGTATTGCAGGAACGGGAGATTGAGCGTCTCGGCGGGAGTAGAACGATCCCGGTAAATGTCAGAGTCATTGCCGCCACCAACCGTGATTTGTGGCAAATGGTTGAAGATCGCCAGTTTCGCAGCGATCTCTTTTATCGCCTGAATGTCTTCCCACTGGAACTGCCGCCACTGCGCGACCGTCCGGAAGATATCCCTCTTTTAGCAAAGCATTTCACGCAAAAAATGGCGCGCCATATGAATCGCGCAATTGACGCCATCCCGACCGAGGCGCTACGCCAGTTGATGTCGTGGGACTGGCCGGGCAACGTGCGCGAGCTGGAAAACGTGATTGAGCGAGCGGTACTACTGACTCGCGGTAACAGTCTGAATTTACATCTTAATGTCCGACAAAGCCGTTTACTGCCGACGCTAAATGAAGATTCAGCGCTTCGCAGTTCAATGGCGCAGTTACTGCACCCGACGACGCCAGAGAATGACGAAGAAGAACGTCAGCGCATTGTTCAGGTATTGCGAGAAACCAATGGCATTGTTGCCGGGCCTCGTGGCGCGGCGACGCGATTAGGGATGAAGCGCACCACGCTGCTATCACGAATGCAGCGGCTGGGGATCTCGGTTCGCGAGGTGTTGTAATCTGTTTTTGCAGGAGTATGCATGAGAAACAAACTCTCTTTCGACTTGCAGTTGAGCGCCAGAAAAGCGGCAATCGCTGAACGGATTGCCGCCCATAAAATTGCCCGCAGCAAAGTGTCGGTCTTTTTAATGGCGATGTCCGCAGGCGTGTTTATGGCGATCGGATTTACTTTTTACCTTACCGTTATCGCCGATGCCCCGTCTTCACAGGCATTAACCCATCTGGTGGGTGGCCTTTGCTTTACACTCGGCTTTATTTTGCTGGCGGTTTGCGGCACCAGCCTGTTCACCTCGTCGGTAATGACGGTGATGGCAAAAAGTCGGGGCGTTATTAGCTGGCGAACATGGCTGATTAATGCACTTCTGGTGGCCTGCGGTAATCTGGCAGGTATTGCCTGTTTCAGTTTGTTAATCTGGTTTTCCGGGCTGGTGATGAGTGAAAACGCGATGTGGGGAGTCGCGGTTTTACACTGCGCCGAGGGCAAAATGCATCATACATTTACTGAATCAGTCAGCCTCGGCATTATGTGCAATCTGATGGTTTGTCTGGCGCTGTGGATGAGTTATTGCGGACGTTCATTATGCGACAAAATCGTCGCCATGATTTTGCCCATCACCCTGTTTGTCGCCAGTGGCTTTGAGCACTGTATCGCCAATTTGTTTGTGATTCCGTTCGCCATTGCCATTCGCCATTTCGCCCCTACCTCCTTCTGGCAACTGGCGCACAGTAGCGCAGACAATTTTCCGGCACTGACGGTCAGCCATTTTATTACCGCCAATCTGCTCCCGGTGATGCTGGGTAATATTATCGGCGGTGCAGTGCTGGTGATTATTTGTTATCGGGCTATTTATTTACGTCAGGAACCCTAAAAATCAGCCCGGCGAAACAGTTCGTCGGGCTGAAGATTATTCTTGCGCGATTTGCCCATCGGGCCAGGCGTGAATCACGGCTTTGATCAGCGTCGCCAATGGAATGGCGAAGAATACGCCCCAGAATCCCCACAAACCACCGAAGATCACTACTGATAAAATAATGACCAGCGGATGCAGGTTAACCGCTTCGGAGAACAACACAGGTACTAACAGGTTGCCGTCCAGCGCCTGAATGATCAGATACACCGCGAAGCAGCTCCAGAATTCCGTGCCAGCACCAAACTGGAATAGCGCCACGCCAACCACCGGAATGGTCACCACAAATGCACCAATGTACGGAATAAGTACCGAGAAGCCGACCAGCACCGCCAGCAGCAGCGAATAGTTCAGCCCGAAGAGTAAGAATCCCAGCCAGGTGGCAATCCCCACCACGATCATCTCCAGCACTTTCCCACGGATATAGTTGGTGATTTGTTGATTCATCTCCTTCCACACCTGGCCTGCCAGACCACGGTTACGCGGCAGCACCCGGCGAACGGCGTTCAACATTTGCTCTTTGTCTTTCAGCAGGAAGAAGACCATCAATGGCACCAGCACCAGATAGACGGCAATGGTCAGCAAACCGACCAGCGAGGCGAGGGAAATTTTCACCACCGAATCGCCCATGGTGAGCATTCGGCTGCGCATATTTTCGGCCATTGCATCAATAATCCCCGCATCCATTAACGCCGGATAGCGGCGCGGCAACGTGGCGGCAAAATCAGAGAGCTTATTGAGCATCCCCGGCATATCACGGATTAAGTAGATGCCCTGTTGCCAGGCGATAGGCATTACCACGAACGCCATCAATAGCAAAATACCGACGAAAACGACCAATACAATCGATGTCGCCCAACGTCGGGAGCAGCCTATTGATTGTAGGCGCACGGTTGGCCATTCCAGTAAATAGGCCAGCACAATCGCCACCAGCAACGGTGCGAGTAGGCCGCTAAAGAAAAAGATAATGCCAAATCCGGCAACTAAAATAACCAGCAAGGCAATCGCTTCCGGGTCGCTAAAACGGCGGCGATACCATTGCATCAACATTTCGAGCATAAAGACCTTCCCTGAACCTCAAGAGCGGGATTGCGATCCGCAATTGTATCGAAATGTCACAAAAAAGACTTCGCTTTTTATGACGAATTCAGGAAACTGAAAAGTCATTTGAGTGGGCTAATCTTCGCCGTTACACTCAAAGGCGGCGCGGTGGGAACGATATTTCACAGTATCGGTCAAATGACTATCTCCAGAAATACAGGATAGAGGTTATGTTCAGGCAGTTGAAAAAAAACCTGGTTGCAACCCTCATTGCTGCCATGACCATTGGTCAGGTAGCCCCGGCGTTTGCCGATAGTGCAGACACCTTGCCGGATATGGGAACCTCCGCAGGAAGCACGCTTTCCATTGGTCAGGAAATGCAGATGGGCGACTATTATGTCCGCCAGCTACGCGGCAGCGCGCCGTTAATTAATGACCCGTTGTTAACGCAATACATTAATTCGCTGGGGATGCGTCTGGTTTCGCATGCCAATTCGGTTAAGACGCCGTTCCATTTCTTTTTGATCAATAACGACGAAATTAACGCCTTTGCTTTCTTTGGCGGCAACGTGGTGTTGCACTCTGCCCTGTTCCGTTATTCCGATAACGAAAGTCAACTGGCTTCAGTTATGGCGCACGAAATCTCCCACGTCACCCAACGTCACCTGGCGCGAGCGATGGAAGATCAACAGCGCAGCGCACCGCTTACCTGGGTCGGCGCGTTAGGTTCTATTTTACTGGCGATGGCCAGTCCGCAAGCGGGGATGGCGGCGCTGACCGGTACACTGGCGGGAACGCGCCAGGGAATGATCAGCTTCACCCAGCAAAATGAACAGGAAGCGGACCGCATTGGTATTCAGGTGCTGCAACGCTCGGGATTCGATCCGCAGGCGATGCCGACCTTCCTCGAAAAATTGCTCGATCAGGCGCGTTACTCCTCGCGTCCGCCGGAAATTTTATTGACTCACCCGTTGCCGGAAAGTCGTCTGGCAGATGCCCGCAACCGTGCTAATCAGATGCGTCCGATGGTGGTGCAGTCGTCGGAAGATTTCTATCTGGCGAAAGCGCGCACACTGGGGATGTATAATTCCGGACGTAACCAGCTCACCAGTGATTTGCTGGATGAATGGGCGAAAGGAAACGTTCGTCAGCAACGAGCGGCGCAATATGGTCGTGCTTTACAGGCGATGGAAGCCAATAAATACGACGAGGCGCGTAAAACGCTGCAACCGTTACTGGCGGCAGAACCTGGCAACGCATGGTATCTCGATCTGGCTACCGATATCGACCTTGGGCAAAACAAAGCCAATGAGGCGATTAACAGGCTGAAAAATGCCCGCGATTTGCGCACCAATCCGGTGTTGCAGCTCAACCTGGCGAACGCTTATCTGCAAGGGGGGCAACCACAGGAAGCGGCCAATATTCTGAATCGCTACACTTTTAACAATAAAGATGACAGCAACGGCTGGGATTTACTGGCACAGGCGGAAGCCGCACTAAATAACCGCGATCAGGAACTGGCTGCGCGAGCAGAAGGTTATGCGCTCGCCGGGCGACTCGATCAGGCCATTTCCCTGTTGAGCAGCGCCAGTTCGCAGGTGAAATTAGGCAGCCTGCAACAAGCACGTTACGATGCGCGCATCGACCAGTTGCGCCAGCTGCAGGAACGCTTTAAGCCTTATACCAAGATGTAATTCGCATTAAAGGAAGAACCATGACCAAACAGGTAAAAATCTACCATAATCCACGCTGTTCAAAGAGCCGGGAAACGCTGAACCTGCTGAAAGAAAACGGCGTGGAGCCAGAAGTGGTGCTCTACCTTGAGACACCCGCCGATGCGGCAACGCTGCGCGATTTGCTTAAAATGCTGGGGATGAATAGTGCCCGTGAGTTGATGCGCCAGAAAGAGGATCTTTATAAAGAGCTGAACCTGACTGACAGTTCGCTTAGCGAAGAGGCGCTGATTCAGGCAATGGTGGATAATCCGAAGCTAATGGAGCGCCCGATTGTGGTCGCGAATGGCAAAGCGCGAATTGGTCGTCCACCGGAGCAGGTGCTGGAAATCGTGGGTTAAGAAGTGCTCCATCGCTAGTTGAAGCACATTGCCGGATGCGACGCTTGCCGCGTCTTATCCGGCCGACGAATACTATGGGTGCGCATCCGACAATAAACGTCTTGTCTACAGTTTCAGAATCTCTTTTACAAACGGAATGGTCAGCTTACGTTGCGCGGTAATCGACGCACGATCCAACTGATCCAACGTCATAAATAACGTGCGCATCTCTCTGTCGAGCCGCTTCAGCAAGAAACGCCCCACATCTTCCGGCAGTTCAAAACCACGCAAACGCGCGCGTAACTGTAGCGCCTGCAACTTATCTTCATCAGAAAGAGGCTGCAATTTGTAGATCTGCCCCCAGTCGAGTCGCGACGCGAGATCCGGTAATCCCAGATTCAACTGCCGCGGTGGACGATCGCCGGTGATTAACAACCGTGTTTTACCCGATTCCAGAATTCGATTGTAGAGATCGAAAATCGCCATCTCCCACAACTCATCGCCTGCAATACACTCAATGTTGTCGATACAGACCAGCGACAAATGCTCCATACCGTCGAGCACTTCCGGAACAAACCAGGTGCGTTTATCCAGCGGGACATAGCCCACCGCATCGCCACGCTGCGACAATTCCGCGCAAGCCGCGTGCAGCAGATGGCTGCGCCCCGCGCCTTCGCGTGCCCAGAGATAGATGTAACCGCTATGTTCCTGACGCAGCACGTTTTGCAGCGCGGCCAGTAAAGAGGAGTTATCCCCCGGCCAGAAACTTGCAAAGGTTTCGTCGTCAGGAAGATAAAGTGGCAAAGAGAGCTGTGCCGGTGTGTTCAGAGATACCTCAACCAGGATTTCACAAAATCGCGAGAAGTTTACCACAGAATCCCATGATGTTTGAACCGGGCAGCAACACTGCCCGGTCGGTACATTATTTGTCTGTTATATCCGCGTCTTCTGCGTCCAGCACCACTTCTTCAGGGCGCAGCACACTAATCAGTTTGAAGATCAAACTTAAGCCGATACCGACGATGGTCGCCAGCGCCATACCTTTCAGCTCCGCCGCGCCGATGTTTACCTTCGCGCCACTGACACCGATGATCAAAATCACGGAAGTCAGGATCAGGTTCTGTGCTTTGTTGTAATCCACTTTCGATTCGATCAAAACACGAATACCGGAAGCACCGATAACACCATAAAGCAGCAGCGAAACGCCGCCCATCACCGGCAATGGGATCATCTGGATAGCAGCAGCCAGTTTACCGACGCAGGAAAGCAGGATAGCGAAAATCGCCGCCCCGCCGATAACCCAGGTACTGTAAACACGGGTGATCGCCATCACGCCAATGTTTTCCCCGTAGGTAGTATTTGGCGTGGAGCCAAAGAAGCCGGAGATCACGGTCGACAAGCCGTTAGCAAACATCGAACGGTGCAGACCTGGATCGCGCAGCAGATCTTTTTTGACGATATTAGCCGTTACCACCAGGTGCCCTACGTGTTCGGCAATAACCACTAACGCCGCTGGCAGAATAGTCAGAATGGCAAACCACTCGAAGCGCGGCGTATAGAGAGTTGGCAGCGCAAACCAGTGAGCATTAATAATCGGCGTGGTATCGACAATTCCCATTGCGAAAGAGAGCGCGTAGCCCACCAGCACGCCAATTAAAATCGGGATAATTGCCAGAAAACCACGAAACAGCACGGAACCTAAAACCGTGACCGCCAGGGTGGTAATAGAGATGATGATGGTTTTGGCGTCTGGAGTTTGCCCTTCAGCCGGGAGTAACCCCGCCATACCGGCAGCTACGCCCGCCAACTCCAGACCGATGACGGCAACGATTGCGCCCATTGCCGCAGGTGGAAACAGCACGTCCAGCCAGCCGGTCCCCGCTTTCTTCACGATAAAAGAAACCAGGCAGAACAGCACGCCGCACATAATAAAGCCGCCCAGCGCGACTTCATACCCTAACGGCAACAGTAACAATACCGGTGAAATAAAGGCAAAGCTGGAACCAAGATAAGCCGGGATTTTCCCTTTACAGATGAAGAGATACAGCAGCGTTCCTATACCGTTAAATAACAGTACAGTCGCCGGGTTAATATGAAATAAGACGGGCACCAGGACGGTTGCACCAAACATGGCGAACAAATGTTGCAAACTAAGCGGGATTGTCTGTAAAAGTGGCGGTCTTTCACTCACCCCGATAGCACGGCGCGTCATAGTATTATCCTCTGTATTATGTGTTATAGGCGCTTTACTCAAAAAAAAGCCGACTCTTAAAGTCGGCTTTAATTATTTTTATTCTTTATTTCGTACCAAAGATTTTGTCACCGGCATCGCCGAGGCCCGGAATAATGTATCCGTGCTCGTTCAGTCCCTGGTCAATCGATGCAGTATACAGTTCGACGTCCGGGTGCGCTTTTTCCAGCGCAGCAATACCTTCTGGCGCAGCTACCAGTACCAGCACTTTAATGCTGCTGCAGCCCGCTTTTTTCAGCAGGTCGATGGTCGCGATAACGGAACCACCGGTTGCCAGCATTGGGTCAACGATCAGCGCCATACGCTCATCGATGTTAGAAACCAGTTTCTGGAAGTACGGTACCGGCTCCAGCGTTTCTTCATTACGGTACATACCGACGACGCTGATGCGCGCGCTCGGAACGTTTTCCAGCACACCGTCCATCATCCCCAGACCCGCACGCAGAATTGGCACAACGGTAATTTTCTTACCTTTGATCTGGTCGATTTCTACCGGGCCGTTCCAGCCTTCGATAGTTACTTTTTCCGTTTCGAGGTCGGCGGTCGCTTCGTAAGTCAGCAGGCTACCCACTTCGGAAGCGAGTTCGCGAAAGCGCTTGGTGCTGATATCTTGCTCACGCATCAGTCCCAGCTTGTGTTTGACGAGTGGGTGTTTGACTTCCACGATCTTCATACTCTTTCTCCTTTGAGGGGCAGCCACAAAAAAAATCGACGGATTATACCTCCTTTCTTCAAGGCGGCAATATTATTTTCGTTGACTTTAGTCAAAATGATAACGGTTTGAGATAAAGTTATTTTTTATTCAAATGGTTATGGAAGAAGATTATTCCATCCGAAAACGATCCTTTGCCCTGGTACAAGTATTCTTTCGCCGCGCGCCTGGGGAAAAGACGTGCAAAAAGGTTGTGTAAAGCAGTCTCGCAAACGTTTGCTTTCCCTGTTAGAATTGCGCCGAATTTTTATTTTTCTACCGCAAGTAACGCGTGGGGACCCAAGCAGTGACCGATAAAACCTCTCTTAGCTACAAAGATGCCGGTGTTGATATTGACGCGGGTAATGCTCTGGTTGGAAGAATCAAAGGCGTAGTGAAGAAAACGCGTCGTCCGGAAGTGATGGGCGGTCTGGGCGGCTTCGGTGCGCTGTGTGCATTGCCGCAAAAATATCGTGAACCCGTGCTGGTTTCCGGCACTGACGGCGTAGGTACCAAGCTGCGTCTGGCGATGGACTTAAAACGTCACGACACCATTGGTATTGATCTGGTCGCCATGTGCGTTAATGACCTGGTGGTGCAAGGTGCGGAACCGCTGTTTTTCCTCGACTATTACGCAACCGGAAAACTGGATGTTGATACCGCTTCAGCGGTGATCAGCGGCATTGCGGAAGGTTGTCTGCAATCGGGCTGTTCGCTTGTGGGTGGCGAAACGGCAGAAATGCCGGGGATGTATCATGGTGAAGATTACGATGTCGCCGGATTCTGTGTCGGGGTAGTAGAAAAATCAGAAATCATTGACGGTTCTAAAGTCAGCGACGGCGATGTACTGATTGCACTCGGCTCCAGCGGCCCGCATTCAAATGGTTACTCGCTGGTGCGCAAAATTCTCGAAGTCAGCGGTTGTGATCCGCAAACCACCGAACTTGATGGTAAGCCATTAGCCGATCATCTGCTGGCACCAACCCGCATTTACGTGAAGTCCGTGCTGGAGTTGATTGAAAAGGTCGATGTGCATGCTATTGCGCACCTGACCGGCGGCGGCTTCTGGGAAAACATTCCGCGCGTATTGCCAGATAATACCCAGGCAGTGATTGATGAATCTTCCTGGCAGTGGCCGGAAGTGTTCAACTGGCTGCAAACGGCAGGTAACGTTGAGCGCCATGAAATGTATCGCACCTTCAACTGCGGCGTAGGGATGATTATTGCCCTGCCTGCTCCGGAAGTGGACAAAGCCCTCGCCCTGCTCAATGCCAACGGTGAAAACGCGTGGAAAATCGGTATCATCAAAGCTTCTGATTCCGAACAACGCGTGGTTATCGAATAATGAATATTGTGGTGCTTATTTCCGGCAACGGAAGTAATTTGCAGGCAATAATTGACGCCTGCAAAACCAATAAAATTAAAGGCACCGTACGGGCAGTTTTCAGCAATAAGGCCGACGCGTTCGGCCTTGAACGCGCCCGCCAGGCGGGTATTGCAACGCATACGCTCATCGCCAGCGCGTTTGACAGTCGTGAAGCCTATGACCGGGAGTTGATTCATGAAATCGACATGTACGCACCCGATGTGGTCGTGCTGGCTGGTTTTATGCGCATTCTCAGCCCGGCGTTTGTCTCCCACTATGCCGGGCGTTTGCTGAACATTCACCCTTCTCTGCTGCCGAAATATCCCGGATTACACACCCATCGTCAGGCGCTGGAAAATGGCGATGAAGAGCACGGTACATCGGTGCATTTCGTCACCGATGAACTGGACGGTGGCCCGGTTATTTTACAGGCGAAAGTCCCGGTATTTGCTGGTGATACGGAGGATGACATCACCGCCCGCGTGCAAACCCAGGAACACGCTATTTATCCACTGGTGATTAGCTGGTTTGCCGATGGTCGTCTGAAAATGCACGAAAACGCCGCGTGGCTGGATGGTCAGCGTCTGCCGCCTCAGGGCTACGCTGCCGACGAGTAATGACCCCGTAGTTAAAACGCCAGCTCTGCCGCTGGCGTTTTTCAATTCACCTGTAAATCGCAAGCTCCAGCAGTTTTTTTCCCCCTTTTCTGGCATAGTTGGACATCTGCCAATATTGCTCGCCATAATATCCAGGCAGTGTCCCGTGAATAAAACGGAGTAAAAGTGGTAATGGGTCAGGAAAAGCTATACATCGAAAAAGAGCTCAGTTGGTTATCGTTCAATGAACGCGTGCTTCAGGAAGCGGCGGACAAATCTAACCCGCTGATTGAAAGGATGCGTTTCCTGGGGATCTATTCCAATAACCTTGATGAGTTCTATAAAGTCCGCTTCGCTGAACTGAAGCGACGCATCATTATTAGCGAAGAACAAGGTTCCAACTCTCATTCCCGCCATTTACTGGGCAAAATTCAGTCCCGGGTGCTGAAAGCCGATCAGGAATTCGACGGCCTCTACAACGAGCTGTTGCTGGAGATGGCGCGCAACCAGATCTTCCTGATTAATGAACGCCAACTCTCCGTCAATCAACAAAACTGGCTGCGTCATTATTTTAAGCAGTATCTGCGTCAGCACATTACGCCGATTTTAATCAATCCTGACACTGACTTAGTGCAGTTCCTGAAAGATGATTACACCTATCTGGCGGTGGAAATTATCCGTGGCGATACCATCCGTTACGCGCTGCTGGAGATCCCATCAGATAAAGTGCCGCGATTTGTGAATTTACCGCCAGAAGCGCCGCGTCGACGCAAGCCGATGATTCTTCTGGATAACATTCTGCGTTACTGCCTTGATGATATTTTCAAAGGCTTCTTTGATTATGACGCGCTGAATGCCTATTCAATGAAGATGACCCGCGATGCCGAATACGATTTAGTGCATGAGATGGAAGCCAGCCTGATGGAGTTGATGTCTTCCAGTCTCAAGCAGCGTTTAACTGCTGAGCCGGTGCGTTTTGTTTATCAGCGCGATATGCCCAATGCGCTGGTTGAAGTGTTACGCGAAAAACTGACTATTTCCCGCTACGACTCCATCGTCCCCGGCGGTCGTTATCATAATTTTAAAGACTTTATTAATTTCCCCAATGTCGGCAAAGCCAATCTGGTGAACAAACCACTGCCGCGTTTACGCCACATTTGGTTTGATAAAGCCCAGTTCCGCAATGGTTTTGATGCTATTCGCGAACGCGATGTGTTGCTCTATTATCCTTATCATACCTTTGAGCATGTACTGGAACTGCTGCGTCAGGCTTCGTTCGACCCGAGCGTACTGGCGATTAAAATTAACATTTACCGCGTGGCGAAAGATTCACGCATCATCGACTCGATGATCCACGCCGCACACAACGGTAAGAAAGTCACCGTGGTGGTTGAGTTACAGGCGCGTTTCGACGAAGAAGCCAATATTCACTGGGCGAAGCGCCTGACCGAAGCAGGCGTGCACGTTATCTTCTCTGCGCCGGGGCTCAAAATTCACGCCAAGCTGTTCCTGATTTCACGTAAAGAAAACGGTGAAGTGGTGCGTTACGCGCACATCGGGACCGGGAACTTTAACGAAAAAACCGCGCGGCTTTATACTGACTATTCGTTGCTGACCGCTGATGCGCGCATTACCAACGAAGTACGGCGTGTGTTCAACTTTATTGAAAACCCATACCGTCCGGTGACATTTGATTATTTAATGGTGTCACCACAAAACTCCCGCCGTTTGTTGTATGAGATGGTGGACCGCGAGATCGCCAACGCGCAGCAAGGGCTGCCCAGCGGTATCACTCTAAAGCTAAATAACCTTGTCGATAAAGGTCTGGTCGACCGTCTGTATGCGGCTTCCAGCTCCGGCGTGCCGGTGAATCTGCTGGTTCGTGGAATGTGTTCGCTGATCCCTAATCTGGAAGGCATTAGTGATAACATCCGTGCTATCAGTATTGTTGACCGTTACCTTGAACATGACCGGGTTTATATTTTTGAAAATGGCGGCGATAAAAAGGTTTATCTTTCTTCCGCCGACTGGATGACGCGCAATATTGATTATCGTATTGAAGTAGCGACGCCACTACTCGATCCACGCCTGAAGCAGCGAGTACTGGACATCATCGACATTTTATTCAGCGATACGGTCAAAGCGCGTTATATCGATAAAGAACTTAGTAATCGCTACGTTCCCCGCGGTAACCGCCGCAAAGTGCGGGCGCAGTTGGCGATTTACGATTACATCAAATCCCTCGAACAACCTGAATAACCCTATGCCAATACACGACAAATCCCCTCGTCCGCAGGAGTTTGCTGCGGTCGATCTTGGTTCAAACAGTTTCCACATGGTTATTGCCCGTGTGGTGGATGGCGCTATGCAGATTATTGGTCGCCTGAAACAGCGGGTCCATCTGGCAGACGGTCTGGGGCCAGATAATATGTTGAGTGAAGAGGCAATCACACGCGGATTGAACTGCCTATCGTTGTTTGCTGAACGCTTGCAGGGATTTTCGCCTGCCAGCGTTTGTATTGTTGGCACCCATACGCTGCGTCAGGCGTTGAATGCTACTGACTTTTTGAAACGCGCGGAAAAGGTCATTCCCTACCCGATTGAAATTATTTCCGGTAATGAAGAAGCCCGTCTGATTTTCATGGGCGTGGAACATACCCAGCCGGAAAAAGGTCGCAAACTGGTTATTGATATTGGCGGCGGATCTACGGAACTGGTGATTGGTGAAAATTTCGAACCGATTCTCGTTGAAAGCCGCCGGATGGGTTGTGTCAGCTTTGCCCAGCTTTATTTCCCTGGCGGGGTCATCAATAAAGAGAATTTTCAGCGCGCTCGCATGGCGGCAGCACAAAAACTGGAAACTTTAACCTGGCAATTTCGAATTCAGGGCTGGAACGTGGCAATGGGCGCTTCCGGTACCATAAAAGCCGCCCATGAAGTGTTAATGGAAATGGGCGAGAAAGACGGGATAATTACCCCGGAACGTCTGGAAAAACTGGTAAAAGAAGTTTTACGTCACCGTAATTTCGCATCGCTGAGTTTACCGGGTCTTTCCGAAGAACGGAAAACAGTCTTCGTTCCTGGACTGGCGATTTTATGCGGTGTGTTTGATGCTTTAGCCATCCGTGAACTGCGCCTTTCTGACGGGGCGTTACGCGAAGGCGTACTGTATGAAATGGAAGGACGTTTCCGTCATCAGGATGTGCGTAGTCGCACCGCCAGCAGCCTCGCCAACCAGTATCACATCGACAGTGAACAGGCCCGACGGGTGCTGGATACCACTATGCAAATGTACGAACAGTGGCGGGAGCAGCAACCGAAGCTGGCGCATCCGCAACTGGAAGCGCTACTGCGATGGGCCGCCATGCTGCATGAGGTCGGATTGAATATCAACCACAGCGGTTTGCATCGCCACTCCGCTTATATTCTGCAAAACAGCGACTTGCCGGGTTTTAATCAGGAACAGCAGCTGATGATGGCGACGCTGGTGCGCTATCACCGTAAAGCGATTAAGCTCGACGATCTGCCGCGCTTTACCTTGTTTAAAAAGAAACAGTTTCTGCCGCTGATTCAGCTATTGCGTCTTGGCGTCTTGCTCAACAATCAACGTCAGGCAACCACCACACCGCCAACATTAACGCTGATTACCGATGACAGTCACTGGACATTGCGTTTTCCGCATGACTGGTTTAGTCAGAATGCACTGGTACTGCTTGATCTGGAAAAGGAGCAAGAATACTGGGAAGGCGTGGCTGGCTGGCGATTGAAAATTGAAGAAGAAAGTTCACCTGAAATAGCTGCTTAATGCTTTGCGGGCCGACGAGAAATGTCGGCCCTCGCTGTTCAGGCACTTTCGCGAATGGGTTCGATTTCATTCAGCGTATCAATTAACGGTTGCGGCTTACCAATAAGATAACCCTGCATATAATCTATCCCTAAAGAAAGCACCGCCTCGCGGATCTCTTCGTTTTCAACGTACTCTGCCACTACCAGCATTTTCTTCATTCGCGCCAGGTGACAAATCGACGCCACTATCTGGTAATCCAGACTATTTGACACAATATTGCGGATAAAACTGCCGTCAATTTTAAGGAGATCGGCATTCACATTTTTAAGCCGCGCATAGCTGGCGTAGCCGGTGCCGAAATCATCAATCGCAATCTGGCAGCCTAATTCCTGAAGATGCTGCAAGGTGATTTGCGCCTGCTTAACATTGGTCAGCGCATTACTTTCGGTGACTTCAAAAATAAGTTGCCACGCTTCAATCTGGTATTTAGCCAGCAGCTGACTGACTTCAACGGGAAAACGAGCCTGACATACCGAGGTTGGCGACAGATTAATCGCAAAACGGTGAGCGGGCATCTTCGCTCTGTTTTCAGCCATAAATTGCAGCGTATGCTCAATGACCCACATGTCGATACTCGACGATAAACCAAATTCGTGCGCGACCGGCAAGAAGCTGTCGGGGCTGATCAGTTCATCATTATCACCTTTCATGCGCAGAAGGATCTCATGGTAGACATCACCACGCATACCGGTAATCGGCTGGGCCATCAGGAAAAAATGGTTGTGTTCCAGCGCCTGCTGTAGCCGATTCATCATCGCGACTTTATCTTTCAATTCGCGTTGCAAATACATTGCCCCGCGACGCTGCATATTTTCCGGGGCGTTGATCACGATGGAAAGTTCGGCGACCGTATTTAGCTCTCCCAGCAGTAAGTAGATATGATTCACTGGCGAGCGCACATAGCAGTAACTGACGCCAATCTGCGGTTGCATCGGCATTCCATCCCAAAAGAAACGAAATTGCTTGAGATGGCTATCCAGTGCGGTAATGCGCTCCTGGTGCGATTCTGTATTCAGTCGCAGCGCGAGATCGTTACCCGAAAGCTGATAAACATCTTCACCCGGTTCCAGCAATGGTGACAGCCAGTGAGAAAGTTTTTGCTTGTATTGAATCCGTAGCATGATGCCATAGTTCTTAACCAGCATTTCCATGCCGGGGATGCGTAAATAACAAAGCGCAGACCAGGGGGCATCACGCAACGCGCGATTCAGGGCGCGAACATTTGGCAGATGAACCACCGGGTCCACATACGCAAGCCGCTGAATGCGTCTGACTACCGCTCGCTGACGGGTTGCCAGTACAGCCATATAATTGACAATAAAAGAGAATACCAGATAACTGGAGGAGGTTATGGTCAGTTGCGTGGTATAGCCAGGATAAATGGGAATGTAATTTTGATAGCTGTGGATGCTGATCATCAGCACGACCGCCCAGAGCAGCGAAATCAACTTATAACCATAGCGCATGGCTCCCCACATCATCAGGGGTAGCAATAATGACAAGGTATAATTGGTGCTGAAAATCGTGCTTTTTTCATTTAACGGCATGCATAACAGCAACAACAACGCACCTAATGCCAGTAGCCAGAGCGCGAACTCTTTTTTGGTGACTTTGACATCAACTTGCTGTTTTAATTGCGAATAATAGCTGCGTAAATAAAACGGATTTCGCACCACCCGAATGATGAAGTAGCACAGCGGAACACCAATCAGATTGCCCACCAGTAAGGCCTGATAATTGATTAAGGTCCCGAGGTTAAAAGGCATGACGCCGACCAGATTTTCTCTGCTCGCCAGTAATCCAACAAACGCAGCAAATTGGAAAAGTATTAGAAACAGCGTTGCAGGAAATACAATCTGCCAGAATATACGCTGGGCAATTAAACGGGTATCACCATGTGAAACGTTGTTACGCCGGGGAGTAAAGACCCTGTAACCGCCCCAACAGAGAATGATAATGATAATAAAATTAGCTGTTAATGAGAGCGTTTCGTAAATACCCAGCTCTGCATATTTGCGGACAAAAATCCCTAAGGCGATCCCTGGCAATGCCGCCCAGCTGAAAAACATCATCATGCTGATCATCAGTGCCAAAGGCAGGTAAAAGAGAAAAACCTCACCGGAAGAAATATGCGCGAAAGTATTAATATGGGCGAAAATGGGCAAGATGAAAGAAGGCAGGAACAGCGGAAGCCCCCACCATTTATCACGTATTTTTATATAGGTTGCATTCAGTTTCATAGATGCTCAGCAGAATCCCCCACATCCTGAAGGAGGTGTATTCAGACAGGCATCCCACCTGACTTCGAATGATGATTATTCATCACTATAGAGAGCATTGATTCTAAGTGTCATATGAAAGTTCCAATTGATATATATCAAACAAAATAACCCTGATTAATGAATTATTACGTTTATCATGTTAATTCATCATTATTACATCATCATTGTAAATAATTAAATTAACTTCCATAACATTAAAATATGTATCCACTGACGCTTTTTTACATAACGAAGAATTGACCATTTTGTCCTGTTGTGCCTTAATGTAAGTACCGTCCACGGCGTGGGACATACTTCAAGGAACCTTTTGTGAGTCAGGCAACCAGTATGCGAAAACGACACCGATTTAACAGTCGCATGACCCGTATCGTACTGCTCATCAGCTTTATCTTCTTCTTTGGCCGCTTTATCTACTCGTCCGTCGGTGCCTGGCAGCACCATCAGAGCAAAAAAGAAGCTCAACAATCCACACTCTCCGTCGAATCACCGGTACAACGTTAGCGGTTACCTTCTCCACCTTCACTGAACATAACGGCACCTCGCTGTCGGATGCAGTTGCTCTTTGAGATTATCAAAGCGGCAGATATTCTTTCATCTTAAATTTTACGTCTTTGTCCTGACTGATGTTTATCCTGTTTGGCTGCGAAATAAATATAAAATTAATACATATGTTTTAATGATGTATTTTTATAAATTATTTTCCACATGAATTTTAATAAATTTAATCTATTCCTTTATACGCAATACATTTACTTTCCTCTTTTGATGATCTTAAATGTCTTATTTTTCGTAATGTGTATAACAAGGAATAGTGATGAAATTTAAAAAATGTCTTCTGCCTGTGGCAATGTTAGCGTCATTCACTCTGGCAGGATGCCAGTCAAATGCTGATGATCATGCCGCCGATGTTTATCAAACCGATCAACTGAATACCAAACAAGAAACTAAAACCGTTAATATTATTTCCATTCTTCCCGCAAAAGTTGCCGTAGACAACTCCCAAAATAAACGAAACGCACAAGCCTTCGGCGCGCTTATTGGTGCAGTCGCTGGCGGTGTTATCGGCCACAACGTGGGGTCTGGCAGCAATTCCGGAACGACGGCAGGTGCAGTTGGCGGCGGAGCTGTTGGCGCGGCAGCAGGTTCTATGGTGAATGATAAAACCTTAGTGGAAGGTGTTTCTCTAACGTATAAGGAAGGCACCAAAGTGTATACCTCCACCCAGGTGGGTAAAGAGTGCCAGTTTACGACAGGTTTAGCCGTTGTTATTACCACGACGTATAACGAAACGCGTATTCAGCCAAATACCAAATGTCCTGAAAAGAGCTAATAATCAGGAGGAGTCATGAAGAAAGTTTTTCTTTGCGCCATCTTAGCCTCCTTAAGCTATCCGGCTATCGCCTCATCATTGCAGGATCAACTCTCTGCTGTCGCAGAAGCGGAACAGCAAGGTAAAAATGAAGAGCAAAGGCAGCATGACGAATGGGTCGCGGAGCGCAACAGGGAAATCCAGCAAGAGAAGCAACGTCGCGCAAACGCCCAGGCCGCCGCTAACAAAAGAGCGGCAACGGCAGCGGCAAATAAGAAAGCTCGTCAGGATAAACTGGACGCCGAAGCCACTGCGGACAAGAAACGCGATCAAAGTTATGAAGATGAGCTACGCAGCTTAGAGATTCAGAAACAAAAACTGGCGCTGGCGAAAGAAGAAGCCCGCGTTAAGCGAGAAAACGAATTTATCGATCAGGAACTGAAGCACAAAGCTGCGCAAACCGATGTGGTGCAATCTGAAGCTGACGCAAACAGGAATATGACTGAAGGCGGTCGCGATCTGATGAAAAGCGTGGGCAAAGCAGAAGAGAACAAATCGGACAGCTGGTTTAACTAAGCGATGTCAGTAACTTCAATCCTATGATTCGTGAGTATAAAAAACCCTCTGTAGTAACAGAGGGTTTTGCTAATTCATAGTGCAGGGATCAAATCATTCCCACTCAATAGTCGCCGGTGGCTTGCCGCTGATGTCATACACCACGCGGGAAATACCGTTCACTTCATTGATAATGCGGTTGGAAACGCGACCAAGGAAATCGTACGGCAGATGCGCCCAGTGTGCGGTCATAAAGTCGATGGTTTCGACGGCACGCAGAGACACAACCCAGTCGTATTTACGACCATCGCCCATTACGCCAACAGAACGTACCGGCAGGAACACGGTAAACGCCTGGCTAACTTTGTCGTACAGGTCCGCTTTACGCAGTTCTTCAATGAAGATGGCATCAGCACGGCGCAGCAGGTCGCAGTACTCTTTCTTCACTTCGCCCAGCACACGAACGCCAAGCCCTGGTCCCGGGAACGGGTGACGGTACAGCATGTCGTACGGCAGGCCCAGCTCCAGACCAATTTTACGCACTTCGTCTTTGAACAGCTCTTTCAGCGGTTCAACCAGGCCCATCTTCATCTCTTTCGGTAGGCCGCCCACGTTGTGATGAGATTTGATGACGTGAGCTTTACCGGTTGCAGACGCGGCAGATTCGATAACATCAGGGTAGATAGTACCCTGCGCCAGCCACTTCACATCTTCCAGTTTCAGCGCTTCTTCATCGAATACTTCAACGAAAACGCGACCGATGATTTTACGTTTTGCTTCCGGATCGTTTTCACCAGCCAGCGCTGACAAGAAGCGATCTTCTGCCGGAACGTGAACAATGTTCAGACCAAAGTGATCGCCAAACATATCCAGAACCTGCTCTGCTTCGTTGAGACGCAGCAGGCCGTTGTCGACGAATACGCAAGTCAGGTTTTTGCCGATTGCGCGGTGCAGCAGCATTGCAGTCACAGAGGAATCCACGCCACCAGAGAGGCCGAGGATCACTTTATCGTCGCCTACCTGCTCGCGGATACGGGCTACTGCATCGTCGATAATTTTCGCTGGCGTCCACAGGGCTTCACACTGGCAGATATCACGCACAAAACGCTCCAGCATGCGCATCCCCTGGCGGGTGTGAGTCACTTCCGGGTGGAACTGTACGCCATAGAAGCGTTTTTCTTCATTTGCCATGATGGCGAACGGGCAGCTTTCGGTGCTGGCTACGGTGATGAAGTCGGACGGGATAGCGGTAACTTTATCGCCGTGGCTCATCCAGACATCGAGCAGAGGTTTACCGTCTGCTGTCAGAGCATCTTCGATACCGCGAACCAGTGCGCTGTCGTTTACGACTTCAACCTGCGCATAGCCAAATTCACGTTCGTTAGAGGCTTCAACATGACCACCCAGCTGCATTGCCATGGTCTGCATACCATAGCAAACGCCGAATACCGGTACGCCTGCTTCAAAGACATACTGCGGCGCACGCGGGCTGTTTTCTTCGGTGGTGCTTTCCGGGCCGCCGGAAAGAATAATGCCGCTTGGATTGAAGTCACGAATTTGTGCTTCTGTCACATCCCACGCCCACAGTTCGCAGTAAACACCCAGTTCACGCACGCGGCGCGCAACCAGTTGGGTGTACTGAGAACCGAAGTCCAGAATGAGGATGCGATGCTTATGAATGTTTTCCGTCATTGACGCTTATTCCGAGGCAAGTGAAACAGATAATATAAATCGCCCGACATGAAGTCGGGCGAAGAGAATCAGGAGCCCAGACGGTAGTTCGGGGACTCTTTAGTAATGGTCACGTCGTGAACGTGGCTTTCCTGAATGCCCGCACCGCTGATACGTACAAACTCCGCTTTAGTACGCAGTTCGTCGATAGTACCACAGCCGGTCAGGCCCATACAGGAGCGCAGGCCGCCCATCTGCTGGTGAATGATCTCTTTCAGGCGACCTTTATAGGCTACGCGACCTTCGATACCTTCCGGCACCAGTTTGTCGGCAGCGTTGTCGCTCTGGAAGTAACGGTCAGAAGAACCTTTGGACATCGCGCCCAGAGAGCCCATCCCACGGTAAGACTTGTAAGAACGGCCCTGGTAGAGTTCGATTTCACCCGGGGATTCTTCCGTACCCGCCAGCATGGAACCTACCATCACCGCGCTTGCACCAGCAGCGATAGCTTTCGCGATATCGCCAGAGAAACGAATACCACCGTCAGCGATAACCGGAATCCCGGTGCCTTCCAGGGCTTCTACTGCGTCAGCAACGGCAGTGATCTGCGGTACACCGACGCCAGTAACAATGCGGGTAGTACAAATAGAACCTGGGCCGATACCCACTTTAACGGCACTGCAACCGGCTTCTGCCAGCGCGCGGGCACCTGCAGCTGTTGCCACGTTGCCGCCGATGATTTGCAGGTCAGGATATTTAGCGCGAGTTTCACGGATACGCTGCAGAACGCCTTCAGAGTGACCGTGAGAGGAGTCGATCAGCAGAACGTCAACGCCTGCGGCAACCAGCGCATCAACACGCTCTTCGTTACCCGCACCTGCGCCAACCGCTGCACCTACACGCAGACGGCCTTGTTCGTCTTTACAGGCGTTCGGTTTACGTTCCGCTTTCTGGAAGTCCTTCACAGTGATCATGCCGATCAGGTGGAATTCATCATCAACCACCAGCGCTTTTTCAACGCGTTTTTCGTGCATTTTTGCCAGCACCACTTCACGGGCTTCGCCTTCACGCACGGTTACCAGACGCTCTTTCGGCGTCATGTAAACGCTAACCGGCTGGTTCAGATCGGTAACAAAACGCACGTCACGACCGGTGATAATGCCGACCAGTTCGTTTTCTTCGGTCACAACCGGATAGCCTGCAAAACCGTTACGCTCGGTCAGCTCTTTCACTTCGCGCAGCGTCGTGGTTGGCAGAACAGTCTGCGGATCGGTTACCACGCCAGATTCGTGTTTTTTCACGCGGCGAACTTCTTCAGCCTGGCGTTCAATGGACATGTTTTTGTGGATAAAGCCGATACCGCCTTCCTGAGCCAGGGCGATAGCCAGGCGCGCTTCCGTTACGGTATCCATTGCTGCGGAGAGCATAGGGATATTCAGACGAATAGTTTTCGTCAGCTGGGTGCTGAGGTCAGCAGTATTCGGCAGAACGGTAGAATGAGCAGGAACGAGGAGAACGTCGTCAAACGTCAGAGCTTCTTTAGCGATACGTAGCATGGGCAATATCTCGACCAGAGTGGTTAATAAATATTGCCGCGGCATTATACAGAGCGTAACCGATTGCATCTACCCCTTTTTGCAAAAAATGCTTGCTATCCCCGGAGGGCGGGTTACTATCGACTGAATAACCTGCTGATTTAGAATTTGATCTCGCTCACATGTTACCTTCTCAATCCCCTGCAATTTTTACCGTTAGCCGCCTGAATCAAACGGTTCGTCTGCTGCTTGAGCATGAGATGGGGCAGGTGTGGATCAGTGGCGAAATCTCTAATTTCACACAACCGGCTTCCGGTCACTGGTACTTTACGCTTAAAGACGATAACGCCCAGGTGCGCTGCGCGATGTTCCGCAACAGCAATCGCCGGGTGACCTTTCGCCCGCAGCATGGGCAACAGGTTTTAGTTCGTGCCAACATTACGCTGTATGAACCGCGCGGCGATTATCAAATTATTGTCGAAAGTATGCAGCCCGCCGGTGAAGGTTTGCTGCAACAGAAGTACGAACAGCTTAAAGCGAAGTTGCAGGCTGAAGGGTTATTCGACCAGCAATTCAAGAATCCGCTACCGTCACCTGCGCACTGCGTGGGCGTTATCACCTCAAAGACCGGTGCTGCACTGCACGATATTTTGCATGTGTTGAAACGCCGCGATCCGTCTCTGCCAGTGATAATTTACCCGACCGCCGTTCAGGGCGATGACGCACCGGGGCAAATCGTTCGCGCCATTGAGCTGGCGAATCTTCGCAACGAGTGCGACGTATTGATCGTCGGGCGTGGCGGTGGTTCGCTGGAAGATTTATGGAGTTTTAACGATGAACGCGTGGCACGGGCGATTTTTGCCAGCCGCATTCCGGTGGTCAGCGCCGTTGGGCATGAAACCGATGTGACGATTGCCGACTTTGTTGCTGATCTACGTGCGCCAACGCCGTCAGCCGCCGCCGAAGTGGTGAGCCGCAATCAGCAAGAGTTACTGCGTCAGGTGCAGTCTGCGCAGCAACGGCTGGAAATGGCGATGGATTACTACCTCGCCAACCGCACACGACGTTTTACGCAGATTCATCACCGTTTACAGCAGCAGCATCCACAGCTCCGGCTGGCGCGTCAGCAAACCACGCTTGAGCGTCTGCAAAAGCGGATGAGCTTTGCGTTGGAGAATCAGCTTAAACGCGCCGGTCAGCAACAGCAGCGATTAACACAGCGGCTGAATCAGCAAAATCCGCAGCCGAAGATTCACCGTGCGCAAACGCGGATCCAACAGCTGGAATATCGTCTCGCTGAAACACTTCGCGCACAGCTTAGCGCCACGCGCGAACGCTTTGGTAATACAGTGACGCACCTCGAAGCGGTGAGTCCACTCTCCACGCTCGCACGCGGTTATAGCGTTACCAGCGCCGCTGATGGCGCAGTGCTGAAACAGGTTAAGCAGGTGAAAGTGGGTGAGACACTGACCACTCGCCTGGGCGATGGCGTAGTGATCAGTGAAGTGAGTGCTGTGACGAAAAGCCGCAAGCCGCGCAAGAAAACCTAATGACGCATTGCGAATCTTATTTACATCTTGGCCCCCATTTACAGACCCGTTAAGACTACTGGAAGCAGGTCGCAAACCCCGCAGTACTGGATGCCTGAATACCGCAGTTTTGTGTCCCCGCCCCTTCATCCATGCCACAATAGAACGAACCGGCCCGATCGGTAGAGAAATAGGGGAAGCTTATCGATGATGGCCATCCCAGCGTGCTAAAGCTGCTATGTAACGACTGTAAATCGGTATAGCTCGGTGCTCTACTAAAGTCACCGCACTGCTTTGCAATATCCCATTTTTGAGCATCGATCACATGTGCCAGCGCCCAGATTTCATTATTCACCGTTGGCGCTACTGCCGCTGTAGCCCCTGACGGCAACTCTGATTTCAATAGCGGGCGATGTAACGTCTTGCCACTTACGGTGGCGGTATCCGCCATATGCCCCCAGAAATACGCCGTGGCGACATTCGGACTGGTCGGCACGGTGAAAATCGTGTCCAGCGTCGCCGTTATTGTGGCGTTATCCGTCAGCGTCACCGTCAACGGCGTTTTATATCCTGGCGTATTATCCTGACGAACGGTAAAACTTGCCGTACCGTCCGCCCCTGTCACACCGTCGACCGTATTCCCACTGTCAACCAGCGTTACCACCGTCCCGCTGGCAGGTTGTACCGTCATATCATCCATCGCCGCAATATCACCATACAACGTCGCCCCGCTGTTGCGTGGCACGGCTTCACCACGTTTTAAGGTGAAAGCGACATTCGGTACCGGCTTCCCGGCGCTGTCTTTTACGGTAACAACGAGGGGCACGGCTTCACCTTTTTTTACCTTCGCTGCCTGCGTAGTAGCATCTATCGCCGTCGATGTCAGCGTGACGCTGGAGACGGTCGCGCGGGGATTGACCAGACATCCCTGATACCCCGTACTCGCCGTCGACGACTCAAAACCATTATTCAGACTGACAACCAGGGCATTCCCCTGCTTGTTATCCAGTGCCCACCATGCATACTTCGTAGACCAGCCGATTTGAGTCGTCAGCGTGTTCCCCGGATAGCGCGCGTAGAGCGATAATAAATCATCGCTCAATGGCCGACGTGCCGCTTCACAAGGACTGAGGCTGCTATCTTCCCTTTGCGTTGCCTTAAACAACGGCCACACTTCATTGTTATCCGTCACCTGACTGACTCCGGCGCTCGACGGCAGCTCTTTCAACAATTTAGGCCGTTCAAAGACCACGCCGTTTTCCGCCGTTACCGTATCCGGCATATGGCCCCAGTAGGTCGCCATTGCGGAATCCGGGCTGGTGACGACGGTAAAGATCGTATCAAGGACGCTGGTAGTTGCGACATCTCGCGCCAGTATAGCGGTGAACGGAATGGCCAGGCCGATGGTCTCAGGCTGTTCAACATTGAAAGTGGCCGTACCATCACTGCCGGTGAAACCTTGCCATTGCGTATCGTGTGCGGCCAGAGAAAACTCCGCCGACACAGGTGTCAATTCTGTCAACGTCATTGCATTTGCCGGCGTGCCCACTCCTGCTCCTGAACGGCTCATCGCTGAACCACGCCTGAGCGTAACGGCCTCTCCCGCCACCGGGTTGCCATCACGATCTTTGACCGTCACCACAATTGGCAGTGGGTTACCTTTTTTCACTGACGCGCTGGGTCGCCCGCCATTACTGAGGGTTCTGGCGTTATCCATTGCGGATGACGTCAACATTACGCTGACGCCTGCCGGATGCGGCTTCGCCAGGCAAAGCATCAGCGCGTTGTTTGCCGAGCTCTTCGCGATATCTCCTGCGCTCAGGCTGACAGTCTGATACTGCCACGTATATAAATCCGGCATGACCATATCATAAGCCCACCACTTGCCTGCATATATCGGCAGCCCCAGGTCAGTCATTATCGCGCCGTTGGGATGATCATTATACAAATCCAACAATTCATTACTGCGCGGTTGATTCTCCAGCGGACAATCTGTCGATGTTAAATTTTGAACGTTGCTCATATACGACCACACTTCACCATTGCCGTTAGTGCTAATCGATGACCCTGAAGTCGCTTCGGCTTTCAGGAGCGGTCGTCTGAAGGTGACGCCTGCCGAACTGGTAAAGGTGTCCGGCATGTGTCCCCAGAATTTCGCGCTCGGTGAGTCCGGGCTGGTTATCACCGTGTAGATAACATCCAGCGTGGCGGTTTTGGTTGTATCGCGCGCCAGCGTGACGGTTATCGGTGTCGCCAGACCTGTCGTGGCATTCTGGCTCACTTCAAAGGTGGCTGTGCCATCACTGCCCGTTGTTCTGAGCACTTTTGCCCCATTTGCCGTCAGCACAGCGTCACTGTTCGCGGGTATCAATGACTTCACGGTAAGATCGTCCGCACTCGAGTTAACGGTTGCTTTCGAGCGATCCAGCGTCGTTTCACGCGTGAGGGTAAAGTCGGCGTAGGGTACCGGATTCCCGGCGCTATCACGTACGGTCACCGTCAGCGGAATCGTCTCCCCTTTCTTCGCTACGGCGCTCGGTCGACCACCATTACTGGCCGTTTTTGCCGCATCTTGTGCTGTTGAAGTGATCGCTATCATCGCCGGAACGGTATGCGGTTCCACCAGGCACATCACTACCGCCGTATAACTGGACGGTGCCTGAACTGTCTGACCATTAACGAGTGAAAACGCCTGGTTGCTCCAGCTACTGCCAGAAACCGTCATCATGTCGTAGGCCCACATATACCCGGCGGAAGTCGGCAAGCCGAGCACCGTGCCCAACTGGTTGTTAGGGTAATCCGCATACAACCCCTGCATGTCAGTCATCAGCGGTTGATAACTCTCATCACAACCCGCCTTGCTGGCATCCGTTTTCTCCGTTGCTGTCAGGCGCGACCAGACTTCATTATTGGTCGTTACCGCCGTACCACCAGAAAGTTCAGCTTTGAGGAAAGGCCGTTTGAAGGTGACGCCCTTGCTGCTGGTAAAGGTTTCCGCCATATGCCCCCAGTTGGCCGCCAGCGGTGTATCCGGGCTGGTGACGACGGTGAAGATCACTGGCAAGGTGTTCGACGACACGCCGGTATCGTTCAACAGAGCATAAAAGTCGGTTTTGAGTCCGGTGGACGCATCCTGTCGGAGTGTCATCGTGGTGGTTCCGTCTGGCCCGGTCACGCCATACAGAATGGTCGATGCAGTGGTATCCACCGTCGTACCCGACGCAGTCGTGACCGACACTTTCTGCGATGTTGACGCCACATTTTGGCGATTGACCGGGTTAGCGTGTTTCAGGGCAAACGGCGTATTGCCGACTAAATTCCCCTGTGCATCTTTAGTCGAAATGCGGATCGACACGCTATCGCCTTTCTGCACTTTGATCGCGCTAAGCGTACTGTCAATGCTGACAAATTGCGCGGGGTCTGAGGCCTCCAGCGTAATCTGGCTAGCAGCCGTCAACGGCGTTGTGCGGCAGGTTTGTAGCACGACTGTGTTCGTCGAGATTTGTGAGACTGCACCAGTATTCAGTTGCACCACATTGTAGTAACGGCTCCCTGTTTGCGTATCACTCGGGGTATTGGTGAGATAGGTCGTTTTTACCGGCCATCCCTGCACCGTACTCATCACATTACCGCTATTGGCGTCATACAAAGACTTCAGTCCATCCAGCGTCGGCATATAATCTGTACCACACCCATTCATGCTGGTGTCAGCCGACTGAGTCCAGGTGAATCTTGCCCAATCTTCACCGTTTTCAGCCGTAGAATTTCGACCACTGGTGTTACTCAGCTCTTTCAACAACAGTGGTCGTTTATAGATTGTACCGTCGGAGGCCATCACCGTTTCGGCCATATGTCCCCAAAAATTCGCTTTTGGCGAATCCGGGCTGGTCACGACAGTAAAGACCACCGGTAGCGTCGCCTTGACGCTGCTGGACGTATCCAGTTTTGCCGTGAGATCGGTTCTTAACCCGGTACTGTTATCCTGTTTCAGGGTAAATGTCGTTGACCCGTCTGCACCAGTCACGCCGTAAATCGTTTCACTCGTCGACTGGAAATTATTTCGCGTATTTCCCCAAGCATCCGTCACCGTCAGCGCGCCCACGCTCGCGGTTGCTGATGCGTTAGCCCGACTCACGCTGTTGGCACGCGTCAGGATAAATGCCGTATTGCCCACCAGGTTGCCTTGCGTATCTTTGGTGGTGACGCGCACCACGGATTCTTCGCCTTTTTTCGCTTTTACCACGTTATAGGTGGTATCCAGCGTCGCCGGATCTGCCGCTTCCAGCAGAATTTGGCCCACCGTGGTTACCGGCGTGGTCTGGCAGGTCAGCAGTTGCAGCGCCGTTGATGACACTGCCGCACTCGTGCCATTGCTGAGATCTACCGCCTTGTAGTTACGCTGCTCCATGCTGCCGTTGTCGGACGTGTTGGACAAATAGCGTGTTGCCACCGGCCAGCCCTGCACGGTTTTCATGGTGTTGCCCGCATTATTAGCAAACAGTGACGTCAGACCGGCTTGAGTCGGAATATAGCTGGTTCCACAGCCACTATACGTCGTGGAAGAACTCGCATAATTAATGTTAAACAACGCCCAGTTTTCATTGTCTTCAGACGTCGATGTTCGCCCAGTCTGATAGGCCAGTTCCTTCAACAACAGCGGGCGTTTAAATACCGTACCGTCCGCAGCCGTCACCGTTTCCGGCATATGCCCCCACATTTTCGCTTTGCTACTATCCGGGCTGGTGACCACAGTAAAGATTGTATCCAGGCTGTCTTTTTTTGTTGGATCGGAATACAACGTCGCCGTCAGCGCCGTTTTGGTGCCGTGAGTATCCGGGCGGGTAATATTGAGGATTTTGCTGCCGTCGCTACCGGTCATGGCAGTATAAAATCCCGCGGTGTCGTTCAACGTCGTTTCATCCGCCAGCCCACTGTTAATCACCACCGGTGCCACCAGCGCATCGCCACTACCGGCAATATGTTTTTCGCCCGTGCGGGTATAACCGTCTCCGCGACTCAGTTTAAATGGCATATCCGTGAGCGGATTACCCTGCGCATCTTTTACCGTTACCTTAACCCGTAGCGTTTCGCTTTTTTTCAGCTTCGCCGCGTTATTTCCGGCAGCCCACTGTGCGTTATCAACCACATCCAGCGTAATGCTGCTGGCAGGTTTGTTCGCCGTCGTCAGGCAACTGACGTAAACCGGCGTATCGCCGCCGATGGCCTGTGCGCCGTTATCCAGGGCAATGGTGTAATTGTGCGGCGTTAAATCCGCGGGGGAACTGCTCCAGTAGGGCTGACGCTGCGTCGGCCAGCCGTGTGTGGCTTGCACCGCATTACCGTTATTAGCGTCATAGAGCGCACTGAGCTGGGAGCGGCGCGGCAGCATATTGGTTCCGCAACCGCCTTTACTGGTAATGGCCGTACTGGCCTGGCTAACGCGCGCCCAGACTTCGTTTTTTTCCGTTAGTGTGCCATCCGGACTGGCGATTTCTGCTGCCAGCTTAGGCCGGGTAAAGGTTAATGAATCAACGGTAATCGTTTCATCCATATGGCCCCACATCTGCGCCCCACTAACATCCGGGCTGGTTGGGGTGGTAAAAATAACATTGTAATTAATGGCATTTGGTAGATGGGAATTGACCGGCGTAATGCTCAGCACGGTTCTTAACCCCACCCCCTGGGGTTGCTCTATTTCGACCGTTGCCACGCCTTGTGCATCTGTCGTACCCGTATAAACCATCGACGGCTGCGATGTGCCGTATTGCGTGCCATTCATCGAGATTGCGCCGCTGCTCGGGTCATCAAACCCGCTCACCAGCCCCGCTCGGTTATACCCCATGCCTTTAGTGATGGTGAAGGCAGTAAAGGGAACGGGGGTATTATTGAGCGCGTTAACCGTACGCACGGTCATCACGACGGTGTCTCCCACTTTGGCCTGCGCTTTGGTGCCAGGGGTGACATCGTGATCGGTGCTCACTTCAACCTTCGCGACCATCTCATTGCCCGAACAGGAGAGGTAATTTCGCTTAAAGCCGGGGTAGCTGTCGACGTTTCCGTTCGCCAAATTCACCGATGAATGCGTGGCTTGCTCCACCGCGCTTAGGTAGTTCTGTTGTGCGGTGGGCCAGCCATACTCAGTGCCAATCGCGTTACCGGGATGGGCTGAAAAAAGGCTTTCCAGCCCACTCTGACTTGGCGTATGGCCGACGCCGCATTCAGCCTGCATACTGGTGTCTTGATCGAACAGCGCCCAGTCTTCGTTATTTTCCCGCACCGATCCCAGTTCATGCTCAGTTTCATCCGCCAGCACTGGGCGTTTGAACAGACTGCCAGATACAACAATGCCGCGCATATGGCCCCACATCCGCGCCTTGTCGCTGTCCGGGCTGGTGATCACAGTAAAAATCACGTCTTTGGCATCTGTAGCCGTAAAATTGCTGCGCATTTTCGCCGTGATATGGGTTTTCACGCCTGCGCCGTCGGGCTGACTCAGGGTTAGCGAAGCCTGACCGTTGACATCGGTCATGCCTTCATAGGTGTGAGCATCAACCTGTTGCAAATTCGAACCACCAGTAATCTGCACCGGATGGGCTTCCCAGGCGGAATCGGTTTGATTTTTGCGGTTAACGCCGTCATCCAGATGCAGCGAGAAGTAGTAATACGCCAGTGGTTGATCGTTATTTTTATTGTCGGTGATCGTCAGACGCATCGTGGCGTCTTCGCCCACCTGCGCTTTCATCGCCTGTGCCGTATCATCATAGTTTTCGGGCGTAAGGACGATTTTCGGTTCGACATCAGGCGCGGGTTTATCCACGCAGCTTACAAGAAACGGGGTGCTATCCGGCTTTTGCGTTTCACCACGGTTAGAGACATCCGCCGCATGGTGCTGCCCGGTGGTGCCCGCCAGCGATGACCAGTAATAATCCCCCTGCATCGGCCAGCCAAGGACTGTCTGCACCGATGTGGGGATAACGGTCGCCAGCGCGCCGAAGTGGCGCATGCCGGGCAGCACGGTGCAGTGGTTATCTGCGCCGCTCCAGGTGAAGGTGGACCAGGTTTCGTTGTGATCGACGACCGTGGCGCTTTCATTGCTGACTTCTGCCGCCAGCTTTGGTCGACTGAAGGTGTAACCGTGGGCTTCTACCGTCTCCGCCATATGGCCCCACATCGTAGCCTGCGCCACGTCCGGGCTGGTGAGTACGGTAAAAATCACTGCGGTTTCGCTGGTTTGCGCAATGCCGGAAATGCTGACCACCAGAGGCGTTTTGACGCCAGGGCCGTTCGGTTGGCTCACCGTGATGGTGGCCGTGCCGTTGGCATCAGAAGTGCCATAGTATTCGGTTGCCGTCGTCGTTAACTCAGTGCTATCCAGTACCACTGGCGCAGTATTATTCACCGCCCCCTGGCGATTTTCAGCATCTTTACGTTTGATAATAAACGGAATATTACCCGCGACGTTGCCCTGACAATCTTTAGTCGTGACGGTGAGCGTGATGGTGTCGCCAACGGTGGTTTTTGCCGCCGCGATCGTTTCGTTAAAACCACTGGCGCTCACCGAGATTAAGTCGCCCTGCGCGGGTGCGATGTTAAGGGTCACTTTCTGGTCCACCAGCGCCACCGTCCCCGCATAGGGATACCCGGTCGAGGTCAGCAGGTAGAGCAGTGGGAGGGTTTGCTGCGCATCAATCTGCGGCCAGGCCACCAGCGAGCGTCCGGCCAGCCCCTGAGCGCAAAAGCTACGGTTAGCAATGGGTTGTGGGTTAAGGGGCACATCGGGCGTGGCGGCATCGGCCCACACCAGGCTGACGGTAGGGGGTGTTTGATTTTCCCAGCGCAGCGCAGGTGGTGTGGAAAACTGGTCGCCGTCATTGTCCTGAGGATTAGCGACAATCAGGTTAGCAGCGTCATCGTCAACGCTAAATTCATTCGGTTTAGCAGAAAACCCGACATCATGAGATTCAGCAGGATTAAGCTGAACACTGCCCTGATAGACGGGTACGCTGGCGCTGTCGGCAAAAGGAACGGTTCCGTTAAACTCGCCTGTAGAATCAGGATATGTCTGCCATTCCGCCCCTGCCCGTGCAAAGTCAGACAGCATAAAAGCTGCCAACATGCCCAGAAGCATAATGATTTTCCCTGGTTTCAGACATACCGACATGTAGAAAACTCCAGCATGATAAACAAAACATCAACCTGTTTTGCTTAACGCGTCGCTAAGCAAAACAGGCGGAAAACAGCATTCCCGTATGGGAATGCTGTTGTGCGCATTAGTGGTGTTTGTAAATGATAGACAGCGTATAGCCCTGAACGCCGTCGCCGTTTGCCGGGATCGCAAGACCACTCTTACCATTACGGTCACTACCGTTAAGGCTGGTTCTTGCTTCTTCGTTAGTTTGCGGGATAACAATGTCATTGTTATCGAAGCTGGCATTAGCAATACCGCCCGCCGCAGCAAGTTGTTTACTGTTACCGTTAAAGACCCATGCAAAGTCGTAGTTAGCGGTAACGTCCATATCCGTACCCGCGTCGTATTTACCGTTCTGGTTTTCATCCGAGTACAGTTTGGCCACATACGTTTTGTTAAGCGCAATGGCCGTGTTACCACCGATAAGGTTGGTAGTGGTGCCTTTCTCGAAGATGGCAACTTTCAGATTCTGGTTCACAACCGGGCCGGGATCGACATTGTCCGTATCGCTGCCGCCACCGCTGGCCGTTGAAATATCCAGCAGAGTCAGCGACGTTCCCTCGAAGGGATTACCGGTCTGGGTGATGGGCTGGATTTCAACACCGATATAACGCCCACGATCGTCATCAGTGAGTTTATAATTCGTCTTGCCTGCCGCTGCGGTCAGCTCCGTTTTATCGCCACCCGCATTATTGCTGTAGCTGTACCATTTGATAGTGGCTGTCGTTTTCGCATCAATGCCTGCGGGACCATCATCAATATCCCCTTCGGTATCGCCGATATCCCAACCCAGCGTGATGGTATCCCCTGAGTAAAGGCGTTTATCCGTCTCGCTACCCGGAGGACGGGTCCCTTTACCATCTGACGTCACTTTAATGTGATCCGCATCTTCCGAGTTAATCGTGGCATTCCCCCCTTCGCGATAGAGCCAGGGTATAGTCCCTTCGAATTCAGCGGTAGTTCCACTGGCGACCCAGGCGGCATCTTCCGCCATAGCGGCTGGTACGGCACAGTATCCAGCCAGCATCAGTGCCAGCGCGACTTTTGTCAGGCCACGTTTCATATGAGGTTTCATAAACACTCTCCTTGATTAATATTCAGCGGTGGCCCGATCAGCCATGGCGCCGACCCTATTTCTTGCTGTAATTGACCTGCAAACCGTATCCCTGCACACCATCGGTTACCTGAGCATTAAATTTTGCTGCCGCTTCCTTGTTGGTTGCCGGGATCTCTATATCGACGTTCGTGGTATTGGTTTGCGCGCCGGTATTGCCATTTACGCTATTCCCCGTGAATTCCCACTGATAGTCATACTGTTTCATCTCGTCGTCAGTGAGCTTCTCAGAAAGCTGGAACACGCCGTCTTTGTTAGCGTCGCGCCACAGCACAAAGCGATAGCGGCTATTGAGAGGCAACGGTTCTTTGTTGCCGATAAGATTGACGGGCTTAGCTGCACCAACGCGGTAGATAAAAGCATTCAGCCCGCCGATGTCAGAACCCAGGAACGTTACGTCAACATAGTTACTGTCATCATAAGGGGCGGCTTTCGCCTTCCAGCGGAAAGTACCGGGCAACGTACTGGAGAGCGTAACGGTCCCCTTTTCTTTATCTTGTTTGGCGATAAAAACGCACGGCACTTCGGTGGTGCAGGGTTTATTCGTCAGCGTCACTTTTTTATCGTTGGCATCAAACAGCTGCGGGCTGAGATTATCCTGCGGCAAGACATTACCGTTACGGTCAGTGTTGTCGCCAAAGCTATCCGTAACGTCGAGATCCATGACGACGCCATCTACACCATCCGCTTGCGCGCTGGCTTCGTGGCTGTGATTGTTCTCATCCGGTACATTGGCGATGTTGTTAACGATGAGCTCAATTTTACGATCCTGCTGAACGGTGATTTCCACCACGCCGGAGTTCTGCCGATTGCCTTTTTCATCTTCCAGCGCCAGGCGTACCCGCCAGGTATTGAGTTTTTCCTGGTCGGCTTTATCAGAGCTGTACTGCCAGGCAGGCAGTACCAGATTCCAGTGGTTGTTGTTCCCTTCGGTAAGGGTGTTTTCTTTGATAACCGGCATCACCAGCGTACGTGCAGCATTGTTTTTCGCCTGCCAGGAGGCAGCAACGATTTTGTAATGATGATTAATGAGCGCGTTAATGGTCCACTTACATTTTTCCAGCCCGATGGCTGCTTCTGGCGTATCTTTAATCACGCACTCGGGATGTTCATTCGTCGCATCAGCTTTCAGCCACAAAGTGACATCGAGGGGATCTTTCTCTTTGTATTCCAGAACAATAAAGTTGTTACGTTCAACAAAGTCGTGACGGCTGCCCATGAGCGAGTGAGCCGCGCTTACTTTGTAAGGATCAAGCTGGTCTTTGAGCGGGACGCCAAACTGGTAGTTCAGCGTTGCGTTAACAGAAAGATCGGTATTATCGCCAGTGCCGGCTTTGAAATCCGTTCCTACGGCAATGAGTGGTACGGGCTGGTATTTCACACCCAGCGTGACGGCGAAGGGATCTTTCTCCAGATTATCGGTGCCAAAAAGCGCGACTTCATCACCGTAATACTGTTCGAAAACGATTTTACCGCCAAGCTGCGGGTAAGCAGGTAGCCAGGCTTCGGCGCGAATATCCCAGCCGCGCGCCGGGCGCTCCTCATAAAAATCGAAATCTTCGGAGTCTTTCCAGTCAGAAAGCGGGTGATAATAGTTGCCAGAGAATTTTAAATAATCAGTCCAGGCTTCGGCACCTAAACCTAAACGGCGATGCCCACGGGTAAAATCATAATCATAAAATATATTTCCACCCAATAACCATCTATCAAAATTATGTCTTACACCAAGCCCAATATTCCCGATCGTACGATCTTCTTTTCGTTGTGCAGAAAATTGGCTGAAATAAACAGTAGTTTGATTATCATACCAGGGAACAAAATAGTCGATGGAACTGCCATCCAGATCGCCGCCCTGACCAAGAGAAAGATTCGTTCGGACCTTACCGTAGGGGGAGAGTGTATCCTCAATATAAGATTGTGTCGTAGAGGTAATTTGACTTTGCAGATAGCTTCTGGCCTGGGACTCCAGCGCCTCGGGTGTAAGGTTTTCAAACCCTTGCGTGGCAGAGTTAATGACGTAATCGGCACCACGCTCTTTTAGCGATTTACCCTTGTTAGTTTGCTCTTCCTGTTGTGCGGCCTGACTACCTAAATCAGGTAACGATTCTTTATGCTCAACATTTATCTCTGGAGCCGCAAAAGCCGCTCCAGAGATAAATGTTAGCATAATACAGCGTTTCCATCGCAGCATGCACATCCCCTGTGACATTAATAATGCTTAAAATTAGCTCTAATATTCTATTCCAGATTATTAAGAAAGGCACGCCAGGAAAACTAAATATAATCTTAAATTTATAACACAGTGATTTCGCTCACTTACATTTGCGTTTCAACAAATAAAATAGGATGCAATCATTTATATTATGAATACAAATGATTGCACCATATATTTAAATAATATTAAACAACAATAAATTCAACGCGTTTTTTGGATATTAAACCGTGCCCATGCTGGCAGAAATAATCTACTGCACCACAAGCTTTTAACACCTGTAATGGCTGATGGCAGTCAGGACAAAGCGCCTGAATGGTGAAATCTTTGGCACAAGTTGCACAGTGGGCAGTTTCACCGTTGCGTTCGAGAGGGTTATGGCAGGTTGGGCAGTTGAGTTCCATAAATACTCCTCGCCTGTTGTTCAGTTTCCCTCTCCGTTTGGAAAGGGAAACCAGATAAGAAATTACTTACTTTTCTTAATATGCTTCATCAAACGCTTACGCTTGCGCATCTGGGTCGGCGTCAAGGTGTTACGCTTGTTCGCATAGGGGTTTTCCCCTTCTTTGAACTGAATACGAATCGGCGTACCCATCACGTCCAGAGACTTGCGGAAGTAGTTCATCAGATAACGCTTATAGGAATCAGGCAGGTCTTTCACCTGGTTGCCATGAATCACCACAATTGGCGGGTTATAACCCCCGGCGTGGGCATATTTCAGCTTCACACGACGCCCGCGAACCAGCGGCGGCTGGTGATCTTCAACCGCCATGGTCATGATACGCGTCAGCATTGACGTACCCACGCGACGGGTGGAGCTGTCATACGCTTCACGTACTGACTCAAACAGGTTACCAACGCCGCTGCCGTGTAATGCAGAGATAAAATGCACACGGGCGAAGTCGATAAAGCCCAGACGGAAGTCCAGCGTCTCTTTTACTTGCTCTTTCACTTCCTGGCTCAGGCCGTCCCACTTGTTCACTACAATCACAAGTGAGCGCCCACTATTGAGAATAAAGCCCAGTAAGGAGAGATCCTGATCGGAAATACC
Source organism: Escherichia sp. MOD1-EC6021 (assembly GCF_002965245.1). NCBI lineage: Bacteria > Pseudomonadati > Pseudomonadota > Gammaproteobacteria > Enterobacterales > Enterobacteriaceae > Escherichia > Escherichia sp. MOD1-EC6021. The sequence goes on along the minus strand of NZ_PTRU01000008.1, from coordinate 89,745 downwards.
CTCGCGAGCATCAATCACCAACATCACCACGTTGGCATCTTCAATCGCCTGCAATGTTTTGATTACGGAGAATTTCTCTACCGCATCGGTGATTTTGCCGCGTTTACGTACGCCCGCAGTGTCAATGAGTACATACTCACGCCCATCGCGTTCCATTGGAATGTAGATACTGTCACGCGTAGTGCCCGGCATGTCGTAAACTACGACGCGTTCTTCGCCAAGGATACGGTTAGTGAGTGTAGACTTACCGACGTTAGGACGACCCACTATCGCCAGTTTGATTGGCAGACTTTGCGGGTCAAAGTCGTCTTCCTCTTCTTCTTCGCCGTTCTCTTCCGCTTCAAATTGCGCCCAGTACTCAGCGTCTTCATCCACTTCTTCTTGTGGTGCGATATCTTCCATCCACGGCAACAGCACGTGCTCCAGCAGACTTAATACGCCACGACCGTGAGACGCGGCGATAGGATAGATTTCACCTAAACCGAGCGAATAGAAATCAACAACGGCCTGATCCGGATCCAGACCATCGGTTTTGTTTGCCACCAGGAAGGTCGGTTTTTCGCGGGAGCGCAGATGTTTAGCAATCGCTTCATCCGCAGGCATCAGGCCCGCGCGCGCATCCACCATAAACAGTACGACGTCCGCTTCTTCAATCGCCAGCAGCGACTGTTCCGCCATGCGGGTTTCTACACCGTCTTCTGTTCCGTCAATCCCGCCGGTATCAATACAGATAAACTCGCGGCCTTCAATTTCCGCACGACCGTACTTACGGTCACGAGTCAGACCCGGGAAATCCGCAACCAGCGCATCTCGGGTGCGAGTTAGACGGTTAAATAACGTGGATTTTCCTACGTTAGGGCGCCCGACAAGCGCGACCACAGGTACCATGTTTAAAGCCTCATTTTTATAAATCATCAGACAACGCACGCTATATTCGTGTCGTTGTTAAAAACAGGAAAACGGCCCCTGTCCAGGAGCCGTTTTCAAAGTGAACGACAGAGACGATTAACGTGTAATAGAGTACACAGTCCCGTCTTTTGCCTGGATCAGCAGTTTGCCGTCAGCGGCAACCGGTTCAGTCTGGAAACCGGAGCTATCAACTTTTTGCTGGGCAACGAAACGACCATCTTCGACGTTGATCCAGTGCAGATAACCTTCACTGTCACCTACCACCAGGTTGCCATTATACAGCACCGGAGAAGTCAACAGGCGATGCAGCAGATCGCTTTGTGTCCACAGCGTAACGCCGCCATCAATGGTCAACGCCATCACCCGGTCATTTTGATCGACCAGATAGATGCGGTTGCCGTCGACGATGAAATCATTCACCGAACCCAGTTCGCGCTTCCACATAATCTGACCGCTGCGCAGATCAAGCGCCGTCAGGTTACCATTATAGGCCAGCGCGAAAACAACGCCGTTAACAATGACGGGAGTCGTGTCAACATCGCTCAGGCGGTCAATTTCAGTAGAACCGGTCGCCTGGGAAATACGCTGCTGCCAAATCATCTGGCCCTGTTCCATTAGCACTGCGCTGACGCGACCATTATCGCCACCCACGACGGCCGCACCAAAAGCCGTTGCTGGCGCAGACTCGCCACGCAAAGAGAGTGAAGGCATATCGAGGTTAACTGTCCATTTGACAGCGCCGTCAGCTTCGTTCAGGGCTTGCAACTGACCGTTACTGGTGTGGATTAACACCAGACCGTCGCTGACCACCGGGCGAGAAAGCGCTTCACCCGCGACTTTAGTTTGCCATGCCACAGTACCATCGCTGGTATTCAGCGCGTAAACCTGCGCCTTTTCGCTGCCAATGTAGACATGTCCGCCAGACACGGTCACGCCGCCAGAAAGTAATGCAGGCTCTTTAGAGAACCAGCCATCTTTCTCGGCCAGACTGACAGACCAGATTTCTTTGCCATCATCCGCATTCAGCGCTTTTACTAAACCAGCGCGGTCCGCTGCATAGACAACGTTGTCCGCCAGTGCCGGATGAAGATTGGAATAGAAGTTGCCAATGCCGCTACCCACGGAAGTGCTCCACGCCGTGGTCGGCGTAAACTGGTTTTCAACGGTCGGCAATGGGGACATCTTTACCACATCTTCTTCGCTGTTAAACAGAGAACAGCCGCTTAAAAGGGTAACGGAAAGCAGTCCTGGCAGCAGTAATTTACGCAATTGCATCGGGTCCCTCTCAGATGGACAAATTATTAATTTTCATCTGCATCATTTCGCTCAGTGCCGGGGTAACATCGCTTTTCACGCCAGCTTCCCATGCACTACGCGCACCTTGCTTATCACCTTTGCTCAGCAATGCTTCGCCACGCAGGTCGGCAACAATGGCAGCCCACCCTTCACCTTTGATGGTATCGAGGGTTTTCAGCGCGGCATCAGCCTGCTTGAGCTGTACCTGAACGCGGGCAAGACGCAGATTTATCACGGCTTTGAGATTTTCATCGCTCGTGTCCGCCAATCCCTGTTGTAACTGGGTGGCAGCTTTCTCTAGTTCATTTTTGTCAACAAATTGCTGCGCAAGTTCCAAAGAAGCCAGCGCACCATAGGTATTTTTATTTTCAGCAGCAAATTTTTCCGCCGCCGGGATGCTATCCGGTTTGCCTTCGCTCACTGCGGTAACCGCATTTTGATAGGCAAGAGAAGCGGAGCGTGTAGAATCAACCTGATGGCTGTTCCAGTAGCGCCAGCCAATCAATGCGCCAACGCCCAAAATCACCCCAACAGCCAGTGCTTTGCCATTTTCAGCAAAAAAGCGTTTAACCGCTTCAACCTGGTCGTTTTCGTTCTCGTAAATTTCCACGCTGTCCTTCTCCTTCCTTAACCCAGTAACGTGCGCAAATGCGCGGCTACGCTATCCTGCGCAACTGCCGTTTGCTCACCAGAGCGCAAATCCTTCACTACTGCTGTGCCGTTAGCCACTTCAGACTCACCCAGCACCACAGCAACGCGGGCGCCCCATTTATCAGCACGGGCAAACTGCTTCTTAAAGTTGCCGCCGCCGTGGTTGGTCATCAGTTTCACGCCCGGTAATTCATCACGCAGACGCTCTGCTAATGCCATAGCCGCAGATTGTGTGTCAGCACCTGAAGCCACCAGATATATATCGACAACAGGATCGGCTTTAAATTCCGGATTAACGGCCTGAACTAACAATACAAGACGTTCGAGACCCATCGCGAAACCGACTGCCGGTGTTGCACGACCACCCAGTTGTTCCACCAGACCGTCATAACGACCGCCTGCGCACACGGTGCCCTGAGAACCGAGGCTGTTAGTCACCCACTCAAAAACAGTACGGTTATAGTAGTCCAGACCACGCACCAGACGCTGGTTTACGGTGTAAGCGATACCCGCGCTCTCCAGCAGTTTGCACAGACCAGCAAAGTGCTCACGAGATTCCTCGTCAAGATAGTCACCTAATGCTGGGGCGTCGTTGAGAAGGGCCTGCACTTCCGGATTTTTGGAATCCAGCACGCGCAGCGGGTTAGTGTACATGCGGCGTTTGCAGTCTTCGTCCAGCTTTTCTTTATGCTGCTCAAGGAATGCAACCAGCGCATCGCGATAATTGGCGCGTGCTTCCAGCGAACCGATAGAATTCAGCTCAAGAGTTACGTGTTCAGAGATACCCAGCGCACGCCACCAGCGGGCGGTGAGCATAATCAGTTCAGCGTCGATATCAGGACCTTGTAGACCGAAAACTTCGCAACCCAACTGGTGGAACTGACGATAACGCCCTTTCTGCGGACGCTCGTGACGGAACATCGGCCCGATATACCATAGACGCTGTTCCTGATTGTACAGAAGACCATGCTCGATGCCGGCGCGTACACAGCCCGCCGTCCCTTCAGGGCGCAGAGTCAGGCTGTCGCCATTGCGATCCTCAAAGGTGTACATCTCTTTTTCAACCACGTCGGTGACTTCACCAATCGCACGTTTGAATAGCGGGGTCTGCTCTACAATCGGCAAGCGGATTTCACTGTAACCGTAGCTGCCGAGCACGTTTTTCAGTGTGCCTTCAATGCGCTGCCAGATGGCCGTTTCGCCAGGCAGGTAATCGTTCATGCCGCGAATGGCTTGAATGTTTTTTGCCACGTTTATTCTCTTTCTGAATATAAAAATGAACCCTCAACGCGCCCCTCAATATTTCGGGAGCCATGCGGGTTCAATCATACACGGGAAGCGAGGCGCTTCCCATCACGTTATTATTTTTCAACCTGCTGAACGTCAATTCGACGCGCTTCATCCAGTTGGCTGGCTTTCGCACGAATGCGCGCTTCCAGCTGGTCGATCATATCGTTGTTGTCCAGACGGTCTTTGCGCACGCCATCTTCATAGAGGCCGCTTTTCTTGTTGCCGCCGGTAACGCCGAGTGTAGAAACCAGCGCCTCACCTGGTCCATTCACCACGCAGCCGATAATCGAAACGTCCATCGGGGTGATGATATCTTCCAGGCGTTGCTCCAGGGCGTTAACCGTACCGATAACGTCAAACTCCTGACGCGAACAGGTCGGGCAGGCGATGAAATTGATCCCGCGCGAACGGATACGCAGCGATTTCAAAATATCGAAACCGACTTTGATCTCTTCGACCGGATCGGCCGCCAGCGATACGCGCAGCGTGTCGCCGATGCCTTCAGACAGCAGCAGGCCTAAACCAATGGCAGATTTTACTGCCCCACTACGTGCGCCGCCCGCTTCGGTGATCCCAAGATGCAGCGGTTGATCGATCTGTTTTGCCAGCAGACGATAAGACTCAACAGCGAGGAAGACATCAGACGCTTTGACGCTGACTTTGAACTGATCGAAGTTCAGACGATCAAGATGATCAACATGGCGCATGGCAGATTCCAGCAATGCCTGCGGCGTCGGTTCGCCATACTTTTCTTGCAGATCTTTTTCCAGCGATCCAGCGTTAACGCCAATACGGATCGGAATGTTTTTATCGCGCGCACAGTCAACCACCATGCGAATACGCTCTTCATTACCGATATTGCCAGGGTTAATACGCAAACAATCGACCCCGTATTCCGCTACTTTCAGCGCAATGCGATAGTCAAAGTGGATATCAGCCACCAGCGGTACGTTAACCTGTTGTTTGATGAGCTTGAACGCTTCTGCCGCGTCCATCGTCGGTACGGAGACACGGACGATATCAGCGCCAACACGTTCCAGCGCCTTAATTTGATTGACCGTAGCTTCGACGTCTGTCGTACGCGTATTGGTCATGGACTGTACGGCGATGGGGGCACCATCGCCAATCGGCACATTCCCAACGTAAATACGTGTTGATTTTCTACGTTGAATTGGAGCCTGGTTATGCATGAAAAATCTCCCGCGTTACCCGTCTGTTACTGCGCCGGTGATTGTTCGGCATTTAGGGTCAGACGCGCAACCTGGTTAGTTCTGATAAAACGACTCAGATCGACAGGTTTCCCTTGATACTGGATCTGTACTGCGGCTGGCGCACCAATTTTCAGTTTGTACGGAGCCTGGCCGGTTAAGTTCAAATTACCGTCTTTACGCTGCATACCGCTAAACAGTTTTTTACCGGTAGCGTCAGTGACTTCCAGCCAGCAATCGGCAGTAAAGTTCATCACCAGCGCATTCGGGTCAGCCGCCGGCGTGGTCACGCCAGCCTGATCGGTTGGCAACGGCGCAGCACCATCTGGCGTTGTTGTTGCCGTTGGTGCCGGGGTCGCAGCGGTATCAACATTTGCCTGCGAAGGTGAAACAACTGCATTCTGTTGTGAATCAACAGCTGGTGCTGGCGAAGTTATGGCAGGTGTTTGCGTGTTAGTTGCGGTAGTATCCACAGACGCTGGCGGCGTGGACGTCGTAGTCGGGTCTGTGGTTGTCGACGTATCTAACGGAACACTCTGCCCCTGTTCGTTATTACTGCTCAGTTCCGCAGAAGATTGATCGGCCATAGTAGTGATCTCTTCCTGCTGAGCTTTGTGGTCTTGCCACCACCAGGCACCGCTCAGGCCAATAACCACAAACAACACCAGCCAGGTGAAGGTCATCAGCCAGCCGTCACGTTTTTTGCGGCGTTTACCGAGGGAAAAACTCTGCATCGGCGCAACTTTTGCAGCTCGTAGTGGAGCCTGTTTTTCCAGCCCCGGTAGCAGTTCTTCTTCTGGAATATGTACCAGACGCGCATAAGAGCGGATATATCCGCGCAGGAATGTTGAAGCAAGATCGGCAGGTGCCTTATCTTCTTCAATGTCGCGTACCGTGGAAACCTTCAGGCAAAGTCGCTCAGCAACGGCCTGCTGACTAAGTCCTAGTTGTTCGCGAGCATTACGCAGGCGAGCGCCGGTAGTAAGTGCTTCATTTTGGTCGTGCGTGGCTTCAGTATTCATTCGCTGCAGGTACGTTTAAATGAGAATTGAGATGCCGGTGAACCATCATGCTCACCCACACCGCGAAACATCCGTTAAGTTAACCGTTATCATACAGTATAAGACCGTCTGTGTGCTCGTGACAAAGCCCACATTCACTAAGGCTAACTTACTGTTGCATCGTTACATACTGCCTTAAAGTCAGCAAAAACGCACCGTTAATATTGACCAGACAATTGCAACTTAATACTTCATTCATAAAAGATTACGCCACGGTACATAAAGTAACCGTGGCGTAATGGCTATCAGACCGCTTTAATGTCGATGGCCTCACCCTGCATTCGTTTACGCAGGGTACGTTTCGTACGGTCGATAACATCGCCCGCCAACTGACCACAGGCAGCATCGATATCATCACCACGAGTTTTACGCACAATAGTGGTGAAACCGTAGCTCATCAGCACTTTAGAGAAACGGTCGATACGACTGTTTGAGCTGCGTCCATACGGCGCGCCAGGGAACGGGTTCCACGGGATCAGGTTGATCTTACACGGCGTATCTTTCAGCAGCTCCGCCAGTTGGTGCGCGTGTTCAGTGCCGTCGTTAACGTGATCAAGCATCACGTATTCAATAGTGACTCGGCCCTGATTGGCGTTAGATTTCTCCAGATAGCGGCGCACCGCAGCAAGGAACGTTTCGATATTGTACTTTTTGTTGATCGGCACAATTTCGTCACGAATTTCGTCGTTCGGCGCATGCAGGGAAATTGCCAGCGCTACGTCGATCATATCGCCCAGTTTATCCAGCGCCGGAACAACGCCTGATGTAGAGAGCGTAACGCGACGTTTAGACAGACCAAAACCGAAATCATCGAGCATGATTTCCATCGCCGGAACGACGTTGTTCAGGTTGAGCAGCGGCTCGCCCATACCCATCATCACTACGTTAGTGATTGGGCGCTGACCGGTGACTTTTGCTGCGCCAACGATTTTCGCTGCACGCCACACCTGGCCGATAATTTCCGACACCCGCAGATTGCGGTTAAAGCCCTGCTGGGCGGTGGAACAGAATTTACACTCCAGCGCACACCCCACCTGCGAGGAAACGCAAAGCGTGGCACGGTCGTCTTCCGGGATATACACCGTTTCGACGCGCTGATCGCCAACGGCAATCGCCCATTTAATGGTGCCGTCAGATGAACGCTGTTCTTCAACCACTTCCGGTGCGCGGATTTCCGCCACCTCTTTTAGTTTGCCGCGCAACACTTTGTTGATGTCGGTCATCTCATCAAAGTTGTCGCAGCAATAGTGATACATCCACTTCATCACCTGATCGGCGCGGAAGGGTTTTTCACCTAAATCTTTAAAAAACTCCCGCATCTGCTGACGGTTGAGATCCAGCAGGTTGATTTTTCCATCTTTCGTGGTGACGTTTTCAGGTGTGACTAATTGTTCAGACATATGCTATTCCGGCCTCGTTATTACACGTTATGGCCCCTGGAGGGTTGAAAAAAGAAACGCCCCGGTGAGCGGCTGCTCGTCCGGGGGCGCTGCATTGTACAAATTCTGGCGCATGGATGCCACGTTTGCACGCGGCATTTACGAAATTATTAACGCGTGCGCGAGCACACTTCACCTTCGCCGAAGAAATAAGCGATTTCGCGAGCGGCAGATTCGACGGAATCAGAACCGTGAGTACCGTTTTCGGTCAGGCTGTCAGCGTAATCAGCACGCAGAGTACCAGCCAGTGCGTTTGCCGGATTGGTCGCGCCCAGCAGATCGCGGTGACGCTGAACGGCGTTTTCACCTTCCAGCACGGAAACCACGATCGGGCCAGAGGTCATGAATTCAACCAGACCATCAAAGAACGGTTTTCCATCGTGTTCAGCATAAAAGCCACGAGCCTGTTCAACGGTCAGGTGCAGCATTTTGGTGCCGACAATTTTGAACCCTGCAGCTTCAAAGCGCGCAAAGATATTGCCAATGACGTTTTTTGCTACCGCGTTCGGTTTGATGATGGAAAAAGTACGTTCAATAGCCATTTTTACCTCTGTAAATTATTCTGTTGTTGTCTGTACCAGCGTACGAGATGGCGCGGATTATAATGAGCAACAGGGCCGTTGACTATTGATGAAGGTAACATTTTTTTAAAATAAAACGAGTTTAAGCAACAAATATGAGCAAAACAGACTACTGCATGACAAATCTCACTGTCGCCACCTGCCCCATTTCGTCCATTACCAGCAATTGATAATCGCCTTTCTCTGTCAAATGCAGAGTCACGTTACGCCCGCGTTCAGCTAACGGTTCACCATTAAGAAACCACCAGCGTTCGCCTGTTCCTCCGCTTAATTGTACTGGTAATGACGCATCAGTAGCTCCTGGCAGACGTTTGATAATTACGCCATCACGCACACCAATCAACTGTAAAGGTACCTGAGCATCACGACCATACGGCGGGCAATTTGTTGATGCCCCAGGTAAGCGCGCTGCTCGTCGTTCAGCAGCAGGTAGCCAGGGTTCAAGTGGTAATGGCCAGACATTAATCATTTCTTGTCGAGCCTGAGGACAATCAGCGGCAACACGTTTGCCGTTTTCATCCAGCCAGATGGGGAAACGAATGCCATTAATGCCTTCCTGCTCGGGCAGTAACAGAGTTGGCGGCTGGCTCCCGTCCAGCAGCCAGGTGGCAAGACGACGGCGGCAATTGCTATCGCCTTCTGGCAATGATTGCCCACCAGGCCAGCAGATAACGCCACGGCTTACAGAATCAGGACGCGGGTCTTCCGGCAGATTCGCACTGCGCGACAGTAAGATATTATTGACCTGATTCAACAGCGGTACGGCGCTGGCAAAGCCAAACTGACCGACAACGGGCGTACCGTCCGGTCTGCCAGTCCAGATCCCAATTACGTAACGAGCGTTAACGCCAATAGCCCATGCATCGCGATAGCCATAACTGGTTCCTGTTTTCCACGCCAGAGGTACGACGCGTGGCAAAGCGCCATCCGGAAGCGGCTGCGCTTCATCTGCCATAATACGGCGGATAATCCACGCGGCCCCCGGCGACATTAACGGTCGCTCAAGTAATGGGTCCCCCGGCTGTAAGCGCAACTTACCCGCCTTACCGTGGCGAGCAAATGCGGTATACGCTGCAGCCATATCCTCCAGTTTTGCACCTGCGCCGCCGAGAATGAGCGAAAGATTCGGTGCAGCGCCGTTGGGCAGATATAACGGCAATCCAACATTGCGTAACTTTGCCGCAAACCGTTTCGGCCCATAGGCTTCCAGCACCTGCACAGCAGGTAAGTTCAGCGAGCGCACCAGCGCCTCACTCATGCTGATCGGGCCATGAAAACCGCTGTCAAAGTTGCCTGGTCGATAATCACCAGTGCGCCGGGGAACGTCTTGCAACAGCGATGCTGGGTGGATCAAGCCTTCATCCAGCGCCAGACCATAAACAAACGGTTTGAGTACCGATCCCGGCGATCGGATCGCATTGACCATATCGACATGCCCAAAGCGGGAATCATCATTAAGATCAACCGATCCTACCCAGCCGCGCACACTCATATCAGTATGATCAACAACGATCATTGCCAACGAACTGCGCGGTGGCAATCGTCCTTTCCAGTTTTGCGCCAGTTCTTCCAGACGACGCTGTAAACCAGCATCCAGCGTAGTAACGATTTTGTCGCTTTTGCTTTTACCGAGCATCATGCGCGAAAACAGCGGTGCCAGTTGCGGCATTTGTCTGGGTGCCAACCAGATGGGCTCTTCACTAGATTCTTTTACCTGCTCACGGGACCACACACCTTGCGCAGCCATCCGATTGAGCACTTTATTACGTGCGGCCTCGGCACGTTCCGGCCAGCGATCCGGACGCAGTCGGCTGGGCGCTTGTGGTAACACCGCCAGCATTGCCGCCTCGGAATAGCTTAAATTCGCAGGCGATTTTCCGAGATATGCCCAACTTGCCGCACCGATCCCCTGCAACGTACCACCAAACGGAGCGCGATTAAGATACAAGGTCAGAATGTCACGTTTAGACAAGTGCCATTCCAGTTGAAACGCGCGCCAGAGCTGGCGAATTTTGCCGCCAAAAGTTTTGGGGTGAGGATCAAGCAGACGAGCAACCTGCATGGTGAGTGTGCTGCCGCCGGAAATAATCCGTCCCGAAGTGAGATCTTGCCATGCTGCGCGCGCCACCGAGAATGGATTCACCCCCGGATGCTTCCAGAACCAGCGATCTTCATAATTGATCAGTGCTTCAAGGTAACGCGGAGAGACATCTTCGATGGTTACCGGATAGCGCCAGATGCCCTCAGCATCGGCGAAACGCCAGAGTGGCGTACCATCCTGCGCCACGACTACGCGTGCGGGATTGACTTCATGCAATGGCAGGGGCCAGAGTTTATCTGCTCCCCACGCGGCAAAAAAAAGGAGAAAAGGCGCAGCTGCCAGCGCTATCCAGCAGCCGCGTTTGGTTAACAGGCGAGGCATTTACGGTCTGACAATCAACAGATCTTCAGCCGCGCCAGTCGCCCGCCAGTGGGGAACATACATCGATTCCACCATTGGTTGCGGAACATTGTATGTTCCCGGCGTTACCGCCCGCGCCAGATACACCAGCGTGACTGGTTGATATTCATCAACGGCAACCGCCGCCACAAAGCGATCGTCACGGAACTCAATGTGCTTAATGTTCGCTTGTTGCATTTGACTGAGTAGGTTTTGCACTTCGCTACCACTTTGCTCCAGGCTGGCGCTGCCGTTAGCCAGGTTCTGGTTTTCCAGTTCCAGGCCCGCAGGCAGTAAATCAACGACCAAAGCATCCGGCACGCTGTTACTGGCTTTGACCTGCACCCAGACCAGTACCAGATCGCCGCTACGTAACGAATCCAGCGATTTGCTCTTACCGTCAGTGCCAAGAATATGGCGCTCGATTTGCAGCACATTGCTCGCCGGTAAAGGGGCGGATTGCGGATAACCGCTGGCATCCACACGCAGCCATAACGGCTGATCGCCACTGTTGGTCACCTGTAAGGTGGCAAGTTGATCGCTATTCAGATTGCTGGTTTGCGCTTTCTCACCTGTCAGCAGCTCAGCAGAGAAAGACGTTTGCGCCTGCCATTTGCCCGGTAAATCCTGAATCGTACGGGCAGCCAGGAACAGCGCGTTGCTTTCCTGAGTTGATAACCAGCGTTCACCGAACGCCTGCTGCGAAAGTGTGTTCAGCAGAGGGTACTGCTCATCGGGTAGCAATTTGTTCTCTTCCAGCAAGGAGAGCATCAATGCGTTGTCGCGCAGTGGACTACCGTAATCACCCAGCCATATCCGCTCATCACTATTGCGCGGCGTTTTCAGTGCCAGCACAATCGCTTCTTCACCACGCGTTGCATCGCCCATGGTTTTCAGCGCAACGCCAAGTTGCAGCAGCGGTAATCCAGACGCAGCATCGGCACGATGCTCCCAGATTTCACGCAGCGCACCCAGCGGTGCCTTTTGCTGACGGGCCAGCACCAGCGCAGCGTAAGACTGTACGGCGAATTTACTGGCTTTGAGATTATCCGCATACGGAATCGACATCATGCCCGGATCTTGTAAATAGCGCAGTAGACGCTCATTCCCCCGGTTAATGGCTTCTGTCGGCACGCTGTAACCCTGCTCACCTGCGCGGACCAGGAAATCCATCACGTAAGCCGTCAGCCAGTACTCTTCATCACCGTTTTTATCCCACAGCGCAAAGCCACCGTTATCACGTTGCATTTGCAGTAAACGAGAAATGCCGATATCGACTGCCGCACGGCGCTTCTCATCACTGTCGCCTTTGATTCCCAACGCCTGCAGTTGGGCTGCGTTGGTGTAAAGTGACGGGAACAGGCCGCTGGCGGTTTGCTCCAGACAACCGTACGGATACGCTTTTAACTCTTTGATATAACGTGCAATATTCAACGGTGCTTTGCCGCTCAACAACAATTGCCCTTCCAGCGTAACAGGCGAGAAGTTTTGCAATCCATCAGCTGGAATCGCCCATGTCTCACCAGGCTGCAACGCCGTACCGTAATTGACGGTTTGTGCCGGAAATGCCGGACGGACACCCATTTTCCACTGCTTATGCTGATCGGCAACGGTTTCGCCCGGTAACGCTAACCCGCTAATAGTGGCCTGAATTTCACCATCACCATAACCCGGCAATGCTCGCACCGGGATAAACAGCGTGGTTCGCACGCCCGGCGCTAATTCAACGGCTGCGGGTGAATCGCTAACCAGTTCAAGCAAGCCACTGGCGGTCAGAGCAACGTTCAGTTTTTGCGGTTTATCGGTAAGATTAGTGATATCCAGCGTCAGACGTGAGGTGTCACCGCTGGCCATAAAGCGCGGCATGTTCAGTTCTGCTATCACCGGTGCGGCAACAACCACTTTGCTTTCGTTGCTACCGAAATCATCTGCTGTCCATGCTTGTGCCATGACGCGCAATTCACCGTTAAAATCACCAATCGGCAATGTAACCGTGCCTTCGCCCTGTTCGTTGAGTGTTACCGGTAGCGCCTGTTGCGCAACAATATTGACGTGATTTACTGGCGGTTTACCACCGCGTTTCAGTTCATCACCATCGCCACCAAAACGCAGAGCTGCCAGACGCCCCTGACCTTCAATGACCTGACCGTAAATATCGTAAATATCTGCGCCATAGCGTTTCTGACCAAAGAATGCCTGCCACGGATCTGGCGTGACATAATCAGTAATATTCAACACACCGCTATCAACCGCAGACACCAGCACATTCACCTGTTTTGGCATCTCACCATTTTTATTGCTGGCTTTAATTTTCACGGTTAATGGCTGATTGGGGCGTATTTTCGCTGGAGTTTCCAGCGCCAGATCGAGACGACGGTTTTCATCGCCAAGCGGCAAATGCAACACGCCAACTGCGCGTTTTGGCGTCGCGGAGCGGGATTTATCGCCAGGACGTACCACCAGCGTACTTAAATAAAGATCATGACGATTCCAGGTTTTATCGACCGGAATCGTCAGATCCAGCCCTTGTGCCGGAACATCAATCTCCTGCCACCACAGCGGCCCTTCACTGGACTCGACCATCGCATAGCCTTTACCCGCCGTTGGCGCGGCAATGTGCAACTTAATGGTATCACCAGGGCGATAACTGGCTTTATCCAGTTTCAGCGTGACACGGTCTGGTCGCACAGCACCGCTACCGTCGCTATTGTCCTGCCAGCTATAGCCAGCCCAGAAACGCACACTACTGACCGCTTCATTCGGCGCTTTGACTTCCAGACGATAAGCGCCCCACTCTACCGGGAAACTGACTTTACCGGTTTCATCAGCCTGAAGATCCAGTGTTTGTTCATTTTCGATCAGATCTTTTTGATCAAACTGTGACTGCCAGCCTTCATCTTCTGACCAGTTCCAGTAGTAATCGCGGCGTTCGCGAATCAGGCGCACTTGTAAGCCAGACACAGCTTTTTTGACGCCCTGTGCATCGCTATAAACGATGTCAAAAGCGGCGTTACTGCCTTCATCAACAATGGGCTGTTTTACCGTACTGTCAGTGCGATAATCGTAAACCGATTTCGAGGCGAATTGCGGACGGATCCCCGGCAATGCATCGGCAGGCCAGATAGCCTGCTCAGCACGGCGCGTCACCGGGCGACCGCCAGACTCCAGCAAACTGCCCTGGAAAATAACCTGTAATGGGGAATGCGTTTCCTTCCACTGGCTTTCTGTAGAAACTTCGCCGCGCCCTTTATCATCCAGCGTCAACTGAACTTCATCCAGCGTGCGCGAAAGGTTTTCAGCAGCTATATCGCCGAATTCGAAACCAGGTAAGGCTGACACAGCTTCACGCAGTGGGCGCAGGAAAAGTTGCCCTTGCAAAGTATTACCATTAGCAGGCGCCCCGTACAGGTAGTAACCCACCACGGAGAATTTCACTTCATCTTTCGGCGTTAGCGGGGTTTTCTCACCGGTCAGATTCAGCGCCATGCGCTCTGGCATAAAATCTTCGACGTGGAAATCCCACATCCGATACTGGTTATCGCCCGTGTTGGCTCGGATATGCCACATGCCGGTGGCCGCATTACTATCGAGTGGCCAGGTAAAGTGATAGAGGCCATTCTCCGGCTGACTAACGACGCTCCTGAGTACCTGCCCGTCGGGTTTAATTACGTCCAGCTTGATGGGTTGATCGGGCAACGCTTTACCGTCTGCATCACGCAATAAACCATTAAGGATGACTGTTTCACCCGGGCGATAAAGATCGCGCGGGCCAAACATGAAAAACTGTTTGTTATAGCCTGGCGCGCCAGCAATGTTAAATTCTGCTAAGTCCAGCGCCGGAAGTTTTAAATCGAGTAGCGTTGTCTGACCGTCTTTACGCGCCAACAGTAATGCCGCGTTTTTATCATTTTCCAGCTGCACATGCCCCTGGGCGTCACTGGTTGCCTGAGTCAGAGTCTGCCCTTTCTCATTTAATAATGAGACTTCAACTCCTTGCTGGGCCGCGCCGTTTCCCAGGCTTTGGGTAAAGATATCCAGACGATTGTGATAACGGTGGGCCGATACGCCGATATCACTTAATGTAAACAGCGTCGCGGGATTACTGTAATCGTAACGTCCAGCCTGATTCATCACAGCCAGATACACACCCGCCTGCTGAAGCGGTTTGATATCACCCAGCGGCAGCAATAATTTTTCACGGGTGTTACGCGCAGGATTGAGATCAAAACGTCCGGTATAAACCAGATCCGCCATTTGCAGCAGTTTGTCTGACTGCCAGTTCGCCAGCGAATTTCGGTATTCCCATTGGCTAATAAATGCTGGCAGAGATTCTGGCTTAACACGGAAGAAGTTAACATCGACATTGTTAACATTGAGCGCCATTACCGGCAGCCCTTCAATAACTTTTCCAGGCAGCAGCGAACCACGGCTGGCAAAACCGACGCTCGGCTGGATATCGCGGGTAGTTATAGTTTTTTCGTAATCTTTACTGAAGGTTGCGTTGTTGAGTGCCTTGACCTCCTTGCCAATAGTAACGATCAAATCACGTTTCGGCTCGAGGTGGCGTAAACGCAGCTCTTTAAGATTATCTGACAACTCCCAGGCACCATCCACTTTGCCGCTCTTTTTATCGACGACGTGAATAACGCGCGAGAAATCCTGATCCGGGTCGAGAGGGATAGAGAAAGTCAGCACCAGCGTGGCTGCGCCATCGAGTTGGACTTCAGACAGATCCAGCAATGTCAGCGCCTTACCGGCACTCTGTTGTGCCAGTTTTTGTCGCTCCGGTGCAGAGAGTTTTGCTGAACTCGCGTTTTCTGAAGATGCCGCTTTAGTAACTTCAGAAGGCGCATCTTTTTTCACCGCTGTTGGCGCGTTATCGTTGTTGTCGCACCCTGCCAGCGCCAGCATTAGCATGCAGGCGGCTACGCGTAACTTTTTCATTTTTCATCCCTGCCACAATGGCCCGTTAGCAACGTCGAATAATTATTATGCGTGAGAATTTACGTTATGTAATTCAGTATCGCGCCCATGGAATCCGAATTTTAGTGAGAATTGTGGCTCAGACAGCCAAATCAGCCTCTTTTGCTTGTCGCTTTTCACTAAACATCCGACAATTTAGCCTAACCCGGCAAAAATGGAGATGCCTATGTCCACGACATGGTTTGTAGGAGCCGACTGGCTCGCCGAACATATTGATGACCCGGAAATTCAGATTATCGATGCCCGCATGGCACCGCCTGGACAGGAAGATCGTAACGTTGCCCAGGAGTATCTGAATGGACATATTCCCGGCGCAGTGTTTTTTGATATCGAAGCGCTTTCTGATCACACTTCCCCGCTTCCGCACATGCTGCCGCGCCCGGAAACGTTCGCCGTTGCAATGCGTGAGTTAGGCGTTAACCAGGATAAGCACCTGATTGTCTATGACGAAGGTAATCTTTTCTCAGCCCCACGCGCATGGTGGATGCTGCGCACCTTTGGTGTAGAGAAAGTGTCGATTCTGGGTGGTGGACTTGCAGGCTGGCAGCGTGATGATCTGCTATTAGAAGAAGGCGCAGTAGCGCTGCCAGAAGGTGAGTTTAACGCCGCGTTTAATCCTGAAGCCGTGGTGAAAGTAACCGATGTATTATTGGCAAGCCATGAAAATACGGCGCAAATTATTGATGCCCGCCCGGCTACACGTTTTAACGCAGAAGTTGATGAACCTCGCCCAGGTTTACGTCGCGGACATATTCCCGGTGCATTGAACGTTCCGTGGACGGAACTGGTACGTGAAGGCGAACTAAAAACGACCGATGAGCTGGATGCGATATTTTTTGGTCGCGGTGTCAGCTACGACAAACCAATTATCGTCAGCTGCGGTTCTGGTGTAACAGCAGCCGTGGTTTTGTTGGCACTCGCGACGCTGGATGTGCCAAACGTGAAACTATACGACGGCGCATGGAGTGAATGGGGCGCACGGGCCGATTTACCGGTTGAGCCAGAGAAATAAGCTTTTTACAGGCAATAAAAAACCGCCGAATTTGGCGGTTTTTTATTGCTGGTCTGGTTCGCGGCCTTTCCAGCAGGTTGACTTGTGTTGCCGGAGCAACGCAGGCACCCCACAGTGTTGAAATACTCTCTTTTATGCCTGGCTAAGTCAAGATAATAAATAGAGTAATTATTCAAATATGAGAGTATTATTCGTGACGGCCCTTTTCGCCGTCTCGCAAACGGGCGCTGGCTTTAGGAAAGGATGTTCCATGACCGTAAATGCAGGCACCCCACAGCGCTTGCTATCGCGGCAATATCGCCAGTGGTGCTGTCGTGATGCGGTCTTCGCATGGACCGCACAATGAAGATACGGTGCTTCTGTATCGTACTTATTGTTTCTGGTGCGCTGTTAACCGAGGTAAATAATAACCGGAGTCTCTCCGGCGACAATTTACTGGTGGTTAACAACCTTCAGAGCAGCAAGTAAGCCCGAATGCCGCCCTTTGGGGCGGCATATTTTAGATTATCCGATTCTGTTTAAAGTCACGCAAAAAACCACCCCAGCGACGTTCATAGAATGGCGCAATATGTTCGGTAATAAAGTGGCTAATTCCTTTTTCCCCTTTTTTCACCTGACAAATATCGATGGGTTCATCGCCAGGTAATGTATCGGTCGCTACACTTCCCGCCGCCTGAATAATTTCTTCGATATCACCATCGGCTTCAATGCCAATAAGTAAATTAGGCTGTGCCTCTTCGTTCTCTTTAATTGAACAAATAAAAGCACGCTTCACCGGCTTAATGGTTTTAAATAAGGTGGTAAGTGAATCAATCATTTGCGCTGGCGGCTCTGCGACCTCCGATAATATCAGCGATTCACCGCCTTCCAGTACTTCCTGACTGCTCAGCGGATTCCCTTCTTCACCAATCAGCAAACTGATTTCACGCGGCATAAATTCTTTACCGGTTGGCAGTTTGGCATTAAGGAAGAGCGTTTCGCCAAGGGTCATCTCAAACAATGTGCGAACGGGCATTACGACAAATGCCTGTTCGTCTTCAACCGCCTGTTGAAGTGCTTCTAACGAGGTAAAAAAAGGAATAACGCTGGTGCCATCTTCTTTTTCCCAGTGCTGTAAATCAAGCGCGCTATCTTCAGCCACTGCCTCGCCCTGCGCCGCCGTACCTGGTACCCAGACAGTGGATTCCAGTAGAGTACGGAAAAAGGCCGGGCGGTGCGCCGGTTCGGTTGCTGCTTTTTCCAGCAGGTCTTCAAGTTCGTTTTTTGTTTCGGACATAAGAACCACAATTCATTCAACGTTCGGGGCACAAGTGCCTGATGCGCTACGCTTATCAGGCCTACAAGGGAATCGCAATTTTTTGAATTCACAATACTTTGTAGGCCGGATAAGGCGTTTACGCCGCATCCGGCATATTAGTTTACGCCGTTAACAGATTAGCAATCGTGCGCACACCCAGCCCGGTCGCACCCGCAGACCACTGTTCAACTGGTGCTTTACGGTAAGTCGCCGAACAGTCGATATGCAGCCAACCTTGTTTATAGTTCTCAACAAAGTGCGACAGGAAGCCCGCCGCCGTACTTGCACCCGCCGGATACGCCGCGCTTCCGGTATTGTTCAGTTCCGCAAAGTTAGATGGCAGCTGGCTGCGGTGGAATTCAGCCAGCGGCAGACGCCAGAACGGTTCGTTCTCTTGTGTAGCACTCGCCAGCAAGCGACCGGCAAGCGCATCGTCAAAACTGAACAATGCGTGATAATCATTACCCAGCGCGGTTTTCGCCGCCCCGGTGAGTGTCGCGGCATCGATAATCAGTTCCGGTTTCTGCGCACTGGCGTCAATCAGGCCATCTGCCAGAACCAGACGCCCTTCCGCATCGGTGTTCATGACTTCGACTTTTTTACCGTTGCGATAGGTAATGATATCGCCCAGTTTGAACGCGTTGCCGCTAATCAGGTTATCCGCACAGCAGAGGAACAGCTTCACACGCTTGTTCAGACCGCGCGTAATGGCAAATGCCAGCGCCCCGGTAACCGTTGCCGCACCGCCCATGTCAGACTTCATTGAGTCCATAAACGCGGTCTGTTTGATGCTGTAGCCGCCGGAATCAAAGGTGATGCCTTTACCTACCAGGCACGCGTACACCGGCGCTTCTTTATCGCCAGTTGGGTTGTAATCCAGCGCCAGCAATACCGGGGAACGTTCTGAACCACGCCCGACAGTGTGCAGCCCCATATAACCTTGATCGCGCAGATCTTCACCTTTGGTGATCCGGTAAGTCACACGATCGCCTGCGACGTTGCTGATCAGATCAACAGCACGCTGTGCCAGTTGCGATGGCCCCAGTTCTTCTGCTGGTGCGTTGATGGTGTCACGCACCCAGTCGATGATCATCAGGCGGTTATCCAGTTCCTGACGCTGGGCATCGTCCAGATCCGGCCACTCCACTTTACGCGTGCCTTTCGGGGCTTTGTAACCTTGCCAGAATGCCCAGCAACGATCCGCATCCCAGCCTTCACCGCTTAACTGAACATGCTTGATGCCCAGACCATCAATCTTGCGCGCCGCACGCTGGATCAGCCCCAGATCGTCTGCCCCGTTCAAATGCAGGGTAATGCCGTCATTATTAATGCTGTAAGTTGCTTTTTCTCCCCAGCGCGCGTCGGCAGGTTGGGTCGAGAGGGTAATCTTCATCGCTTCTGTCATTTTAGTTATCCTTATTTGTAAAAGGGCCACCAGTTGGCAGCCCCAGGATTTTTCCGCTAAATGATTCGCGTTGCAGGAAGGCGGCAAGTGAGTGAAGCCTCAGGAACATAGATAACTATGTGACTGGGGTGAACGAGCGCAGCCAACGCATCTGCGGCGTGAAGCATGACGCGGAAATCACTCGGCTTCGTCCAGCCAGACTAATAAAATCGCTTCGAGGATTTTCTCGTTGGACGCCTGCGGGTCGTCGTCGAAATCTTCCAGATCGCAAATCCACTGATGCATATCAGTGAATCGAACCGTTTTCGGATCAAGATCGGGATATGCATCGTACAGTGCTTCGCCAATTTCGCGGCTATCGGTCCACTTAAGTCCCATACTAACCTCTGTTAATGCTCACGCGCATGGTTGATAGTGTAACGCGGAATTTCGACCACTAAATCTTCGTCGGTAACGCGCGCCTGGCAGCTTAAACGGCTTTCCGGCTCCAGCCCCCAGGCTTTGTCCAGCATGTCGTCTTCCTGCTCTGAGCTTTCCGGCAGCGAATCAAAACCTTCACGAACGATGCAGTGGCAGGTGGTGCAAGCACAGGATTTTTCACAGGCGTGTTCAATCTCGATGCCGTTACGCAGCGCAACGTCGAGAATGGTTTCACCGCTATTCGCTTCCAGAACAGCGCCATCAGGACAGAGATCCTGATGAGGTAAAATAACAATCTTTGGCATATTAAACCTCGTCCACGGAATGGCCCTTCAGCGCACGACGAACCGACTGGTCCATGCGGCGAGCGGCGAAATCCTGGGTTTGTTTGTCTACGTTTTTAATCGCTTGTTCGATGGCGTCAACATCATCGCCCTGCGCCACTTCACTCAGGTGAGCGGCAGCATCGTCAATGACCTGACGTTCTGCGGCGCTTAACAGCGCGGCATCAGCAGCCAGCGCGCCGTGCAAACTTTCCAGTACACGCGCTGCTTCTACTTTTTGTTCAGCCAGCATACGGGCTTTTACGTCCTGCTCGGCATAGCTCATTGAGTCTTTGATCATCGAAGCGATTTCACTGTCGGTCAGACCATAAGACGGTTTAACCTGAATAGACGCCTCAACGCCGGTGGATTTCTCCATCGCCGTCACGCTCAAAAGACCATCAGCATCGACCTGAAACGTTACGCGAATATGCGCGCCGCCAGCCGGTAGCGCCGGAATACCACGCAGCGCAAAACGCGCCAGCGAGCGGCAGTCCTGCACCAGCTCACGCTCACCCTGCATTACATGGATAGACATCGCCGTCTGACCATCTTTAAAGGTGGTGAAATCCTGGGCGCGCGCCACCGGAATTGTGGTGTTACGCGGGATCACTTTCTCCACCAGGCCGCCCATGGTTTCCAGGCCCAGCGACAGCGGGATCACATCAAGCAACAGCATTTCGCTGTCCGGCTTATTACCCACCAGAATATCCGCCTGAATCGCCGCGCCAATAGCGACGACTTTATCCGGGTCGATGGAAGTCAGCGGTGGACGACCGAAAAATTCACCCACCCGTTCACG
This sequence comes from Escherichia sp. MOD1-EC6021, assembly GCF_002965245.1. Lineage (NCBI taxonomy): Bacteria > Pseudomonadati > Pseudomonadota > Gammaproteobacteria > Enterobacterales > Enterobacteriaceae > Escherichia > Escherichia sp. MOD1-EC6021. The sequence continues at coordinate 68,628 of NZ_PTRU01000008.1, read as the reverse complement.
CACCAGCGGCACGCGGGTAGAACCACCAACCATCACCACTTCCAGTACGTCGTCAGCCTCAACGCCCGCGTCTTTCAGCGCACGACGACAAGCCAGTAAGGTTCGTTTTACCAATGGCGCGATCAGTTCATTGAATTGTTCACGGCTGATTTCACCCTGCCAGCCCGCAACATTCACGGTCACAGAGTCCGCATCGCTCAGCGCGATTTTGGCCGCAATGGCGGCATCCAGCAGTTCACGCTGAACGCGGTTATCGCTACGGTCAGGAATGCCCGCCTGTTCGCGAATGTAATCTGCTAACAGATGGTCAAAGTCATCGCCGCCGAGCGCGGAATCACCGCCGGTCGCCAGCACTTCGAACACGCCGCGACTTAAGCGAAGAATGGAAATATCAAACGTCCCGCCACCGAGGTCATAAACAGCGATCACGCCTTCCTGACCGGAGTCCAGTCCGTAGGCGATAGCCGCAGCGGTCGGTTCGTTAAGCAAGCGCAGAACATGCAGCCCAGCCAAACGCGCCGCGTCTTTGGTGCCCTGACGCTGGGCATCGTCAAAGTACGCCGGAACGGTGATAACGACACCATCCAAGTCGCCTGCCAGGGCTTCAGTTGCCCGCGCCGCCAGTGCTTTGAGGATGTCCGCAGAAACGCGCACCGGATTCAGCAATCCCGCTGCTGTTTCAATCATCGGCAAGCCGTTTTCGCTGGCCTGGAATTGATAAGGCAAATGCGGGTAGCGTTGCTGGATATCAGCCAGCGAGCGCCCCATCAGGCGTTTAACAGAACTAATGGTGTTGGCGGTGTCAAGCGCTGCGTTAGTGCGCGCGTCATAACCCACCGAATGCCCCTGCTGTTGATAGTGAACAACAGAGGGCAGCAGGTGACGGCCTTCATGGTCGGCTAACGTTTCGGCCTGACCGCTGCGTACTGTCGCCACCAGCGAGTTGGTTGTGCCCAGGTCAATACCGGCCGCCAGACGACGCTGATGCGGCGCAGCACTCAAACCAGGTTCACTAATTTGTAATAAGGCCATGTTTAGCTTCCAGAAATTAAAAATCGAGCAGTTTTTCTTCGAGTTGTTCGGCACTGCTTCGCAGTTTATCGAGAAAACGCAGCTTACGCACGGTATCCGCCGCCGCGTCCCACGTCTCGTTGTCTAACTGTTCAACCATCAACTGATGGCGGGTATCAAACATCTTTTTCACACGTTTGATAAAGCTTTCCAGCCGTGCTTCATCTTTCGCCTGTTCGATCTCGTCCAGTTCTTCGCGAAGCTCCAGCTGTTCCATCAGGAACGCGGTGTCGCGCACAGTATGCTGCTCGCTGGCGAGATCAAAACCGTGCAAAGAAAGTAAATATTCCGCGCGCATTAACGGATGACGCAGCGTTTGCCAGGCCTGGTTAATGGTTGCAGATTGCTGTACGGCGGCGAGTTGTTCCGCCTGGCTTCCGCTGGCGAATTTATCAGGATGATACTGACGTTGTAGATCCTGAAAACGCAGGCTCAGTGCCTGGGTATCGAGTTGATAACGGGCAGGCAAGCCAAAGAGGGTGAAGTAATCCATAACATTCTCAGGGCTGCGATCCGCCGCAATAACGACGAATCAGGTAAAACAAACCCCACGCGCAGCTGACCACGGTGGGGTTATCGGTATGCGCATCAAACGTGGAAGCTTTCGCCGCAACCACACTCATCTTTGACGTTCGGGTTGGTAAATTTAAACCCTTCGTTCAGGCCTTCTTTTACGAAATCCAGTTGCGTACCGTCCAGAAATTGCAGGCTTTTGCCATCGACCACGACTTTCACGCCTTTGTCTTCAAACACGATGTCTTCCGGCGTCGGTTCGTCAACAAATTCCAGTACATAAGCCATACCTGAACATCCGGAGGTTCTCACACCCAGACGCAGGCCAAACCCTTTGCCGCGGTTAGCCAGAAAGGTATTTACTCGCGCTGCTGCACTGTCGCTCAGTGTAATCGACATAACCAAACCTCAACTCTTATTTTGCTTCACGTTTGCTTTTATAGTCCGCAATGGCGGCTTTGATCGCGTCTTCTGCCAGAATAGAACAGTGAATTTTCACCGGCGGCAGTTCAAGTTCTTCAGCAATATCGGTGTTTTTGATCGCCTGTGCTTCGTCGAGAGACTTCCCTTTCACCCATTCGGTGACCAGGGAGCTGGAAGCGATAGCGGAACCGCAGCCGTAAGTTTTAAAACGCGCGTCTTCAATGATACCTTCATCGTTGACTTTAATCTGCAACTTCATCACGTCGCCACAGGCCGGTGCACCCACCATGCCACTGCCCACGTTCTCGTCGTTGTTGTCGAAGGAACCCACGTTACGCGGATTCTCGTAATGATCGATAACTTTTTCGCTGTAAGCCATTATAAATTCTCCTGATTCCGATACCGATTAATGATGTGCCCATTCGATGCTGTTCAGATCCACGCCCTGCTTGTACATTTCCCACAGCGGAGAAAGGTCACGCAGACGACCGATGGATTTACGAACTAACTCGATGGTGTAGTCGATCTCTTCTTCAGTAGTAAAACGACCTAAAGAGAAACGGATAGAGCTATGTGCCAGCTCGTCGTTCAGCCCCAGCGCGCGCAGCACGTAGGACGGTTCGAGGCTTGCTGACGTACAGGCAGAACCGGAAGAAACCGCAAGGTCTTTCAGCGCCATAATCAGCGACTCACCTTCAACGTAGTTAAAGCTGACGTTGAGAATGTTCGGCGCACCGTGTTCCAGGTCACCGTTCAGGTAAACTTCTTCGATATCTTTGATGCCGTTCCACAGACGGTTACGCAGGCCGCGCAGGCGTTCCATCTCGGTCGCCATCTCTTCTTTTGCGATGCGATAGGCTTCGCCCATCCCGACGATCTGGTGAACAGGCAGAGTACCGGAACGCATACCGCGCTCGTGACCGCCGCCGTGCATTTGTGCTTCGATACGTACGCGCGGTTTACGACGCACATACAGCGCACCGATACCTTTCGGGCCGTAGATTTTGTGACCGGAGAAAGACATCAGGTCAACTTTCAACTGGCTCAGGTCGATAGGCAGTTTGCCCACGCTCTGGGTTGCATCAACGTGATAGATAATGCCACGAGCACGGCACATTTCACCGATAGCCGCGATATCCTGCACCACGCCGATTTCGTTATTTACGTGCATGATGGAAACAAGGATGGTGTCATCACGCATCGCTGCTTCGAGTTCTTTCAGGTCGATAATACCGTTACGCTGCGGTGCCAGGTAAGTGACTTCAAAACCTTCGCGCTCCAGCTGACGGCAGGTATCCAGTACCGCTTTGTGTTCGGTTTTGCTGGTGATGATGTGCTTGCCTTTTTTCTGATAAAAGTTAGCAGCACCTTTGATCGCCAGGTTGTCAGATTCGGTAGCACCAGAGGTAAAGACGATTTCTCGCGGATCAGCGCCAACCAGATCGGCAATCTGATTACGAGCGATATCTACCGCTTCTTCAGCCTGCCAGCCGAAACGGTGAGAACGGGAGGCCGGGTTACCAAAAGTTCCGTCCATCGTCATAAACTGCATCATTTTCTCGGCAACACGCGGGTCCACCGGCGTGGTTGCGGAGTAGTCGAGATAAATCGGTAATTTCATTGCTCTATAAACTCCGTACATCACTCAATGCAAGGAACCAGGCTACCGGCTGGATGTACGACCGTGTTTACGGAGCGCGAGACGCCCCGGCCTGATTCTAATATCTTGTTATCTTTAACCTAACTGTTTCGGGTTTCAGCAAGTTGACAAACTTACGAATCTCCGGGAGCTTACATAAGTAAGTGACCGGAGTGAGTATGTGCAGTCAACGCAGATGCAACACGAAACAGGACGGTTAAATTAAGCGCGTAACTTAACGTCGATCGCGTCTTGTGTGCGGGTGCGTGGCGCGTCGTGAGTATGCTGACGACCAGATACATCCAGCACTTCCTGGTTATTAACCAGTTCGCCTAAAGTAATGTTGTTGAGAAAACCGGTGAGACGGTCGCTCAAATCACGCCAAAGCGCGTGGGTCAGGCATTTATCGCCCCCCTGGCAGCCGCCTTTACCCTGACAACGGGTGGCATCTACAGATTCATCAACGGCGCTAATCACTTCGCCAACGGCGATGCTGCTGGCATCTTTGCCTAACAGATAACCACCGCCTGGTCCGCGTACGCTGGAAACCAGACCATTTTTACGCAGACGGGAAAACAGTTGTTCCAGATAAGAAAGGGAAATTCCCTGACGTTCGGAAATATCAGCCAACGGTACCGGGCCCGCTTCAGAGTTGAGCGCAACGTCAAGCATTGCGGTCACGGCATAGCGCCCTTTAGATGTCAGTCTCATGTCTTACTTCACCTCAAACTCGCCCCTGCCCGGGGTTTTTTATTGTAAAAGTGGGGGTATTGCATAGCAGGGTCAAGTCTGACATTCCCGAGTAAATTGGTCAACTATTTACTTGACTGATTTAGTCGGGTATTTAACCTTCAGTGCCATTTTTTTATCGTGGCGTTTGTACCTGTTGTCGGGTGCGGCGTAAACACTTTATCCGACCAGGGGTTCAGTACAATGTAGGCCTGACAAGACGCGTTAAGCGCCGTATCAGGCAACCTCGGTTATTCGGCCTTGTTACCTTTATTCTGCTGCTCAATAGAAGCCAGAATCCCGCGCAGGATATTCAACTCCTGGCTTTCCGGGCGCGCACGGGTAAACAGACGACGCAGCTTATTCATCACCTGCCCCGGATGGTTTTCACGGATAAAGCCGGTTGCCAGCAGCGTTTGTTCAAGATGACCGTAAAAACGTTCCAGATCATCGACCAGCGGATACGGCGTCTCGTCATGTTCAACCTGCTCGCTGTTCTCCTGAGTCGCCAGCCAGGCCATGCGCACTTCATAGGCAATAACCTGAACAGCCATCGCCAGGTTAAGCGAACTGTATTCCGGGTTAGCGGCAATGGCGACATGATAATGGCACTTTTGCAACTCTTCATTGGTCAAGCCGACACGCTCACGACCAAAAACCAGTGCCACCGGCGTATTTGCCGCTTCAGCGACGCTTTTCAAACCGCATTCGCGCGGGTCGAGCATCGGCCACGGCAGCGTGCGCGAGCGTGCACTGGTGCCAACCACCAGGCTACAACCGGCTAACGCTTCGTCGAGTGTATCGACAATGTGAGCATTACCAATCACATCGCTGGCCCCTGCTGCCAGAGCAATCGCCTGGGAGTCAGGTTTCACTAGTGGATTAACCAGCCACAGATTGGTTAAGCCCATTGTTTTCATGGCACGGGCAACAGAACCCATATTACCGGTGTGTGACGTCTCCACCAGCACAATTCGAATATTTTGCAGCATTGTCTTTCTTCATCTAAAGATTATTCACGCATCTTATCATAAAACGAAGACAGATGCCGATCTCGCTGCTATACTCTGCGCCGTTTTCCCGTTCTTTAACATCCAGTGAGAGAGACCGATGCATCCGATGCTGAACATCGCCGTGCGCGCAGCGCGCAAGGCGGGTAATTTAATTGCCAAAAACTATGAAACCCCGGACGCTGTAGAAGCGAGCCAGAAAGGCAGTAACGATTTCGTGACCAACGTAGATAAAGCTGCCGAAGCGGTGATTATCGACACGATTCGTAAATCTTACCCACAGCACACCATCATCACCGAAGAAAGCGGTGAACTTGAAGGTACCGATCAGGATGTTCAATGGGTTATCGATCCACTGGATGGCACTACCAACTTTATCAAACGCCTGCCGCACTTCGCGGTATCTATTGCCGTTCGTATCAAAGGCCGCACTGAAGTTGCTGTGGTTTATGATCCTATGCGTAACGAACTGTTCACTGCGACTCGCGGTCAGGGCGCACAGCTGAACGGCTACCGTCTGCGCGGCAGCACCGCTCGCGATCTCGACGGTACTATTCTGGCGACCGGCTTCCCGTTCAAAGCAAAACAGTACGCTACCACTTACATCAACATCGTCGGCAAACTGTTCAACGAATGTGCAGACTTCCGTCGTACTGGTTCTGCGGCGCTGGATCTGGCTTACGTTGCCGCAGGTCGTGTTGACGGTTTCTTTGAAATCGGTCTGCGTCCGTGGGATTTCGCCGCAGGTGAGCTGCTGGTTCGTGAAGCGGGCGGCATCGTCAGCGACTTCACCGGTGGTCATAACTACATGCTGACCGGTAACATCGTTGCCGGTAACCCGCGCGTTGTTAAAGCCATGCTGGCGAACATGCGTGACGAGTTAAGCGACGCCCTGAAGCGTTAATTTCTCTGGCGGGTGATTTCTCTCACCCGCCCTCGCCTTTCAGGCGCTATTCCGAAATGCTTCCGCTCTGCTTTACTTTCTTTCGTCACTCTCCCACCATCTTTCCCCGATTAATGGATGATAAAGAAGTCGCAAGGAAAGGTTATGGCACTGCCAGTGAACACACGCGTTCTCAAAATTCTGTTTATTCTCTTTGTTGTTGCCTTCTGCGTTTATTTAGTGCCGCGCGTTGCCATCAACTTCTTCTATTATCCCGACGACAAAATTTACGGTCCCGACCCCTGGTCGGCGGAATCCGTCGAATTTACAGCTAAGGACGGTACTCGTCTGCAAGGCTGGTTTATCCCTTCTTCGACAGGCCCCGCTGACAACGCCATCGCAACCATCATTCATGCTCACGGCAATGCCGGAAATATGTCCGCCCACTGGCCGCTGGTCAGTTGGTTACCCGAGCGTAATTTCAACGTTTTTATGTTTGATTATCGCGGGTTTGGTAAATCAAAAGGCACACCGTCTCAGGCCGGATTGCTGGACGATACGCTAAGTGCCATCAATGTGGTGCGCCATCGCAGTGATGTAAACCCACAACGACTGGTACTGTTCGGGCAGAGTATTGGCGGGGCGAATATTCTTGATGTTGTTGGTCAGGGTGATCGTGAGGGCATACGTGCAGTGATCCTCGACTCCACATTTGCCTCTTATGCAACCATCGCCAACCAGATGATCCCCGGCAGTGGCTACTTACTTGATGAGAGTTACAGCGGCGAAAATTACATCGCCAGCGTCAGCCCGATCCCAGTTTTACTCATTCACGGTAAGGCCGATCACGTTATCCCATGGCAGCACAGCCAAAAGTTGTATGATCTGGCAAAAGAGCCAAAACGTTTAATCTTAATCCCTGACGGCGAACACATTGATGCTTTTTCCGATCGTCACGGTGATGTTTATCGCGAACAAATAGTGGATTTTATCCTTAGCACGTTGAATCCGCACAACTAACCCATGATCGCTAGCGCGATAATCATTCACAAATCCACCTTTAGACGAGCTAATCCACTGGTCAGAACAGTTTAAGATGAGAAAAATTCTGTGACGCTTGCCAACATTTCTGATGATTAGCATTCCCTTCGCCATTTCCCTGAGCAAACTTTAGCTATTCTTATCAATTATGCTTATGGGAGATCTACAGATGATGCCTACGCTTGCTTCACCATCTGTCCTTTCGGCTCCCCAGCGCCGCTGCCAGATCTTGCTGACACTCTTTCAGCCGGGGTTGACCGCCACCACGGCAACCTTCAGCAAGCTTAATGGTGTGGATGATGATATTGCCAGTCTTGATATCAGCGAAACAGGACGGGAGATCCTGCGCTATCATCAACTCACACTGACTACTGGTTATGACGGTAGCTATCGGGTTGAAGGCACAGTGCTTAACCAACGTTTGTGTTTATTTCATTGGCTACGACGTGGTTTCCGTCTGTGTCCGTCATTTATTACCAGCCAATTCACACCTGCTCTGAAGAGTGAACTAAAGCGGCGCGGAATTTCGCGTAACTTTTACGACGATACCAATCTACAAGCGTTAGTGAATCTCTGCTCTCGACGGCTACAAAAACGCTTTGAATCGCGCGATATTCATTTCCTGTGTCTGTATCTGCAATATTGCTTGCTGCAACACCACGCTGGCATTACGCCTCAGTTTAATCCGCTCCAACGTCGCTGGGCAGAATCCTGCCTGGAATTTCAGGTAGCGCAGGAAATTGGACGCCACTGGCAGCGTCGGGCGCTCCAGCCTGTACCGCCTGATGAGCCACTATTTATGGCATTACTTTTTTCCATGTTGCGAGTTCCCGATCCAATTCGGGATGCGCATCAGCGGGATAGACAATTGCGTCAGTCTATCAAACGTCTGGTAAACCATTTTCGTGAGCTGGGAAATGTTCGTTTTTATGATGAACAGGGGTTATGCGATCAGCTTTATACTCACCTCGCCCAGGCGTTAAATCGCAGTTTGTTTGCCATCGGTATTGATAACACCCTGCCAGAAGAGTTCTCCAGACTGTACCCACGCCTGGTGCGCACCACCCGCGCGGCGCTGACCGGATTCGAAAGTGAATACAGCGTCCATCTTTCTGATGAGGAAAGCGGTCTGGTCGCGGTGATTTTCGGTGCCTGGCTAATGCAGGAAAACGACCTGCATGAAAAACAGATTATTCTACTGACCGGGAATGATAGCGAGCGTGAAGCGCAGATTGAGCAGCAGTTACGTGAACTAACGTTACTGCCGCTCAACATTAAGCATATGTCGGTAAAAGCATTTTTGCAGAGAGGTGCTCCACGCGGCGCGGCACTGATTATTGCGCCTTACACCACGCCGTTACCGCTCTTTTCACCACCGCTGATCTACACAGATCTGACGCTGACAACACACCAACAGGAGCAGATCCGCAAAATGCTCGAATCAGCATGAGGGAACAACTTTCGGGCGCAAGAACATTGCCGGAAGCGCCACCAGCGCCATCACCCAGAACACGCCGTGGCCCAGATATTGATACAGGAAACCGGCGAAGACGGTCATGATGGCGATACTACCGCCCATTGCAACGGCAGAGTAAACCGCCTGCAAACGAATGACTTCGCTACCCTGGCGGGCGGCAATATAACGCATGGCCGCCAGGTGGCAGACCGTGAAGGTGCCGCAATGCAGAATTTGCACTACTATCAACCACGGCAACGCCGTCGTTGCTCCCATAATTCCCCAGCGCATTACGCCGCTAATCGCCGAGATCAGCAGCATATCGCGTGCACTACAACGGCGGAAAAGTTTATTACTCAGCGCAAAAATAATGACTTCTGCCACCACGCCCAGCGACCACAAATAGCCCACCGCTGAAGCAGAATACCCAGCTGCCTGCCAGTAAATAGCGCTAAAACCGTAATAGGCTGCATGCGCTCCCTGTAATAAACAAACGCAGGCCAGAAAGCGCCAGTTCTGGCGGACCAGTGTCAGCCAGGCTGGCCCTCCCGTGCTCTCCTGCTGACGGCTAGCCCCTTGTGGCTGAATCGTTGGACGAATGAGAAATCCGAGCAGCATGGACGCCACGCCCAACGTCAACAGCGCGAGGATCACCCGATAATCCAACATACTGACCAGTTTGCCTGTCAGCGCCGAGCCAATGACAAACGCCACCGAGCCCCACAGTCGCACTTTGCCGTAATCAAGCGGGAACTGTTTTTGCCATGTATTCGCCAGTGCATCGGTCAACGGTACCAGCGGTGAGAAAAAGAGGTTAAAGCCAATCATCACCACCATCAACCACGCTACATGCGCCCCCGCCCAGAAGGCGACAGCAAAGAGAAGTGTCAACAGTGCCAGTACGCGCAAGGCGGAAATCAGGCGGGAAGGATCGCTAACGCGGGGCGCGATGAGCAAACTCCCGAGAAAACGGGCAACCAGACCAGCCCCCAATAACAGGCCGATAGTTTCTGGCGTTAAGCCAATCCCCTTAAGCCAGACGCTCCAGAAAGGTAGAAAAATGCCGTAACTAAAAAAGTATGTGAAATAACCGAGCGCCAACCAGCGCGTGGATTGCAAAACCATGAGTCCCTCCCGTCAGGAGGCGTTAGTCTGGGGTTAATCGAATGTTGGTGCAAGTTGAAAAATAAGAATATTCGAGCCTGCTTCCCGATGTCTGTAACGCCTGTTCGCAAGCACTAAAAAAGCTGCGCCCCACAACGCACCTTGCAAAATTATTGCGTATTTATGCCGTTACGCTTGCCAAACGTTCCTGCACAATGGCGATGAAATCGCGTAATGCCGGTTTCATTTCGCCTTTCTTCCACGCCATTAGTAGGGCAATGGAAGGCACATTTCCGGCAATTGGCCGAAATACCACCTGCCCGGTATTAAAATTATTCATATAACCGGGTATCAAAGTTACGCCAAGCCCCATCCCCACCAAATTCATCGTTACCAGAATATTGGTTGCCACCTGGACGATATTCGGCTGGCTGTTTTCTTGCGCAAACCACTCCTTAACGATCGGCGCAAGCGAACCGGAATACGCCGGATCGGTACTAACGAAATTCACGCCATCCAGCTGCGCGGCGGTGATCTCTTTTTCTTGTGCTAAAGGATGATCAACCGGCAACACCACCACTAATGGTTCGTCAAAAAGTTCCAGATAATCAATCTCCGGGCTATAGACAGGATGGCGCATTAAGCCGACATCCAGTTCACCACGGCGAATTTTTTCTTCCTGTTCCGTGGTAATTAAACTCACCAATTCGATCAAAGTTTCTGGCTGTTTCAGTCGGAACATGGGCAATACTTTTGGCAGTAAATTCACTTCCGCCGATGGCACAAAACCGATGATTAAATGCTTATCTTCCTGAACAATTTTCCGCGCCCGTTGTTTGGCATTTTCCGCTTGTTCCAGGATTGCCTGCGCGTCCAGGAGAAAACATTCTCCCGCCGCCGTCAACGCGACTTTACGTTTATCACGTACCAGTAGCGGAACACCAACACAGTTTTCGAGATCGCGGATCTGGCTGCTTAACGAAGGCTGTGAGGTATGCAGTTTTTCCGCCGCACGGGTAAAGTTCAGTGCCTGCGCCACTGCGACAAAATAGCGTAAATGCCGTAGTTCCATCACCTTCCCCTTGTTATCGAAAAAACGTCTCAGTTGGTAGAAATTAACTATTTCACATATCAGCAACCAACCAGCAACATCCTTATGGCACAAAAATAGAAGGTCAATACATCTTATCTTTCAGGATTAAAAAATATGACCACACCCTCAGATTTGAACATTTACCAACTGATTGACACCCAAAACGGTCGGGTTACTCCGCGTATTTATACCGACCCGGATATTTACCAACTGGAGCTTGAGCGCATTTTCGGTCGTTGCTGGCTGTTTCTCGCTCATGAAAGCCAGATCCCTAAACCCGGTGATTTTTTTAACACCTACATGGGAGAAGATGCGGTTGTCGTGGTGCGCCAGAAAGACGGCAGCATCAAGGCGTTTCTCAACCAATGCCGCCACCGGGCCATGCGTGTGAGTTATGCCGATTGCGGCAACACTCGCGCCTTTACCTGCCCGTATCATGGCTGGTCTTATGGTATTAACGGCGAGTTGATTGATGTACCGCTGGAACCTCGCGCCTACCCACAAGGGCTGTGTAAATCCCACTGGGGGTTAAACGAAGTTCCCTGTGTGGAGAGTTATAAGGGGCTGATTTTTGGCAACTGGGATACCTCCGCGCCGGGCCTGCGTGATTACCTGGGTGACATTGCCTGGTATCTGGATGGCATGCTGGATCGTCGCGAAGGCGGCACCGAAATTGTCGGCGGCGTACAGAAGTGGGTGATCAACTGCAACTGGAAATTCCCGGCAGAGCAGTTCGCCAGTGACCAGTATCACGCCCTGTTCAGCCATGCTTCTGCCGTTCAGGTATTAGGGGCGAAAGATGATGGCAGCGATAAGCGTCTCGGTGATGGACAAACCGCCCGCCCGGTGTGGGAAACCGCCAAAGATGCGCTGCAATTTGGTCAGGACGGTCACGGTAGCGGTTTCTTCTTTACTGAAAAACCGGATGCTAATGTCTGGGTCGATGGCGCGGTTTCCAGCTATTACCGCGAAACCTATGCCGAAGCAGAACAACGTTTAGGTGAAGTTCGCGCCCTGCGCCTGGCGGGTCATAACAATATTTTCCCCACGCTTTCCTGGCTCAACGGCACTGCCACACTCCGCGTCTGGCATCCGCGCGGCCCAGATCAAGTCGAAGTATGGGCGTTCTGTATTACTGACAAAGCCGCCTCTGATGAGGTTAAAGCCGCTTTTGAAAACAGCGCCACTCGTGCTTTTGGTCCTGCTGGTTTTCTCGAGCAGGATGACTCGGAGAACTGGTGTGAAATCCAGAAATTGCTGAAAGGTCACCGCGCCCGCAACAGCAAACTGTGTCTGGAAATGGGGCTTGGTCAGGAAAAACATCGCGACGACGGCATTCCAGGCATTACAAACTATATCTTCTCAGAAACGGCCGCCCGTGGAATGTATCAACGCTGGGCCGATCTCCTGAGCAGCGAAAGCTGGCAGGAAGTGCTCGATAAAACCGCCGCATACCAGCAGGAGGTGATGAAATGAGTGCGCAGGTTTCACTGGAGTTACATCACCGCATTAGCCAGTTTCTCTATCACGAAGCCAGTCTGCTGGATGACTGGAAATTTCGTGACTGGCTAGCGCAGCTCGACGAAGAGATTCGTTACACCATGCGCACCACGGTTAACGCGCAAACGCGTGACCGCCGCAAAGGCGTTCAGCCACCGACAACCTGGATTTTTAATGACACCAAAGACCAGCTGGAACGGCGAATCGCCCGTCTGGAAACGGGCATGGCCTGGGCAGAAGAACCGCCGTCACGCACCCGTCACTTAATCAGCAACTGCCAGGTAAGCGAAACAGACACCCCAGACGTGTTTGCTGTGCGGGTAAATTATCTGCTTTATCGGGCACAAAAAGAGCGCGATGAAACGTTGTATGTCGGGACTCGTTTTGACAAAGTTCGTCGTCTGGAAGATGGCAACTGGCGCTTGCTGGAACGGGATATCATCCTGGATCAAGCGGTGATCACGTCCCATAACCTGAGTGTACTGTTCTGATGAATCGAATTTATGCGTGTCCCGTTGCGGATGTGCCGGAGGGTGAGGCTCTCCGGATCGATACCTCGCCCGTCATCGCCCTGTTCAACGTTGGCGGCGAGTTTTATGCCATTAACGATCGTTGCAGTCATGGTAATGCGTCGATGTCAGAAGGGTATCTGGAAGATGATGCTACGGTAGAGTGCCCACTGCACGCCGCCAGCTTTTGCCTGAAGACGGGGAAAGCGTTATGCCTGCCCGCCACCGATCCGCTAACCACTTATCCAGTACACGTTGAAGGTGGTGATATCTTCATCGACTTACCGGAGGCGCAGCCATGAGCGATCTGCATAACGAGTCCATCTTTATTACAGGTGGCGGATCGGGATTAGGCCTGGCGCTGGTCGAGCGATTTATCGAAGAAGGTGCGCAGGTTGCCACGCTGGAACTGTCGGCGGCAAAAGTCGCCAGTCTGCGTCAGCGATTTGGCGAACATATTCTGGCGGTGGAAGGTAACGTGACCTGCTATGCCGATTATCAACGCGCGGTCGATCAGATCCTGACTCGTTCTGGCAAGCTGGATTGTTTTATCGGCAATGCGGGCATCTGGGATCACAATGCCTCACTGGTTAATACTCCCGCAGAGACGCTCGAAACCGGCTTCCACGAGCTGTTTAACGTCAACGTACTCGGTTACCTGCTGGGCGCAAAAGCCTGCGCTCCGGCGTTAATCGCCAGTGAAGGCAGCATGATTTTCACACTGTCAAATGCCGCCTGGTATCCCGGCGGCGGTGGCCCGCTGTACACCGCCAGTAAACATGCCGCAACCGGACTTATTCGCCAACTGGCTTATGAACTGGCACCGAAAGTGCGGGTGAATGGCGTCGGCCCGTGTGGTATGGCCAGCGACCTGCGCGGCCCACAGGCGCTCGGGCAAAGTGAAACCTCGATAATGCAGTCTCTGACGCCGGAGAAAATTGCCGCCATATTACCGCTGCAATTTTTCCCGCAACCGGCGGATTTTACGGGTCCGTATGTGATGTTGGCATCGCGGCGCAATAATCGCGCATTAAGCGGGGTGATGATCAACGCTGATGCGGGATTAGCTATTCGCGGAATTCGCCACGTAGCGGCAGGGCTGGATCTTTAAGGAAGTACGATGAAAGAAAAAACGATCATTATTGTCGGTGGCGGGCAAGCGGCGGCCATGGCTGCGGCTTCGCTACGCCAGCAAGGATTCACCGGTGAGCTGCATTTGTTTTCTGATGAGCAGCATCTTCCATATGAACGTCCACCGCTCTCGAAAGCCATGTTGCTGGAGGATTCCCCACAGTTGCAGTCGGTGTTACCCGCTAACTGGTGGCAGGAAAACAATGTTCATCTGCATTCTGGCGTAACCATCAAAACGCTGGGCCGCGACACACGAGAACTTGCGTTAGCCAACGGCGAAAGCTGGCACTGGGATCAGCTGTTTATTGCTACTGGCGCGGCAGCCCGACCGCTGCCATTGCTTGACGCACTGGGAGAACGCTGCTTTACCCTGCGCCATGCCGGCGATGCCGCCAGACTGCGAGAAGTTCTGCAGCCCGAACGGTCAGTCGTGATTGTCGGTGCCGGAACTATTGGTCTGGAACTGGCTGCCAGCGCCACGCAGCGTGGATGTAAGGTGACAGTGATTGAACTGGCGGCAACCGTCATGGGCCGTAATGCACCACCACCCGTGCAACACTATCTTTTACAGCGCCATCAGCAGGCTGGTGTGAGCATTCTGCTCAATCATGCCATTGAACATGTGGTCGATGGTGAAAAAGTAGAACTGACGCTGCAAAGTGGCGAAACGCTTCAGGCCGATGTGGTGATTTACGGTATTGGTATCAGCGCCAACGACCAACTGGCTCGCGAGGCCAACCTTGATACTGCCAATGGTATTGTCATTGATGAAGCTTGCCGCACCTGCGATCCCGCGATCTTTGCCGGTGGCGATGTGGCAATCACCCGTCTTGATAATGGTGCACTACACCGCTGCGAAAGCTGGGAAAACGCCAATAACCAGGCGCAAATTGCCGCTTCCGCAATGTTGGGGCTACCGCTTCCGCGACTGCCGCCGCCGTGGTTCTGGAGCGATCAGTACAGTGATAACTTACAGTTTATTGGCGATATGCATGGCGATGACTGGATTTGTCGTGGCAACCCGGAAACTCAGAAGGCGATTTGGTTTAATCTGCAAAACGGCGTGCTTATCGGTGCAGTCACGCTGAATCAGGGCCGTGAGATTCGCCCAATCCGCAAATGGATCCAGAGCGGCAAAACGTTTGATGCGAAACTGCTGATAGATGAGGACATCGCGCTTAAATCACTGTAACCAGGATAATTAGCGAATATCTCAACGCCTGGGGCGTGGCGAGGTACCAGAGTGTGTATTACGTTTAAATCACATTATCTTGCAAAGGGATTGGTTATGAACACACTACGTTATTTTGATTTTGGTGCTGCCCGCCCCGTTTTGTTATTAATTGCCCGTATCGCCGTGGTCTTAATTTTCATTATTTTTGGTTTTCCCAAAATGATGGGCTTTGACGGTACGGTCCAATATATGGCCTCGCTGGGCGCGCCGATGCCGATGCTGGCAGCGATTATTGCGGTAGTTATGGAAGTACCCGCCGCGATTTTAATCGTGCTTGGCTTTTTCACCCGTCCGCTGGCGGTGCTGTTTATTTTCTACACGCTGGGTACGGCGGTGATTGGTCACCATTACTGGGATATGACCGGCGATGCGGTTGGGCCAAATATGATTAATTTCTGGAAGAATGTCAGTATCGCTGGCGCATTCCTGCTGTTGGCAATTACCGGGCCGGGGGCAATTTCTCTCGATCGGCGTTAGGAAAGATGCCGGATGCGGCGTGAACGCCTTATCCGGCATTTTATAAATTACAGTAACGCAACCCGCAACGACATCTCTGACGTTGTTGATTCCCCCGGCGCAAGCGCAATGAGGTCACCTCCTTCCGGGCGATGATGGTCATCCGGCGCATGGCTCATCGGTTCCAGACAGAAGAAATCAAACGCATATCCTTTATCAAACGCCGGGTCGGAAACAAAGATGAAATAACATGGTGCAGGTGGCGTCGTTTCCATGATGATGGCATAACCCTCCTGCGGCTGCTCGATGCGGGCCTGACCATTCCATCCGGCAAAGCCATTGTTTACCCACTGGTGCGGCAACGGCGCGAGCTGGTTGAAATCCAGCTCCTGCGGTAGCTGCTCGCAAAACTCACCCGCCAGCCACTGCTCCCGCTCCAGCCAGTAACCGCTCGCCTGCGCCTGAATCCGCGTTTGTGGTGACAACGGGAAATAAGGATGCCAGCCGGTACCAAATGGCAGCGTCTCTGCCCCTTGATTGGTGACAGAGAGCGTCACCGTCAGCGTATCTGCCGTTAAATGAAACGCCTGACTTACCCGATAGTGATAAACACCGCTGCGATGTTCATACACCAGACACAAGCTATCATCGCTGCGCGAGACACATTGCCACTGCCCCAGCCAGCCGTCGCCGTGCAGATAGTGCGCATCCCACTCAACATTCGGTTGCAGTTGATACTCACGCCCCTGCCAGACAAAACGATTGCCGCTCACCCGGTTTGCAAACGGCACCAGCGGAAAACAAGAGGCATCGGTTGCCACACCGCTTTTTTTACCGGGACGTAAGAGCGGCGTCGCGTCACGCCAGAAGCCTTCGATGACGCCGCCCCGGTCAGAAACGTCCAGCTTTAGCGGCCCGTGAGATAAGGTATAGATGGTCATCCGCTGACTCCTTAATCCGGGAAGTTAATCACAACTTTCCCGCATTTACCGCTCGCCATCAGCGCATAGGCATCTCCTGCCTGTTCCAGTGAGAAGCGATGGGTAATGGCATTACGCGGCCACAGTTTCCAGTCCGTTAAATCGTGGGCGCATTTTTCCATATGGAACAGACTGGTCACCCAGGAGCCAATAATCCGCCGTTGATGATGCATCAGATCAGCGCTAACCTCGAACTCCACTTTTCCGGTTTCCCCGATGTAAACCACCCGTCCCCAGTCAGCAGTGGATTGCAACGCCAGTAAGCGACCTGCGGCATTACCTGAACAATCGAGCGCAACATCCGCGCCACCGCGGGTGAGTTCGGCGATAATCTGCGGCAGACCTTCGGTCGTTGCTAAATAGCCGTGATCCATCACCCCTAACTGTTTCGCCATCGCCAGACGTTCCGGCAGCATATCAACGCCGATGATCCTTTTTGCACCGCGACCTTTCGCCAGCATCATCGCCATCATGCCGACCGGCCCCAGACCGACCACCAGCACGTTATCACTGCCGGAAACTTCGCCGCGCAAAATCCCTTCATACGCTGTACCAACGCCGCAACTGATAAACGCACCATCTTCATAGCTCAGCGCGTCCGGCAGGAGGATCAGATCTTTTTCTTCCGCCAGCAGATATTCGGCATGACCGCCGTCACGCTGCCAGCCGTAAGCGGCTTTTCCTTCGCCAGTACAAGAGATAGGAAAACCGCGACGGCAGTTCGGGCAAAAACCACAGCCAGAAATGTGATACACCAGCACGCGGTCGCCCTCTTTAAAATGGCGGCAGCCTTGCCCCATCGCCACAATCTGCCCGCACGGTTCATGACCGTTGATAAATCCCTGGTATAACGGTTTATCGGGTGCCGCCGCCGTAGCGCGGTGCTGGTGGTAGATATAGTGGACATCGCTCCCGCAAATTCCGGAGGATTTCATTTTGATCAGTACCTGGTTAATCCCCGGCGTCGGCACCGCAACTTCCCGCAGATCGACGGTCGAATTTCCTGGTAAATAAGCTGCCAGCATCGTTTTCATAAATCCCTCATTAACAATACGATTAATTTTCATCCCTGCCGCACCCGCGCCAGGGGCGTTAAGGTTTAGCGTTTCGCTTTACTGCTTCGCTGGGTCAGCAAGATATTCGCCAGAACCGCCACCACGATGATGACGCCGCGCACCACCTGCTGGAAAAAAGAGTTAATCCCGAGCAACACCAGACCGTTACCGATTAGCGTAATCACCAGCACACCAAGCAACGTACCGAACAAGGAACCGCGACCGCCGGAAAGTGCCGTACCGCCGACCACGACCGCGGCGATGACGTCAAACTCCAGACCGTTTGCCGCACCTGCGTTACCAGAACCGAGGCGAGCTGCCAGCAAAATGCCGGTCACCGCCGCTAATAATCCCGAAAGGGTAAAAATAAGAATGCGTACCCGACGAACGTTAATACCGCACAACTGCGCCGCCGTGGCATTACCGCCAACAGCAAAAACCGAGCGCCCGAAGGCGGTTTTGCGGCTAATGAACACAAACAGCGCAAACAACACCATCATGATCAGCGCGGATACCGGCACACCGAGAAATTGTCCACCTAACCAGTCCAGCACCTCGTTTTCGTCAATCGGCACTGGCAGGGCGTTGGTCATAAACAGCCCCATTCCGCGCAGGGCGCTCCACAGCCCCAGCGTGGCAACGAAACTGGGCACGTTAAACACGCCGCGCAGCACGCCGGCCAGCGTCCCCATCAGCGCGCCTAACAGCAACACCAGCAGACAAGCAATCGCCAGTGGAACGTCAAATTGCAGCAAAAATGCCAGGCACACCGAGACAAAAGCCACCATCGGTCCAACGCTGACATCAATTTCACCGGAGATAATAATCAGCGTCATCGCCCAGGCGGCGATCCCGATGGTGGCAGCATCGCGCAGCACGTTCATTTGGTTATTCAATGAGATAAAGCCAGGCGCATTCAGGGAGAAGACCAGATAAAGAATGGCGATTACCACCAGCAAACCGATCTCATTAATATGGCGACTGACAAATTGTTTGAGCGAGACGCTCTTGCCCTGCGGCAATGGTAATGACGAAGCAGACATCTTCAGGTTCCTCGGTAAAATTCATCAGTGCACAGACAGAATGGCGGACATCAGCTCATCCACATTGACCGGCGAGTGAAACTCCTGCGAGAACGTACCGTGCTGTAATAACAGGATGCGGTCGCACACCAGCGGCAACTCCTCCACTTCACTGGAGATAAACACCACGCTTTTCCCTTCGGCAGCCAGCTCGCGGACAATACGGTAAATCTGCTGTTTGGCTTCGATATCGACGCCGCGCGTTGGCTCGTCGAGCAATAAAATCTGGCTGGCGGCATAGACCCAACGACCGATCACCACTTTTTGCTGATTGCCGCCAGAAAGCGTGCCGATGGGCGTTTCGCTGCTGGCTGCCTTGACCGTCATCCGCTGCATCACCTCTTCGGTCAGGCGGCGGATGGTGGACCATTGCAGCACACCGTTGGCGCTGATTTTTTGCCGATTGGTCAGTACCGTATTTTCGTCAACGCCCAGCCAGGGAATGATCCCCGCTTCTTTGCGGTTTTCTGGCGTATAGCCAATGCCGCGTTTCAGCATCTCGCCGTAATCGGGGCGCGTGATTTTCTCGCCGTTGATAACAATTTCGCCCTGTTCATACGTCTCCAGCCCAACAATCGCCTTCAGCAATTCACTGCGCCCTGCCCCCAGCAGGCCAGCAATGCCAAGCACTTCGCCGCGACGTAACGTAAAGCTGATATCCTCCAGCTTGGGCTTATGGCGTAATGCACGGACTTCCAGCACGGCCTGATCCACAATTTCCTGAGGGGCTACCGGCGCAATATCAACGTGATCGCGCCCTAGCATTAGCGACACAATATGATGCGTGGAGGTGTTTTCGAGCATCACATCGCCCGCCACCTGACCATCGCGCATAACGGTGGCACAGGAGGCAATGCGGCGAATTTCTTCCATCCGGTGGCTGACATAAATCACCGCCACGCCCAGTGCCGACATCTTTTTCACAGCGCTGATCACCAGTTCAACTTCCGCACTGGCAAGCGAACTGGTAGGTTCATCAAGAATGACCACGCGCGGCTCGCCTTTCATCACCCGCGCAATTTCCACCAGTTGCTTTTGCGCCGGGCTTAGTGTCGAAACAAGTTGTTCAGGGCTAACATCGACGCCCAGCGCCTGTAAGCAACGTTGGGCATCCTGCGCCATTTGCAGGTAATCAATCATGCCGTTGCGGCGGGGCCACTGACCGAGGCAGAGGTTTTCCGCCACCGTCAGCCCCTCCACCAGACTTAATTCCTGATAAACCGCGCGTACCCCCAGTTCAGCGGCACGGCGAGTCAGCGTAGCTTCGTCGCCTTCCAGTCGCGTCTCGCCAATCCAGATATCACCGCTATCCGGACGTTCGCTACCGGTAAGCATTCGAATGAGGGTCGATTTTCCCGCACCGTTTTTGCCTAACAGCGCGCGAACTTCGCCTTTATTGAGCGTAAAGTTAACGTTATCCAGCGCAACGACGCCGGGGTAACGCTTATTTCCTGCCACCACTTTTGCTACCGGAACTGCCTCTGTTGCCGTGAACATAGGGACCTCTGCGAATCAGCGATTAGGGCAGACCATCAACGTGCGTTGCCAGCCACTGTTTACCGTCTTCCGTTTTGGTATAGAGATCGATTGGTACCTGAATCACTTTTTCACCGTCGGCTTGTTTATTGATAACCTTCAATGTTTGCGCGAAAACAGCATTGCCCATTTTCTTACCGGAAATATCCACTACCGCTTTCAGCACCTGGTTATTTTCCAGTTCCTGAGCAATTTCAGTGGTCATATCTGAACCGAAAACGGCAATTTTTCCAGCCTGATTTTGATTACGTACCGCTTTTACCGCGCCGAGTGTCGCTCCACCCGATTCCCCCATAATGGCGTTGAGATCTGGCGTGGAGATAATCAGTTTTTCACCAACAGAAATCGCTTTATCTAAAACAGTCCCTTCCTGATTAGCGACAATTTTCGCGCCGGGAACGCGGGCTTTTAATACTTCTTCAAACCCTTTACGTCGTTGCACACAAACTTCAAAGGCTTCGCAATTGATGACAGCAATTTTCGGCTGGTCAATTTTGTTGGCAATAAAATAATCTGCGGCAGCGTTACCCAGTTTTTTACCAAATTCCAGCGGATCGCCAACCAGATATGCCGAGACATATTTATCGACACCCTTTTGATTAATACAGGTGTTGTAGCAAATCACCGGAATACCCGCCTCACTGGCGCGGCGAACGGTGCGGCTACTGCCATTTTCGGACACTGCCGACAAAATAATGGCATCGACATTACGCGCCACGAGGGTATCAACAAAGGTACTTTCTTTCGAAATATCGCCCTGGGCGTTAGTTTCAATTAACTGTACCTGTACTGAAGAATCTTTTGCCGCATCCTGAACGCCCTGGCGCACTCCGGCGTAATATCCCTGGGTATCAAGGTATATTGCACCAATGGTCATTTCTTTTTCCGCAGCGTTGGCAAATAGTGTGCTACCTAATAGCGTAGCCATTAATAATAGATTACGGGTTGTTCTCATTTTTTTAGGCATAGTGCCTCCTGTAGGGTTTTTATTTACAACGGCTTATTTTAATTATTTGAGCGTGAGCGGCAGCGCGTGCCGCTCAAATATTACAGTTAATAGTGTTTAGTGAACGTAGCTAAAAATAAAAGGCATCACGGTGGTGAATAATGCCGCTTTCGGCCAGGCTGGATTAATCGCCGTCAATTCAGCGCGAGCAGATTCGTATTGCGCAATCTCGCCTAATCCCGCAGCCGCCAGCATCGCCACCATCAGACATTTTTCTTTATGTTGCTGTTGTAAATCGCCATACAGCGATAACAAGTCAGGTTGCGAGACGGCAAAGAAATCCGCTTCGATACTGGTTTTTGCCATCTCTTGCGCCCACTGTTTCATTTCACTAAACAGTTGCTGTGCGGTTTGTTGTTCGCCCAGTAATCGCAGCGCCATCCCTTGCCAGAAGAGATAATCAACCGGCTGATCGTTGTAATAACTGTGGATGTTAATGGTGCGATCGCCGGTCGCCGCCAGACGTAAACAACGCGTCGCTGCAGTTTCATCGCCCTGCGCCTTGGCGCATATCGCCTGCCAGAACCAGATGTCGTTGTCAGTTTGCCCCGGTAAACGGCCTTCGCTTAAATTCTCCGGATAATGCAACGCGGCATGAAGCAGTTCGCTGGCCTGCTGCGGCTCTCTGGCATCAAGATGCTGCCAGGCGCGTAATAACTGGTTGAGGATAAACTGGCTGGTGACCTTCCCTTCCCCACCTTCCCACGGATGGAATTTACGCGTGGCGAGAATGTCTGCCGCTTTGTCCGCCTGACCAGTGAGATGCCACAAATTGAGCAATTCTGCGGTCATGTCGTCGCGTTTCAGAGCAATTTCCAGATTATTTTCCAGACGAGCCAGTCGTTTCTCCGGTGCGGCTCCGGTTAGCTTATCCAGCAAATCCCGTTCAAAAAGCAGACGAGCATCCTGCGGCGCAAGCTGATAAGCACTATCAAGATAACGCGCGGCCAGTTCATAATCATGCTGCTTATTCCACGCATGGATTGCCAGCCCACGCCAGCCGTCGGCAAACTCCGGCGACATCTCAACGCAACGTTGCCATAAGGCAATTGCTTTGCCGTAGCTGCGCTTGTTGTAGTAGAAACAGGCCAGTAAATGCCGGGCAAACCAGCACTCTTCAATACTCTCCAGCGCCGCAACCTCTTCCAGCGTATTAGGGAAACGGACAAACTGCGGGAAAACATCAATGGCTTTTGCGACCAGTTCGCCGCGTTCAGCTTTCGGCAGCAAGCTGGCTTGCAGGTAAAGCGGTAGCGTGCGCTGACAGTCCAGTGCGTTCAGCATCTCTGCCGCCAGAGCGGGCATGCCCCAGTTAATCAGTTGCCCGGCGGTCATCAGGGCGTTAACGTCGCGTCCCTGACACAGACCTCGCCACTGTACGAGGGCAGATTCGCTACAACCATCGAACCAGTTCAGCCACCACAGAGTGGCGTTCAGCGGATAATCACGCAGCAACTTCTCTCGCTGCAAACGCGCGTTGTCCTGACGACCACTTAACACCAGCAGCAGGTTATGCAGGCAAAGCACTTCCTGATTGGTTGGGCAGGCGCGAAGACTTTGTTGGCAAAAATCCAGACCCGCGTCGAAGTGACCATTACGCGCCGCCAGCCGTGCCAGACCATAATAGCCACCGGCTTTACTGTTTCCGCTCCAGACCGCACGCCAGAAATCCTCTTCGGCTTGTTGATATTGCCCCTGACGTTCGTAAGCACTGGCGCGAATTAAACTCGCCTGTCCGCACTGCGGGTTTTTGTTCAGCACATGTGCGCGTTTCAGCGCCTGAGTGGCATACGCCACCGCTTGTGGGTAATCAGCGCGGTTATATTCCAGCATCGCCAACGCCAGGTTACAGCGATAATCCAGCGGGTCCAGCGCCACGCCGCGCAGGTAGTAATCGAACGGTGAACGGCTGGCATGATGATATTGCTCCAGATGCTGACCGATAAACCAGGCTTCATCTGTACTGGTAATCTCTTGTGCTGCCAGTGGCGCTTTGGCGACGTCTGGCAACGGCAACTCTTGTGGCTGATGTTCCTGATAACTCAGTACGATATTGCCATCGGCATCGGAGAGTTCAATGGTTAGTCTGTCAGGATTGATACCATGCAACACGCCCTGAATGGCGGTCGCTGGCGTCAGAGCCACGGCATCGTCGAGCAACGCGTTGCATTTGCCGATTTCGCGGATCGCCAGGCGGCATCCTTTCAACGGGGAGATGGCATACAGCCCCCACTCAATCCCCCGCTCGCTACGCTGGAGTTTAATCACCGCATCGCGGGAGGCGTTTTGCACCATGCCCAGAGAATGATAAGGCAGGAAATACTGCTCGAAACGCTTCTCTTCGTAAGCATCAAGCCAGGTAAAATCGGGCTGGTTATCGGCAAAAATACCCGTCATCAGTTCGATATACGGGCCGTTATTGTCGGTCAGGCTCTTATCCCACGCCTGGCCGAATTCACTGTGTCCCCAGCTCCACTGTTTTTTACCTGGCGCGATGTGGTGGTTGGCAACGTGTAGCAAACCGCCATCTTCATCGTGACACCATGCGCCAACAAAATCGTACTGCGATTTTTCGGCCATATACGAAGTCGGCACTGGCACATTTTTATAGCGAGAAATATCCACTCCGGCGGAGTAGTCCACTTTGTAGTAAGTGCCGGTAGCGATAGGGAAAGCTGAAACAGCCCGTTTGCCGTGATCAAACACCGCCGTTACATCCGGCGGGAAAACGCTCTGATGCCCTTCGCCACCTTTCACTGCCGGGTTAGCCCACCACAAGAAATGACGCGGCGTGGCATTGCCGTTATAGACGCGACTGGCAATCTCCAGCGCCGCCCGGTCAGGGCGTAGTGTGAAACCGGTCATCACCTGTAAACCGTGCATCGGCTCCGTTTCGCCGACCCACACCGTCTGTGCGCCGTCTTCATGGGCTTCGATGGTGAAATCAACGGGCATAAAGGTAGTCGGGCGATGGTGTTGTGGCCAGTTAAACTCAATCCCGCCCGAAATCCACGGCCCCAATAGCCCTACCAGCGCCGGTTTAATCACCTCATTGTGATAGACAAAATCGCGCTGTTTCACTTTATCCCACGCGCGATGCACCCGACCGCCCAACTCCGGCAGGATCATCACTTTGATATAGTCGTTTTCCAGCCACACCGCTTGCCAGGATTTCAGGACTTTCTGCTCGCTCAGCGTATCGGTCACGCCGTAGGGATAAACCGCACCGGACGATCCCTGATAAACGCGATTTTCCAGGAACATAGGGTGTATATCCTGCGGACCTGTTTCATAAGTCGGGATCTCAACGCGCTCTTGCCACACTTTTACTGGAGTCATGGTGCCCTCAATATTAACAAGACATACTGAATTAAAAGATTTGTGGCAGTGTATTGAACAATCTGGCAATGTTTTCGCGGAATAATCACGCAATTAACTAAACAAGGTTTAGTGAAGATGAAAGCCTGCATTAACAATCAACAGATCCGCCACCATAACAAATGCGTGATTCTGGAACTGCTGTACCGGCAAAAGCGCGCCAATAAATCAACGCTGGCCCGGCTGGCGCAAATTTCAATTCCGGCGGTCAGTAATATTTTGCAGGAGCTGGAAAGCGAAAAACGGGTGGTGAATATCGACGATGAAAGCCAGACGCGCGGGCACAGTAGCGGTACATGGCTGATCGCGCCGGAAGGTGACTGGACGCTGTGCCTGAACGTGACGCCCACCAGCATTGAGTGTCAGGTCGCTAATGCCTGTTTAAGTCCGAAAGGCGAATTTGAATATTTTCAGATTGATGCACCGACACCGCAGGCTCTGTTGTCCGA
Organism: Escherichia sp. MOD1-EC6021; assembly: GCF_002965245.1. Lineage (NCBI taxonomy): Bacteria > Pseudomonadati > Pseudomonadota > Gammaproteobacteria > Enterobacterales > Enterobacteriaceae > Escherichia > Escherichia sp. MOD1-EC6021. The sequence continues at coordinate 43,350 of NZ_PTRU01000008.1, read as the reverse complement.
AATCGAAAAATGCTGGCATCGTCATCGTAAACTGTGGCCGGACCGTACTATCAACCTGGCGCTGGCAATCCACGGTCAGGTTGATCCAGTGACTGGCGTGTCGCAAACCATGCCGCAAGCGCCGTGGACAACGCCGGTTGAGGTGAAGTATCTGCTGGAAGAGAAGCTGGGCATTCGGGTGATGGTCGATAATGACTGCGTGATGCTGGCGCTTGCGGAGAAATGGCAAAATAATTCGCAAGGACGGGATTTCTGCGTGATCAACGTTGATTACGGTATTGGCTCGTCGTTCGTGATTAACGAGCAAATTTATCGCGGCAGTTTGTATGGTAGCGGACAGATTGGTCACACCATCGTTAATCCGGATGGCGTCGCCTGCGACTGTGGACGTTATGGCTGCCTGGAAACCGTCGCCTCGTTAAGCGCATTAAAAAAACAGGCGCGAGTATGGCTAAAATCACAACCGGTTAATACTCAGCTTGATCCTGAAAAATTGACAACCGCACAATTAATCGCTGCCTGGCAGAGTGGAGAACCGTGGATCACCAGCTGGGTTGACCGCAGTGCCAACGCCATTGGTTTGAGTCTGTATAACTTCCTCAATATCCTCAATATTAATCAGATTTGGCTGTATGGTCGCAGCTGCGCCTTTGGTGAGAACTGGCTTAATTCCATTATTCGCCAGACAGGATTTAACCCGTTCGACCGTGACGAAGGACCGAGCGTGAAAGCGACGCAAATTGGCTTTGGGCAATTAAGCCGCGCACAGCAGGTGCTTGGGATTGGCTATTTGTATGTTGAGGCGCAGTTACGACAGATTTGATGGCGCGATAACGTAACAAGGCTTCCCGAAGAAAGCCTTGATGATCTCAAACGAAAAATTGCCTGATGCGCTACGCTTAGCAGGCCAACACGGAGATTGCAATATCTTGAATTTGCAATAATTTGTAGGCCGGATAAGGCGTTCACACCGCATCCGGCATGAACAACGAGCACATTGTCAGCAAATCACCGTTTCGCTTATGCGTAAACCGGGTAACGTGCGCAGATGTCGAGAACTTTACCTTTGATGCGCTCGATAACGGCTTCATCATTGATGCTGTCCAGCACGTCACACATCCAGCCAGCCAGTTCTTTCGCTTCGGCTTCTTTAAAGCCACGACGTGTAATCGCCGGAGTACCCACGCGAATACCGGAGGTTACAAACGGGCTCTTCGGATCGTTCGGTACGCTGTTTTTGTTGACGGTGATGTTAGCACGGCCCAGAGCGGCGTCAGCTTCTTTACCGGTCAGGTTTTTATCAACCAGATCAACCAGGAACAGGTGGTTATCAGTACCGCCGGAAACCACTTTGTAGCCGCGCTCCAGGAATACTTCTACCATCGCTTTAGCGTTTTTCGCGACCTGCTGTTGGTAAGTTTTGAACTCAGGTTCCATCGCTTCTTTCAGAGCAACCGCTTTACCAGCGATTACGTGCATCAACGGGCCGCCCTGACCACCAGGGAAAACGGCAGAGTTCAGTTTTTTGTACAGTTCTTCGCTACCGCCTTTCGCCAGGATCAGGCCGCCGCGCGGACCCGCCAGGGTTTTGTGAGTGGTGGTAGTCACTACGTGAGCATGAGGAACCGGGTTCGGGTAGACGCCAGCAGCGACCAGTCCCGCAACGTGCGCCATATCAACGAACAGGTAAGCACCGATGCTGTCAGCGATTTCACGCATTTTCGCCCAGTCAACCACGCCAGAATATGCAGAGAAGCCACCGATGATCATTTTCGGCTTGTGTTCTTTGGCTTGTTTTTCCAGATCGGCGTAGTCGATATGACCGGTAGCATCGATACCGTAAGGAACGATGTTGTACAGTTTACCGGAGAAGTTAACCGGAGAACCGTGAGTCAGGTGACCGCCATGCGCCAGGTTCATACCCAGAACGGTGTCGCCGGGTTCCAGCAGCGCGGTGTAGACCGCAAAGTTCGCCTGGGAGCCGGAGTGCGGCTGGACGTTAGCGTAGTCAGCGCCGAACAGTTCTTTCGCGCGATCGATCGCCAGTTGTTCAACGATATCAACATACTCGCAACCGCCGTAGTAGCGTTTGCCCGGATAACCTTCAGCATATTTGTTGGTCAGCTGAGAACCCTGCGCCTGCATTACGCGCGGGCTGGTGTAGTTTTCGGAGGCGATCAGTTCGATGTGCTCTTCCTGACGTACTTTTTCCTGCTCCATAGCCTGCCACAGTTCGGCATCATAATCGGCAATGTTCATTTCACGCTTTAACATCCGCATCTCCTGACTCAGCTAACAATAAAATTTTCGGCCTTTATAGGCGGTCCTGTTGGACAACGGCGAACAGTATAACCGAATCATTGTGCGATAACAGGTCTTGACAAAGGAATTTACGCAAACGATTACCTTCAGGCTGCGCAAGGCTTTGGAGAATAAAGAGCTTGCAACCGTAAACGGATTTCTTTTCAGGTTTGTGATGCAAATTTTTCACTTCATCACATTCCTCATGAAAAACACCAAAGAACCATTTACATTGCAGGGCTATTTTTTATAAGATGCATTTGAGATACATCAATTAAGATGCAAAAAAAGGAAGACCATATGCTTGACGCTCAAACCATCGCTACAGTAAAAGCCACCATCCCTTTACTGGTGGAAACAGGGCCAAAGTTAACCGCCCATTTCTACGACCGTATGTTTACTCATAACCCAGAACTCAAAGATATTTTTAACATGAGTAACCAGCGTAATGGCGATCAACGTGAAGCCTTGTTTAACGCCATTGCCGCCTACGCCAGCAATATCGAAAACCTGCCTGCGCTGCTGCCAGCGGTTGAAAAAATCGCTCAGAAACACACCAGCTTCCAGATCAAACCGGAACAATACAATATCGTCGGTGAACACCTGTTGGCGACGCTGGACGAAATGTTCAGTCCGGGCCAGGAAGTGCTGGACGCGTGGGGTAAAGCCTATGGCGTACTGGCTAATGTATTTATCAATCGCGAGGCAGAAATCTATAACGAAAACGCCAGCAAAGCCGGTGGCTGGGAAGGTACTCGCGATTTCCGCATTGTAGCTAAAACACCGCGCAGCACGCTTATCACCAGCTTCGAACTTGAGCCGGTGGACGGCGGCGCAGTGGCGGAATACCGTCCAGGGCAATATCTCGGCGTCTGGCTGAAGCCGGAAGGTTTTCCGCATCAGGAAATTCGTCAGTACTCTTTGACTCGCAAACCGGATGGCAAAGGCTATCGTATTGCGGTGAAACGCGAAGAGGGTGGGCAGGTATCAAACTGGTTACACAATCACGCCAATGTTGGCGATGTCGTGAAACTGGTCGCTCCGGCAGGTGATTTCTTTATGGCTATCGCAGATGACACGCCGGTGACGTTAATCTCTGCCGGTGTCGGTCAAACACCAATGCTGGCAATGCTCGACACGCTGGCAAAAGCAGGTCATAGCGCTCAGGTAAACTGGTTCCATGCGGCAGAAAATGGCGATGTTCATGCCTTTGCCGATGAAGTTAAGGAACTGGGGCAAGCACTGCCACGCTTTACCGCGCACACCTGGTATCGTCAGCCGAGCGAAGCCGATCGCGCTAAAGGTCAGTTTGATAGTGAAGGTCTGATGGATTTGAGCAAACTGGAAGGTGCGTTCAGCGATCCGACAATGCAGTTCTATCTCTGCGGCCCGGTTGGCTTCATGCAGTTTGCCGCGAAACAGTTAGTGGAACTGGGGGTGAAACAGGAAAACATTCATTACGAATGCTTTGGCCCGCATAAAGTGCTGTGATTTGAGGTTGCCGGATGGAGACACCCGGCAACCCTGACGCGGTTTAAATTGCCGCGTCGTCCTCTTCGCCGGTACGGATACGAATGACCCGTGCCACGTCAAAGACGAAAATTTTACCGTCACCGATTTTGCCGGTTTGCGCCGTGCGAATAATCGTATCTACGCAGATATCGACAATGTCGTCCGGCACGACAATCTCAATTTTCACTTTCGGCAGAAAATCCACCATATACTCCGCGCCGCGATACAGCTCGGTATGGCCTTTCTGGCGGCCAAAACCTTTCACCTCGGTGACCGTCATGCCGGTAATGCCGACTTCAGCCAGTGCTTCGCGGACATCGTCCAGCTTGAAGGGTTTAATAATCGCATCAATCTTTTTCATGCTATTCCTTGAAAAGGTCGCCTGTCTTTTGATCTGCTAAACGTAACACATAACGCCAATTCATTCCTTGAAATCGTTTGCATCCAGCTCGTGTCGGGAAAGCAGTTTATAAAATTCTGTCCGGTTGCGCCCCGCCATTCTCGCCGCGTGGGTGACGTTGCCTTTGGTAATTTGCAGCAGCTTACGCAAGTAGTTGAGTTCAAACTGATTACGCGCCTCAACAAAGGTTGGCAGCGCCGTGTTTTCGCCCTCCAGCGCCTGCTCGACTAACGCATCACTAATCACCGGAGATGATGTCAGCGCCACGCACTGTTCAATCACGTTGACCAACTGGCGCACGTTGCCCGGCCAGCTCGCGGTCATCAGGCGTTTCATTGCATCGGTGGAGAACGCGCGGACAAATGGTTTATGTCGCTCTGCCGCCTGGCGCAACAGGTGATTTGCCAGTAGCGGAATGTCTTCTGTGCGCTCCGCCAGTGCCGGAATTTTCAGGCTGACAACGTTGAGGCGGTAATAGAGATCTTCACGGAATTCCCCGCGCGCCATCGCTTTTGGCAGGTCGCGGTGAGTGGCGGAAATAATCCGCACGTCGATATCAATATCGCGGTTGCTGCCCAGCGGGCGCACTTTGCGCTCCTGCAACACGCGTAGCAGTTTGACCTGCAACGGTGCGGGCATGTCGCCAATCTCATCGAGAAACAGCGTACCGCCTTCCGCCGCCTGGAATAAACCTTCGCGATTGCTGACAGCGCCAGTAAACGCACCACGCGCATGACCAAACAGCTCGGACTCCAGTAATTGCTCGGGCAATGCGCCACAGTTAATAGCAATAAACGGCTTGCTGTTGCGCGGGCTGGCGTTGTGGATCGCCTGGGCAAAAATCTCTTTCCCGGTACCGCTCTGACCGTTAATCAAAACGCTAACATCTGACTGCGCCACCAGCCTCGCCTGTTCCAGCAAACGCAGCATCAGCGGGCTGCGGGTGACAATCGCCTCGCGCCAGCGTTCGTAGGTGGTTGGCGCGGATTGTTCCAGCGCATCATCAATTGCCTGATACAGCGCGTCTTTATCGACGGGCTTGGTGAGGAAACTGAACACGCCCTGCTGTGTCGCGGCAACCGCATCGGGAATGGAACCATGCGCGGTGAGGATGATTACTGGCATACCTGGCTGCACTTTCTGGATTTCAGCAAACAGTTGCATACCATCCATTTCATCCATCCGCAGATCGCTGATGACTAAATCTACTTTTTCACGATTCAGTATCCGCAATCCTTCAGCTCCACTTTCCGCCGTAACCACGCTGTAGCCTTCACTGGTCAGACGCAGGCCAAGCAGTTTCAGCAATCCTGGATCGTCATCGACCAGTAATAAATGCGCAGGTTTATGGCTCATCAGGAGTGACCTCATGGGTAGATGGCGCGGGCTTTTCACTCTCGTGCGGCGTATCCGGCGAGAAATTGCCAGCCGGTTTGCGGGTCGAGAGCTGACGTTCAATATCGGTCAGATTTTCCAGCTTGCGGGTGGTGAGCTCCAGTTGCTGCTGTAGAACGTGATGTTGCTGGCGCAAAGTATCCAGTTCGCTGTCGCTGGACTGCTGGAGTTTGCTGTAGCGTTGGCGCTCTTCCGCCAGTTGCAGTTGCAGCGCCTGACCGTCGCGCCAGAGTTGATACAGTGGGCGAACCTGTGCCGGGAACTCGGTACTTAACGCATCAATGCGCGCGACCAGCTGGCGGCGCTCATAAGGCGTAATTTTGGCGTCGGCGAGCAAAATCCCTTGTTTGAAGGTATTTTGCCAGCTGCCGTCGTCATATTGGCGGGCTTGCTGACGCGACTGCGCAGGCATTAAACGATCAGCACAATCCATCGCCCGCAGCCAGTAAAGCGGATTGGTTTCGGTTGACTTACCTTGCAGTGCCCAGATGTCGCTGCATTCAGTAGAAAGATAGTCAGCCAGTTGATAAACCGGAATTTTTTCTTCTGCTGGCGTATCAATAGCTGGCTTATTGTGACTCTGCACGCAACCCAGCAATGCCAGACATGGCAGCCCTGCCAGCCATAGCCGTCGGGGCAATAATCGTTGAAAAATGTGTCGCATATTCACCAGACTTAAAACCTATCCCAGTGGGCGTAATTGTTGCAGGCAGTTTGGACATGGACAGTGCGGAGAAACCGGAGCGTACACGTAGTACGTAAGGATTTCGAGCACTGCACGAGGCCAAACTGGCAAATAAAATAGCCTGATGGGATAGGCTCTTAACATTATTTCGTGTTTTTCGACGACGGTAATTCAATGCGGAAGCAAACCTCTTGCCCGCTCTCGTCGACCAGATGCAGTTCCCCCTGCATACGGCGAATACAATCCCTGGCAATGCTTAATCCCAGACCGCTGCCCTTCACCGCCCCTTTTCGCTGGTGGCTTCCCTGAAAAAAGGGTTCGAAGATCATGGCGCGTTCCTCTTGCGGAATGGGTGTGCCCGTATTGATGACATCAATATAAACCCGCGCGCCATGTAAACTGCTGCGAAGGCAAATGTTACCGGATTCAGCCCCGTAGTGCACCGCATTGGAGTAAAGATTATCCAGTACGCTCATCAGCAGCATTGGCTCCGCCAGGCAAGCTGTTGCTTTGAGATCGACGTCGGTATGCATCATTTTAGCCCGTGCGGGCAGGCTATGAGCAGAAACCACTGTCTCCACCAGCGGTGCTAATTCAACATTCTCCAGTTCCACTGCACCGTCCGCCTGTTTACGGTTGTAATCAAGCAGTTGTTCGATCAGTTTTTGCAAATTGCGGCTGCTGCTATCAAGGATGCTCACCACCTCTTTTTGCTCGGGCGTAAGCGGCCCGACAACCTGGTCAGCCAGTAATTCAGTGCCCTCGCGCATACTCGCCAGCGGGGTTTTTAATTCATGAGATAAATGTCTTAAGAATTGATGGCGCTGGGATTCCAGCCATGACAGGCGCTCACTTAACCAAAGAATACGTTGCCCAACCGAGCGTAACTCACTCGGTCCACTGAACGAAACGCTATTGCCCAGAGAACGCCCTTCCCCCAGACGGTTGATCATCCGTTCAATATTTTTTACCGGGCCGATAATCATCCGCGTGAAGAGCAGTACCATCACCAGACTTACCAGAAATAACACCAGCGATTGCCAACCAAAATATTGCCCACGTTCGGCGATTTCACGCTGAAGCTGCTGTCCACGAGAGAACACCACTGTGCGCGTGGCCTGTACCATTTCGGTATTGGCGCTGGCAAAGGCTTCCAGACGCGCGGCGGCGGCAGCATCGGGACCGCTGTTGTTACACTGAAGTTGAGCCAGATTGTTCAAGTCCTGATGCAATGCCTGGTATAGTTTATCGTCCGGCAGTACGCCTGCGTGGGCATCGAGCATTTCGCTGTAACGCTTGCGCTGGCTTTGATAAACCTTCGCCAGAGTTGGGTCGTCCAGCACGCAATACTGACGGTAGCTACGCTCCATCTCCAGCGCCGCGTTGGTCATCGCTTCACTGCGCCGGGCATCAATAAGCGTAGTGCGGTTAACCAGCGCCGCCTGATCGCTAAGCGCATTCAGGCTTTGCCAGGCTTGCCATGCCAGCACCAACAGGGGTAGCAGAATCAGCAAAAATGCCAGCATTACCAGTTGTCGTAATGAGCGGGGAAAAACGGGCCAGCGTTTCAAGGTGTTACTCTCGTCAGACGCGAATAGCCTGATGCTAACCGAGGGGAAGTTCAGATACAACAAAGCCGGGAATGACCCGGCTTTGTTATGGAATAAGGCGGTGCCTAACTCGACGTTTCGCCCGAGGGTTGATATAGCTAAGCTGATATCAGAAGTTGGACGGCAGGCACCTTGTTGTGCGTCATTCGAATTTTATGTAGCACGTCCCGAAGGGGCTGACATAAGTCGGTGAATGAGCCACTGATGACTATTATGCAGTAACTGTGCCAATAAATAAAATAGTTTGGTAACGTACTGATTATACGTTGTTTTGATGGATTTATGACTTCTTCGCTATTTGGGTGTAAATCAGCCATTGTGTCGCTAAAAAGAGACACCTTAAGATAAATTTATTAGATCCAAATAAAATCAATCAATTAAATGTCGCCAAAAAGCGACACGGTAAACCACCCATTGTCGTGATTTACAGACACAAAAAAAGCTCCCGGAGCTGGGAGCTTTTTTTGTGGTCGGCGTTTAATGCCGGATGCGGCGTGAATGCCACATCCGGGCAGCAAAACCAATAGTTTGACGACTTACCCCAACTGCTTACGCGCATTGCGGAAAATACGCATCCATGGGCCATCCTCGCCCCAGTTTTCCGGATGCCAGGAGTTACTGACAGTACGGAAAACACGTTCCGGGTGCGGCATCATAATGGTGACTCGACCATTTTCAGTCGTGACCGCCGTAATACCATTCGGAGAACCGTTCGGGTTAGCCGGGTAGGTTTCGGTGACTTTACCAAAGTTATCGACATAGCGCAGTGCCACCAGCCCTTTGCTTTCCAGTGCCGCCAGATGCGCCGCATCGCGCACTTCCACGCGCCCTTCGCCGTGAGAGACAGCAATCGGCATCTGCGAACCCACCATCCCTTGCAACAGCAGAGACGGGCTTTGGGTCACTTCTACCAGGCTGAAACGCGCTTCAAAGCGATCGGAGGTGTTACGCACGAAACGTGGCCACAACTCGCTACCTGGGATCAGTTCGCGTAGGTTAGACATCATCTGGCAACCGTTACATACCCCCAGCGCCAGCGTTTGCGGACGGTGGAAGAAGGTTGCAAACTCATCGCGTACACGGTCATTGAACAGGATAGACTTCGCCCAGCCTTCACCAGCACCCAGCACGTCACCGTAGGAGAAACCGCCGCACGCTACCAGAGCGTGGAAATCCTCCAGGCCCGTGCGTCCAGCCAGCAGGTCGCTCATATGCACATCGATTGCATCGAAGCCTGCACGGTGGAAAGCTGCCGCCATTTCAACATGCGAGTTCACCCCCTGCTCACGCAGCACGGCAACTTTCGGACGCGCACCAGTGGCAATATACGGTGCTGCCACATCTTCGTTGATATCAAACGACAGTTTCACATTCAGGCCCGGATCGGCGTCGTTAGATTTCGCCTGATGTTCCTGATCGGCACACTCCGGGTTGTCACGCAGGCGCTGCATCTGCCAGGTAGTTTCTGCCCACCAGACACGCAACGTGGTGCGGCTTTCGCTGAATACAGTCTGCCCGTTGGCGGTAATTACAAAACGGTCACCGGAAACCGCCTGGCCAACATAATGGACGCAATCAGCAAGCCCATGCTGTGCCAGTACCGCTTCAACTGCTTCACGGTCAGCGGCTCGAACCTGAATCACCGCACCCAGTTCTTCGTTAAACAACGCCGCCAGGCGATCGTCACCCAGAGTGGCGATATCTGCGTCAATGCCGCAATGACCAGCAAAGGCCATTTCCGCCAGCGTTACCACCAGCCCGCCATCAGAGCGGTCGTGATACGCGAGCAGCTTACGCTGTGCAACCAGTGCCTGAATCGCGTCATAGAAACCTTTCAGTTGCGCGAAGTCGCGCACATCAGCAGGCTTGTCGCCAAGCTGACGATAAACCTGCGCCAGCGCCGTTGCACCCAGCGCGTTATTGCCTTTGCCCAGATCAATCAGCAGCAGTGCGTTATCTTCGGTAGAAAGCTGCGGCGTGATGGTGTGACGCACATCTTCCACGCGGGCAAATGCAGAAATCACCAGCGACAGCGGCGACGTCATTTCGCGCTCTTCGCTACCTTCCTGCCAGCGGGTTTTCATCGACATGGAGTCTTTACCCACCGGAATCGTCAGGCCCAGCGCCGGACAAAGCTCTTCGCCCACCGCTTTAACGGCTTCATACAGGCCCGCGTCTTCACCTGGATGACCTGCTGCCGCCATCCAGTTAGCGGAAAGTTTAATGCGTTTGATATCGCCAATCTGCGTAGCGGCGATGTTAGTTAACGCTTCACCGACCGCCAGGCGGGCAGAAGCGGCGAAATCCAGCAGTGCAACTGGCGCACGTTCGCCTATTGCCATCGCTTCACCGTAGTAACTGTCGAGGCTGGCGGTAGTGACTGCGCAGTTAGCGACCGGCACCTGCCACGGACCCACCATCTGATCGCGCGCCACCATGCCGGTTACGCTGCGATCGCCGATGGTCACCAGAAAGGTTTTCTCCGCCACAGTCGGCAGATGTAACACACGTTTCACCGCGTCAGCGATGGTGATCCCTTCACGGGCCAGCGCGTCGCCTTTCGCTTTCAGCGTTTGCACATCGCGGGTCATCTTCGGCGTTTTGCCAAGTAGTACGTCGAGCGGCAGATCGATGGGTTGATTATCAAAATGACGATCGTGCAGAGAAAGATGTAATTCTTCGGTGGCCTCACCAATCACCGCGTACGGTGCGCGCTCACGCTTACACAGTTCGTCAAACAGCGGTAACTGATCGGCAGCAACTGCCAGCACGTAGCGTTCCTGGGATTCGTTACACCAGATTTCCAGCGGGCTCATGCCCGGTTCGTCGCTCAGGATATCGCGCAGTTCAAATTTACCGCCGCGCCCGCCGTCGCTCACCAGCTCCGGCATGGCGTTAGAAAGACCGCCTGCGCCGACGTCGTGGATAAACAGAATCGGGTTCGCGTCGCCAAGCTGCCAGCAGCGGTCGATCACTTCCTGGCAACGACGTTCCATTTCCGGGTTATCGCGCTGAACGGACGCGAAATCGAGATCCGCGTCAGACTGGCCGGAGGCCATGGAAGAGGCCGCGCCGCCGCCAAGACCGATGTTCATTGCCGGGCCGCCGAGAACGACCAGTTTCGCACCGACGTTGATCTCGCCTTTTTGTACGTGATCGGCGCGAATGTTGCCGATCCCACCCGCCAGCATGATCGGTTTGTGATACCCGCGCAGCTCTTCGCCGTTGTGGCTGTTCACTTTTTCTTCATAGGTACGGAAGTAGCCGTTCAGTGCCGGACGACCAAATTCGTTGTTAAATGCCGCGCCGCCCAGCGGACCTTCTGTCATGATGTCCAGCGCGGTGACAATGCGCTCAGGCTTACCGAAATCTTCTTCCCACGGTTGTTCAAAGCCAGGAATACGCAGGTTAGATACGGAGAAACCGACCAGACCAGCTTTCGGCTTCGCGCCGCGGCCGGTGGCACCTTCATCGCGAATTTCGCCACCGGAACCAGTTGCCGCCCCCGGCCACGGAGAAATCGCCGTTGGGTGGTTGTGGGTTTCGACTTTCATCAGGATGTGCGCCGGTTCCTGATGGAAGTCGTAGCGGCCCGTTTCGCGGTCAGCAAAGTAGCGGCCCACTTCGGAACCTTCCATCACGGCGGCGTTATCTTTATAAGCAGAAAGAACGTGATCCGGCGTGGTTTCGAAGGTGTTTTTGATCATCTTGAACAGCGATTTCGGCTGTTGTTCTCCGTCGATAATCCAGTCGGCGTTAAAAATTTTGTGGCGGCAGTGCTCAGAGTTCGCCTGGGCGAACATATACAGCTCGATGTCGTTCGGGTTACGACCCAGCTTTGTGAATGCATCCTGCAGATAGTCAATTTCATCTTCCGCCAGTGCCAGGCCAAGACGCAGGTTAGCGTCGATTAGCGCCTGACGGCCCTGCCCCAGCAAATCAACGCTGGTGACCGGAGTCGGTTGATGGTGTGCAAACAGCTGCTCTGCATCATCTAAAGCAGAAAAGACCGTTTCCATCATGCGGTCGTGCAGTTCAGCGGTCACCTGCTGCCATTGTTCATGGGTCAGCGTACCGGCTTCTATATAGTAAGCAACGCCGCGCTCAAGGCGGTTTACCTGTTGCAGCCCGCAGTTATGGGCGATATCGGTCGCTTTCGAAGACCAGGGAGAGATGGTACCAGGACGCGGGGTCACCAGCAGGAGTTTGCCTTGCGGGGCATGGCTGGCGAGTGCCGGGCCATATTTCAGCAGGCGTTCAAGTTGTGCGTGCTCATCATCGTTTAACGGCGCATTGAGGTCAGCAAAATGGACATACTCGGCGTAAATATTGTGAACCGGGAGCCTGGCAGCCTGAAAACGTGCCAGCAGTTTGTTGATTCGGAATGCCGACAATGCAGGCGAACCACGCAGAATTTCCATCATAAGTCTCTCGTCTTCTAAGCTTTCGGTGTACCCAAGGGGGGGAAACGGGCGTCATTATAAAGAATCTGATGCGCTGACGAAACCGTTTGCGTGGAAATAAAATCACCATTGTGAATTAGCAACGCGTGCCGCCAATGGCTGTAATAAGTTGCCAACTGGCGCTGGTTTACGCAAAATGCCGCTCATTTATGAGTAAACCTTTCACTATTATTACGTTTTTTCAAGCTGGGATGCGCACGACACAGAGAATTAACTAATTGAAAAAATTAAAGATTAATTATCTGTTCATTGGCATTCTGGCACTGCTGCTCGCGGTCGCTCTCTGGCCATCCATTCCATGGTTTGGTAAAGCCGACAACCGTATCGCCGCCATTCAAGCGCGGGGAGAGTTGCGTGTGAGTACTATTCATACCCCACTGACTTATAACGAAATCAACGGGAAACCTTTTGGCCTGGATTACGAACTGGCGAAACAGTTTGCCGAGTACCTCGGCGTAAAACTGAAAGTGACCGTGCGGCAGAATATCAGCCAGCTGTTTGACGACCTCGATAACGGCAACGCCGATCTGCTGGCTGCAGGACTGGTTTATAACAGTGAGCGGGTAAAAAACTATCAGCCTGGCCCTACCTACTATTCCGTGTCACAACAACTGGTTTATAAAGTGGGTCAGTATCGCCCGCGTACGCTGGGCAATCTGACAGCGGAGCAACTTACCATCGCACCAGGCCATGTGGTGGTTAACGATCTCCAGACCCTGAAAGAAACAAAATTCCCGGAATTAAGCTGGAAGGTAGACGACAAAAAAGGCTCAGCAGAACTAATGGAAGATGTCATCGAAGGAAAACTCGATTACACCATTGCTGATTCTGTCGCCATCAGCCTGTTTCAGCGCGTTCACCCGGAACTCGCTGTAGCGCTTGATATCACCGACGAACAGCCGGTGACCTGGTTTAGCCGATTAGATGGCGATAATACCCTTTCTGCCGCTCTGCTCGACTTCTTCAACGAAATGAATGAAGACGGCACGCTGGCACGCATTGAAGAGAAATACCTGGGGCATGGCGCTGATTTTGATTACGTCGATACGCGCACGTTTTTACGCGCCGTCGATACCGTACTACCGCAGTTGAAACCGCTGTTTGAGAAGTACGCCGAAGAAATTGACTGGCGTTTGCTGGCCGCTATTGCTTATCAGGAATCGCACTGGGATGCACAGGCCACTTCCCCGACGGGTGTGCGTGGCATGATGATGTTAACCAAAAATACCGCACAAAGCCTCGGCATTACGGATCGTACCGATGCCGAACAGAGCATCAGCGGCGGTGTGCGTTATTTGCAGGATATGATGAGTAAAGTGCCGGAAAGTGTGCCGGAGAACGAACGGATCTGGTTTGCCCTCGCCGCGTACAATATGGGCTATGCGCATATGCTGGATGCCCGCGCCCTGACGGCAAAAACTAAAGGTAATCCTGACAGTTGGGCTGACGTGAAACAGCGCCTGCCTTTACTTAGCCAGAAACCCTATTACAGCAAGCTGACTTACGGCTACGCACGTGGGCATGAAGCCTACGCTTATGTAGAAAATATTCGTAAGTATCAGATTAGCCTGGTGGGTTATCTGCAAGAGAAAGAGAAGCAGGCTACAGAAGCGGCGATGCAACTGGCGCAGGATTATCCGGCAGTATCGCCAACTGAGCTGGGCAAAGAGAAATTTCCTTTTCTCTCGTTTCTTTCCCAGTCGTCATCAAACTATTTGACCCACTCTCCCTCTCTGCTGTTTTCCAGGAAAGGGAGTGAAGAGAAACAAAATTAATCCGTCGAGGATTGCGCTTTTTTCTGCGCTTTAATTTCCTGGCGGCGCATGCGAAAGAAGTCACTGAGCAACGCCGCGCACTCGTCTGCCAGTATTCCTTCCGTTATTTCCACTCGATGATTCATACCCGGATGGTGCAGCACATCCATTAAAGATCCCGCAGCGCCCGTTTTCGCATCACGCGCACCAAAGACCACGCGACTAATACGACTGTGGATCATTGCTCCGGCACACATCACACATGGCTCAAGCGTGACATACAACGTGGCGTCGATCAGACGATAATTTTGCATCACCAGACCGCCCTGCCGCAGGGCCATGATTTCTGCATGCGCGGTGGGATCATGTCGACCAATCGGACGGTTCCAGCCTTCGCCGATTACCCGATTGTTATGCACTAATACCGCGCCGACCGGCACTTCCCGCTCATCCCATGCACGCTTCGCCAGCGTCAGCGCGTGACGCATCCAGTATTCGTGGCTAAATTCGACTTCAGACAAAAAGAAAACTCCGGTTATAAAAGCGCGGCGCATTATACACGGACGCTATGCTTTACTCTATTCCAGTTGCTGGAGTTCACCACGCGGGGTTACCCGCCAGCGATGCTGGCAGAAATAAAGCAGCGGGTTGTCCTGATTACTGTCGCTATAGCCACTGTACAGCCGCAGCGGCGTGCCGATTTTGCGCTCCAGTTGCGCGACCTTTTCATGTCCCAGACAACGCATCGTCAATACCCAACCACCATAGCCACGCTGAATTTGGCTGGCGATAAGATTAACCCGCGGCAGCCAGGGCGTATCGAAATAAACCGCTTCAACCAGCGGCTGCGGAGATCCTGTGATCAACCAAATATCCGCATCGGAACTTAACAGGTAGGTAGTCAAACGCTCCTGAACCAGCGGAAAAGCGGTAACATTGTCGCGAAACCAGTGCACAAAATCGGCCTGCAACGCTTGTAAGCGCGCTTCACTGTGACCAAAAGTGCATCCCCAAAGAAGCAGACTCATCGGCCAGCGTGCTGCACGACCTTTTATCAATAACGCGATGGCAATGACCGGCAACAACGGCAGGACAAGTAATGCATTCAGCGGTTGGCGACGCAGTAAATAACGCAAAAAACTGCCGAACATATCCTGCTGATGCAATGTTCCATCTAAGTCAAAAAACACCACACGACGCTCGTGAGTTGCCAAACCATACTCCTCTGGACTGAAACATCCTGATTAATCTTCGCTACTACATAGCCTAACAGATAGATCATCACTTTTCCGGCAACAATCGACTGCATCATGGCTATCTGGAATTTTTAATTCATGGCAATTAGCAGCAATGGAATATAAAATTCACTCGCGTGTGTTTCATATTGCCTGTTGTCGCCATAATTTCATCGCGAGGAAAGATATGAACGGCTTACTTCGTATCCGTCAGCGTTACCAGGGGCTTGCCCAGAGTGATAAAAAACTGGCGGACTATCTGCTACTACAACCTGATACGGCGCGCCATTTAAGCTCTCAGCAACTGGCCAACGAAGCCGGAGTCAGTCAGTCCAGCGTCGTGAAGTTCGCGCAAAAACTCGGCTATAAAGGTTTTCCGGCATTGAAGTTGGCGTTGAGTGAAGCGCTGGCAAGCCAGCCGGAATCCCCTTCTGTGCCCATTCACAACCAAATCCGTGGTGATGATCCGTTACGGCTGGTCGGCGAAAAACTGATTAAAGAAAATACTGCCGCCATGTACGCAACGCTAAACGTTAATAGTGAAGAGAAACTGCATGAAGGCGTGGCAATGTTGCGCTCTGCGCGGCGGATAATTCTGACCGGTATTGGCGCTTCGGGTCTGGTGGCGCAAAACTTTGCCTGGAAGCTGATGAAGATTGGCTTCAATGCCGCCGCAGTGCGCGATATGCATGCGCTACTCGCCACAGTCCAGGCGTCGTCCCCTGACGATCTGTTATTAGCCATTTCCTACACTGGTGTACGACGCGAGTTAAACCTGGCGGCAGATGAGATGCTGCGAGTGGGCGGAAAAGTGATGGCAATTACCGGCTTTACTCCCAATGCCCTGCAACAACGCGCTTCTCACTGCCTGTATACCATTGCCGAAGAACAAGCGACAAACAGTGCTGCAATCTCTGCTTGTCACGCTCAGGGAATGTTAACGGATTTACTGTTCATTGCGCTGATTCAGCAGGATCTGGAACTGGCACCAGAACGTATTCGTCATAGTGAAGCGCTGGTGAAAAAACTGGTTTGAGTAAAGAATGCGCGTATAATGCCCGCCCGGTTTGTGTTGTTTTGAGAGTTTCCTTATGGCGCTGTTAATCACTAAAAAATGCATCAATTGTGATATGTGTGAACCCGAATGCCCGAATGAGGCGATTTCGATGGGTGAACATATCTACGAGATTAACAGCGATAAGTGTACCGAATGCGTAGGCCACTACGAGACGCCCACCTGCCAGAAGGTGTGCCCGATCCCCAATACCATTGTGAAGGATCCACAACATGTCGAGACGGAAGAACAGTTGTGGGATAAATTTGTGCTAATGCACCACGCGGATAAGATTTAATATTTTGCTCTATGAGCAGGATATTGCTTATTTGCTCGTATAAAAGCGAAAGTTACATATTCATTTCCATGATGTCATTAATGAATATATTCATTAAATGAATTCCGATAATATATACGCCGACACTTACGTCTAATTATTAAAGGCGCGCCTGGCTGGTTAACCTGACGCGCCTTAAGTACGTTTCCTGGTGTTACAAGAACAGAAGGATCAGCTGTAAAACAGCAATGACGACTTTAATGACCCGTTTAATCAGGTATCGGCAATCAGTCATTCGTTTTTCCTTAAACAAGGAATGCAGCCGTTCAGATTAGCCCTTACATCTCCCCAAAACTGAACGTGCGAGTTATTGGAATCGAGTGCCGCACTCCACACCAGAGCTTTGACGACACCACTCGTTTCAATGGGGGAATTCAGTGGCATGGCGTAGAACACAGCAAAATATCCAATAACGACGCCGATTCTAATGTACTTATCAAAAAGCGGTCACGTTAATCTTTTCATCAATATCGATTTCTTCGTAAAGGCTCGAGTTTTTATGCTAAAGATTGCAAGTTGCTTGTACAGGATAACTAAATTGATCCATAATCATTTTTGTTGGAATCGTGTGCTGCACAAAATTAAAGTTGTAAAGTAAAACCCCCGTTCCTTACCAGTTCGGGGGTTTTACTTTTTAAAGAGAACGATATTATTTTAACTTTCGATAATTACCGTGGCACAAGCATAGTGGCGTTCATCTGCCAGCGTTACATGCATATTTACAACGCCGAGCTTTTCCGCCAGTTTTAATGCCTCGCCCCACAGTCGCAGCCGTGGCTTACCAAGCTCATCGTTAAATACTTCAAACTGATTAAACGCCAGACCATTGCGGATCCCGGTGCCAAACGCTTTTGCTGCGGCTTCTTTTACGGCAAAGCGTTTCGCCAGAAAACGCACCGGCTGGTGGTGCGTTTTCCAGATTGCCCATTCGTTATCGCTTAATACGCGGCGTGCCAGGCGCTCACCGGATCGGGCGATCACCGATTCAATGCGAGCGATCTCCACAATATCCGTACCTAAACCTAATATTGCCATTAGCCACGCGCTTCCAGCATCAAACGCTTCATTTCTGCCACCGCATCTTTCAGTCCGGTCATCACTGCACGACCAATAATGGCATGACCGATATTCAGTTCATGCATCTCAGGGATGGCGGCAATGGCTTTCACGTTGTGATAGGTCAGACCGTGACCAGCGTTAACTTTCAGACCGAGACTAGCGGCAAAGGTCGCGGCTTTGGCGATACGCGCCAGCTCTTGCGCCTGTTCGGCGTCAGTTTTGGCATCAGCATAGCAACCGGTGTGGATCTCGATAAACGGTGCGCCAACCTCTGCCGCGGCTTTGATCTGCTCTTCATCGGCGTCGATAAACAGAGAAACCAGGATCCCGGCCTCCGCCAGACGTTTGCAGGCATCGCGCATTTTTTCACGCTGCCCTGCGACGTCCAGGCCGCCTTCGGTTGTTACTTCCTGACGCTTTTCCGGTACCAGGCAGCAAAAATGCGGCTTTGTTTCAACGGCGATCGCCAGCATCTCTTCGGTCACCGCCATCTCCAGATTCATGCGGGTATCCAGCGTCTGACGCAGGATGCGCACGTCGCGGTCGGTAATGTGGCGACGATCTTCACGTAGATGCACGGTAATGCCATCCGCCCCCGCCTGCTCAGCAATAAACGCCGCCTGCACCGGATCCGGGTAAGCAGTACCACGTGCGTTACGCAGCGTTGCAATATGGTCAATGTTGACGCCTAACAGTAATTCAGCCATGACAATCCTCATCATTCATAATGTGTTTTCACCGTTCGCTTAGGCATAAACTGCCGGAACAGTTCCCTGCTCTTTAATGGTTTACCGCCAAGATACGGCTTAAGCGCCATGCGGGTAAAGCGTTTCGCGGCACGTAGTGTGTCTGCGTCAGGAAATTCCCGCGCGTTTAACGCTTTTAACTGCCTTCCAGTAAACGTTTTATTGTCGATAACGACGCTTGCGATAAACCCTTTTTCTTCGCGATAACGATACGTCATGGTGTCATCTACCGGCTCGCCGCTACCCGCACAATGGGTAAAATTGACGCCATAACCCAGATGACCGAGCAGTGCCAGTTCAAAGCGGCGCAGCGCGGGTTCTGGCGTACCAGTGGCACCTGCAAGAGACTGAATGCAGTGCAAGTAATCGAAAAAGAGTTCAGAGAAGCGCGTCTCGTATTCCAGCACGCGGGAGAGAAGTTCGTTAATGTACAAACCACTGTAAAGGGTGATACCGCTTAATGGCAGCGCCAGCGAGACAGCTTCGGCACTGCGCAGCGTTTTGACTTCGCCACGCCCGCCAAAACGTAGCAAGAGAGGGGTGAAAGGCTGTAATGCACCTTTCAGAGTAGAGCGTTTAGAGCGTGCGCCTTTGGCAACCAGACGCACGCGACCCGATTCCTCCGTGAAGACGTCCAGCATCAGGCTGGTTTCGCTCCACGGGCGACTATGCAATACGAATGCGCGCTGCCAGCCTTCCATCATACTCGTCGCCTTTCAAGTTGCAGGTGCCTTGGCTGCACCCGTTCACCCTGGTCACTTACTTTAGTAAGCTCCCAGGGATTCACGGTCTTGCCGCCTTCCTGCACCTCGAAAGTCATAGAGTATGCTAATTAAAGATCGTCAACGTAACCGAGACTGCGCAGTGCGCGTTCGTCGTCGGCCCAGCCAGATTTCACTTTTACCCACAGTTCAAGGTGGACAGGCGCTTCGAACATTTCCTGCATGTCTTTACGCGCTTCAATCCCGATGGTTTTGATCTTGGCCCCTTTGTTGCCAATAACCATCTTCTTCTGCCCTTCACGCTCAACGAGAATCAAACCGTTGATGTCATAACCACCGCGTTCGTTAGAGACGAAACGTTCGATCTCCACGGTCACGGAGTACGGCAGTTCAGCGCCGAGGAAACGCATCAGTTTTTCGCGGATGATTTCAGACGCCATAAAACGCTGTGAGCGATCGGTGATGTAATCTTCCGGGAAGTGATGGGTCGCTTCAGGCAGATGCTTACGCACGATTGCCGCGATAGTGTCGACATTCAGCCCGGTTTCGGCAGAGATCGGCACGATATCGAGGAAGTTCATCTGGCTTGCCAGGAACTGTAAATGCGGCAGCAGATCGGCTTTTTCCTGCACGTTATCCACTTTGTTCACCGCGAGGATTACCGGCGCTTTGCCATCGCGCAGTTTGTTGAGCACCATTTCATCGTCCGGCGTCCAGCGGGTGCCTTCAACGACAAAAATCACCAGCTCAACGTCGCCAATGGAACTGCTCGCCGCTTTGTTCATCAGGCGGTTAATGGCGCGTTTTTCTTCCATATGCAGGCCTGGGGTATCGACGTAGATCGCCTGATACGCGCCTTCAGTATGGATCCCCACAATGCGGTGACGAGTTGTCTGCGCCTTGCGGGAGGTGATGGAGATTTTCTGCCCCAACAATTTATTCAACAATGTGGATTTGCCAACGTTCGGACGTCCGACGATAGCAATAAATCCGCAGTAACTTTTATCGTTGCTCATTCCAGCTCCAGTTTTTTCAACGCCTGTTCGGCGGCAGCCTGCTCAGCCTTACGACGGCTTGAACCTGTGCCAACCACCGGTTCACTCAGGCCGCTGACCTGGCAGTGGATAGTAAATTCCTGATCGTGCGCTTCGCCACGTACCTGAACTACCAGATAAGTCGGCAGCGGCAGATGGCGACCCTGCAAATATTCTTGCAAGCGCGTTTTCGGATCTTTTTGTTTATCGCCTGGGCTAATTTCGTCCAGACGGGTTTGATACCAGTTAAGGATTAATTTCTCGACGGTTTGAATGTCACTGTCGAGGAATACGCCACCAATTAATGCTTCGACGGTGTCGGCGAGAATTGACTCACGACGAAATCCACCGCTTTTAAGTTCACCTGGCCCTAAACGTAAGCACTCACCTAACTCAAATTCGCGCGCCAGTTCAGCCAGCGTATTGCCACGGACCAGCGTGGCGCGCATCCGGCTCATATCGCCTTCATCCACGCGAGGGAAACGGTGATAAAGCGCATTGGCGATAACGTAGCTCAGAATAGAGTCACCTAAAAATTCTAAACGCTCGTTATGTTTGCTGCTGGCACTACGATGGGTTAATGCCTGCTGCAACAGTTCCTGATGATTAAAAGTGTAGCCCAGCTTCCTTTGAAGCCGATTAATTACGATGGGGTTCATGCGATACCAATAAATAAATGCGTCAACAATTCAGCACACGAAACAGACCTGATATACATGGCTCTGCTAACTGCTTCGCTGCAGTTTCAGTTTACCGGTATATGGGGACCAACGCTGTTTCGTGTGCCGTGGCAACCTGGAGGTGCCAACCTTAAACTTCGGGGGAATATTCTATACACAACGAGGGGGGATGTCGTTAGCCACGGGGGATTTATCTCATAAATAATTCACGTTGTCGCCATAACGGCGACAACGTGAACGAAGATAAGCTATTAATGGATGCCGCCAATACGACTTAAGCGCACACCAGTCGGCCACTCGCCTTCTTGCTTATCGAAACTCATCCAGATAGCCGTTGCCCGACCTACCAGATTCGCTTCCGGCACAAAGCCCCAGTAACGGCTGTCCGCGCTGTTGTCACGGTTGTCACCCATCATGAAGTATTGGCCCGGTGGAACAATCCAGGTTGCCAGTTGTTGCCCTGGCTGCTGGTAATACATCCCCACCTGATCCTGCGCAATCGGCACTGTCAAAATACGGTGCGTCACATCACCCAGAGTCTCTTTACGCTCGGAAAGACGAATTCCATTTTCTTTGGTTTCGTTTTTCGGCACTTCAAAGAATCCGCTGGTTGCTTCCCCACCATTACGGCGCGAGAAGGTCTGAACGAAATCGCTCGGTTCCACGTTTGAGTAGGTGACCGGCAGCGCGTTTTCACACGCCTGACCGGAACTGCATCCCGGCTGAATCGTCAGCTCTTTTGAAACCGGATCGTAAGTGACTTTATCGCCCGGTAAACCCACCGCACGCTTGATGTAATCAAGCTTTGGATCTTCCGGGTATTTAAAGACCACGATATCGCCACGCTTCGGATGACCGGTTTCGATCAGCGTTTTCTGGTAGATAGGATCTTTAATGCCGTAAGCAAACTTTTCTACCAGAATAAAGTCACCGATTAACAGAGTCGGCATCATCGAACCTGACGGGATCTGGAACGGTTCATAAATAAACGAACGCACAATCAATACAATAGCCAGCACCGGAAAAACAGAAGCCCCGGTTTCCAGCCAACCTGGCTTCGGCGCAACTTTTTTCAGCGTTGCTTTATCCAGTGAGTCACCAGCAGCCGCTTGAGCCGCTGCCTGACGTTCCCGTCGCTTAGGTGCGAAAAAGAATTTATCCACGCACCATAAAATGCCCGTCACCAGTGTGGCAATCACCAGAATGAGGGCAAACATATTCGCCATGCCAACTCCTAAGGGTTATTTGTTGTCTTTGCCGACGTGCAGAATGGCGAGGAACGCTTCCTGCGGCAGCTCGACGTTACCGATCTGCTTCATGCGTTTCTTACCTTCTTTCTGCTTCTGCAGCAGCTTTTTCTTACGGCTGATATCGCCACCATAACATTTAGCCAGTACGTTTTTACGCAGCTGTTTCACGGTGGAGCGCGCAATGATGTGCGTACCAATCGCTGCCTGAATGGCGATATCAAACTGCTGGCGTGGGATCAGATCTTTCATCTTCTCCACCAGCTCGCGACCACGGTTTTGCGAATTATCACGGTGGGTGATCAACGCCAGCGCATCAACACGTTCACCGTTGATTAATACGTCTACACGTACCATGTCGGACGCCTGGAAGCGTTTGAAGTTGTAATCCAGAGACGCATAACCACGAGAGGTAGATTTCAGGCGATCGAAGAAGTCGAGCACCACTTCCGCCATCGGGATCTCGTACGTCAGCGCCACCTGATTACCGTGGTAAACCATATTGGTCTGCACGCCGCGTTTTTCTACGCACAGCGTAATAACGTTGCCGAGATATGCCTGCGGCAGCAGCATGTGACACTCTGCAATCGGCTCGCGCAGTTCGTAAATGTTATTTACCGCTGGCAGCTTGGATGGGCTGTCGACGTAGATAACTTCTCTTGACGTGGTTTCAACTTCATACACTACGGTCGGCGCAGTGGTGATCAGATCCAGATCGTATTCACGTTCCAGTCGTTCCTGAATGATCTCCATGTGCAGCAAGCCGAGGAAGCCGCAGCGGAAACCAAAGCCCAACGCGCTGGAGCTTTCCGGCTCATAGAACAGTGAGGCATCATTCAGGCTGAGTTTGCCCAGCGCGTCACGGAAGGCTTCATAGTCGTCAGAGCTTACCGGGAACAAGCCTGCGTAAACCTGCGGTTTGACTTTCTTAAAGCCAGGCAGCGCCTTTTCTGCCGGATTACGCGCCAGTGTTAAGGTATCGCCTACCGGTGCACCGTGGATGTCTTTGATCGCACATACCAACCAGCCAACTTCACCGCATTTCAGTTCAGTGCGGTCAACCTGCTTCGGCGTGAAAATACCCAGACGGTCGGCGTTATAGGTCTGCCCGGTACTCATGACTTTCACTTTGTCGCCCTTACGCAGGGTGCCGTTTTTAATACGGATAAGTGAAACAACGCCCAGGTAGTTGTCGAACCAGGAGTCGATAATTAGCGCCTGTAACGGGCCTTCCGGATCGCCTTCCGGCGGCGGAATGTCGCGCACCAGACGTTCGAGAACGTCCTGCACACCAACGCCGGTTTTTGCTGAGCAGCGCACTGCGTCGGTGGCGTCGATACCAACGATATCTTCAATCTCTTCTGCTACGCGTTCAGGATCAGCTGCCGGCAGGTCAATCTTGTTCAGTACCGGCACTACTTCGAGATCCATTTCCATCGCGGTGTAGCAGTTTGCCAGGGTTTGCGCTTCTACGCCCTGCCCGGCGTCGACCACCAGCAATGCACCCTCACAGGCAGCCAGCGAACGGGAAACTTCATAGGAGAAGTCTACGTGGCCCGGGGTGTCGATAAAGTTAAGCTGATAGGTTTCGCCGTCAGACGCTTTGTAATCCAGCGTCACGCTTTGCGCTTTGATGGTAATGCCACGCTCACGCTCAAGATCCATGGAATCGAGAACCTGCGCCTCCATTTCACGGTCAGACAGGCCACCGCAGATCTGGATAATACGGTCAGACAGCGTCGATTTACCGTGGTCAATGTGAGCTATGATCGAAAAGTTACGTATATTCTTCATAAAGTATGATTATTGTGCCTTAATGCCCGGTTAACCAGGCTTTTAGAAGTCGCTGTTCTGAGCTTAACGTCTGTATTAATAGAAACGCCGCATTCTACACTACAACATTGAGGCGAGGAAATGTTCATACCGTATGGATTGTGGTATCTGGAAACGTCCTCGCATTTGTTATGCAAAATGCAACAAAGCCAGTGAAATCACTGGCTCGCGTCTTCCGAAGATGTTTCAAATCGCACAAGGCCTGGCGGCAATGCCACGCTTAAGATGATCGGTTGCCATTCCGCCCGGGCAGCAAACTTTCGCGAGTAGCCGCGTGCAATCAGGAATCCACCAACGCCGCCGAGAATCGCACCGCATAATGCTGCAATATCTGAAGCAAAGAGTAGCTGAAATAACGAAGCGATGAGGAATAATCCCACCAACGGCGACATATAAACCAGTAATGCGGAGCTAAGCAGGCTGCCCTCGGCGATTCCTAATTCCACTTTTTGCCCCGGCACTAACGGTTCATCACAGGGTACGACAATGGTATGCGTGGTTTGTGGGCCAAGTTTATTCAGCACGCGGCTACCGCAACCGACACGAGAAGCACAGCTGCTGCATGAGGCTTTAACATCACAACTGACCAGCGCCTGCCCGTTTTGCCAGGAGACGACCGTAGCCCACTCTTTGATCATTGCGCTGCCCCGAACTTAATATTCTCGGCAATGCGTTTCGCCGTTTGCGGCGGCAGTTCGCCGACAATGGTGATTTCGGCGTTATCACGTACGCTTGTACTGACGGTTCTGCGTCCGGTGCGCAACATCTGATCAGTGCTCGATGGCGTAGCGCGGTTAACGTTTACCGAGAAGCTGAATAATCCGTCGGAATAGAGACGTGATTCGATAGGCATGTTGTCCATCGTCGGTAACGGACGTCGGCTGCTGGAAACCTCACTAAACCCCTGTGGCAACCAGGTTGGCGTCCAGCTGAATTTAGCTTTTTCACCTACAGGAACAGAAAGCAGCGGCGGCAGATTTGCTTTCGCCAGCGTCTGCATACTGCTGCTGATATCCTGATTAATGTTAAAAGCAATCACGCGAAATTGTTCCAGCGTTTCACCATCGCGATCAAGGAGATCAACCCGCATCGGTAATTTCGATTCGGTGTCCATCCACACGATGTAGCTGTAGCGTGTGCCATCACGGGCCACCACGCGAATGACTTCGCAAAGACGATCAGCAATACGCGTGCGTCCCACGGAGATAAAGTCGTAGTAAGGAGAAAGGCGTTTGAAATCGGTATAGATGAGCGATGGCAGAGAATCAACAATGTAATCGCCATTAAGCGTGAACGGTTCAAGGCCCGGTTCAAAGTAGCTGATTTCATTGCCGCGCTGTACCACTTCCCGGCGCGGGCCATCCATTTGCAACAATTGTGCAAGAGGACGGTTATCGAGGCGTGCATGTCGATAACGCAGAGACTCAACACCCTGTTTATTGATGCTGATGAATGACAGCTCGTAATTCAGTGACTGACTGGCCAGGTTCATCTGCTGTAATAACGCCCCGGACGCGGGAGTGGCCGAGGCGTTAGCAGAGAATAACAGGCTACCTGTCACTAATGACATGGCAAACCAAAGTTGCTTCATTACTGCGATTGCGTTCCTAAAGTTTGAATTCCTGGCACCTGTACAGCGGCTTGCTGTGTTTGGGCCTGCTCAAACTGAAGCTGTTCAGAGTGGAGTCGACGTTGCAGTTCGTAATCCTGCAACATTGCATTAATGCGACGACGCTGCTCCTGTACCTGCTGCTGTTGACCATTGTTTGCAGTCGCTTCAGAAGGTACTCCCAGGCTAACCGGGCTGGCTTTACCCATCATCGGCAGTGTATTAAATACTGGCGTTTCGGGCTGCTGGGACGTTTCAGATTGCCCATTATAGTGCTGGACGCCAACGATAACTGCAAGCGATACGCATGCTGCTACGCCCATTTGGGTAAGCTGTGCAGCCCATGGACGTACTTTCTGCCAGAATGGCATTTTCTGCCATTGATGCGGCGCAGGCTGGGCCTCTGGGATCAGTGTCGCCGGTTGACGTACTGGCTCTTCTTCAATGGCGGCCATTACGCGTGAAGAGATATCGAAATGGAGCACCTCGGGAGTATCACCCCGCATTGAGTCACGGATTAAGTGATAGCTTTCCCAGGTTTTCTGCATTTCTGGGTTATGAGCCAGTTCGTTAAGCAGCTCACTATCCAGCGTTTCGCCATCCATTAAAGCGGAAAGTTGTTCTTTCTGCATGCCTAATACCCTTATCCAGTATCCCGCTATCGTCAACGCCTGATAAGCGGTTGAACTTTGTTATCAATAGCTTCCCTCGCTCGGAAGATACGTGAACGCACCGTACCTACCGGACAATCCATGATAGCGGCTATCTCTTCATAGCTCAGGCCATCCAGCTCCCGCAAGGTTATTGCCATGCGTAAATCTTCCGGGAGGGACTCAATAGTTCGGAAAACTATCTGTCTCAGTTCTTCTGACAACATTAAGTTCTCAGGGTTCGAAATTTCTTTCAACGCGCCGCCACTTTCGAAGTTTTCAGCTTCAATGGCATCCACATCACTGGAAGGTGGACGGCGTCCCTGAGCAACCAGGTAATTTTTCGCTGTATTTACAGCAATCCGATACAGCCATGTATAAAAAGCGCTATCTCCCCGGAACGAATCCAGCGCACGATAGGCTTTAATAAAAGCTTCTTGTACCACATCGGGAACATCACCCGACGGCACATAGCGGGAAACCAGACTCGCCACTTTATGCTGATAGCGCACTACCAGTAAGTTAAAGGCTTTCTGATCTCCCTTCTGGACCCGTTCAACCAGGACCTGGTCCGTTAACTGCTCGCTCATCCGAGGTAAAGTCTCCCCAAACCAAATTTCCACGCGCTATCGAAACGCCACTCCATTAGCTGCAATTTGAGCAAGCAAAGGGTTAGAGTGTCTCGTTTTTGTAAAGTTCCGTAACGCATCTGTTTTTGTTTGTCATGCTGTAGACGGATCATTATCTATCATTATAAGTCTACAGAATCTGAACATCGCATTATCTGTGTAGAAATGCCCATTTAACTGCCTGAAGAGTAACCCAACGGCCTTTTTATTTCACCACCTAATCCTTCGCCAGCCAGTAACTTCTCGTTTTCTCGTCGCCGTGATTCGGTCTGTTTAGCCTCTGTAACAAAAATTAAAATAGCAGGTGTTTAATCGCACAACATGATGCTATGCTGACCAAACCGTGTTTAGTAAATTAAACAAAGAAAATGAATACTCTCCCTGAACATTCATGTGACGTGTTGATTATCGGTAGCGGCGCTGCCGGGCTTTCACTGGCGCTACGTCTGGCTGATCGGCATCATGTCATCGTTCTAAGTAAAGGCCCAGTCACGGAAGGTTCAACATTTTATGCCCAGGGCGGAATTGCCGCCGTGTTTGATGAAACTGACAGCATTGATTCGCATGTGGAAGACACAATGATTGCCGGTGCTGGTATTTGTGATCGCCATGCAGTTGAATTTGTCGCCAGCAATGCGCGTTCTTGTGTGCAATGGTTAATCGACCAGGGGGTGTTGTTTGATACCCACGTTCAATCGAATGGCGAAGAAAGTTACCATTTGACCCGTGAAGGTGGACATAGTCACCGACGAATTCTTCATGCTGCGGACGCCACCGGTAAAGAAGTAGAAACCACACTAGTGAGCAAGGCGCAGAACCATCCGAATATTCGCGTGCTGGAGCGCAGCAACGCGGTTGATCTGATTGTCTCTGACAAAATTGGCCTGCCGGGCACGCGACGAGTTGTAGGCGCGTGGGTATGGAACCGAAATAAAGAAACGGTTGAAACCTGCCACGCAAAAGCGGTTGTGCTGGCAACCGGCGGTGCGTCGAAGGTTTATCAGTACACCACCAATCCGGATATTTCTTCTGGCGATGGCATTGCTATGGCGTGGCGCGCGGGCTGCCGGGTCGCCAATCTCGAATTTAATCAGTTTCACCCTACCGCGCTCTATCACCCACAGGCACGAAATTTCCTGTTAACGGAAGCACTGCGCGGCGAAGGTGCTTATCTCAAGCGCCCGGATGGCACGCGTTTTATGCCCGATTTCGATGAGCGCGGCGAACTGGCCCCGCGCGATATTGTCGCCCGCGCTATTGATCATGAAATGAAACGCCTCGGTGCGGATTGTATGTATCTCGACATCAGCCATAAGCCTGCCGATTTTATTCGCCAGCATTTCCCGATGATCTATGAAAAGTTGCTCGGGCTGGGGATAGATCTCACGAAAGAACCGGTGCCGATTGTGCCTGCTGCACATTATACCTGCGGTGGTGTAATGGTTGATGATCATGGGCGTACGGACGTCGAAGGTTTGTACGCCATTGGCGAAGTGAGTTATACCGGCTTACACGGCGCTAACCGCATGGCCTCAAATTCATTACTGGAGTGTCTGGTTTACGGCTGGTCGGCGGCGGAGGATATTACCAGGCGTATGCCTTATGCCCACGGCGTCAGTACGTTACCGCCGTGGGATGAAAGCCGTGTTGAGAACCCTGACGAACTGGTGGTGATTCAACATAACTGGCACGAGCTACGTCTGTTTATGTGGGATTACGTCGGCATTGTGCGCACAACGAAACGTCTGGAACGCGCCCTGCGGCGGATCAATATGCTTCAGCAGGAAATAGACGAATATTACGCCCATTTCCGCGTATCAAATAATTTGCTGGAGCTGCGTAATCTGGTACAGGTTGCCGAGTTGATTGTTCGCTGTGCGATGGTGCGCAAGGAGAGCCGGGGGCTGCATTTCACGCTGGATTACCCGGAGTTGCTCACTCACTCTGGCCCATCGATCCTTTCCCCCGACAACCTTTACATAAACAAATAAAAAGCCTGGGTCAGCGCAGTGTACGCTTCGGAATAGCTCTGGTCTGGCCCACGAATCACTAAGCGATCGCTATAGCATTCTCCCGCCTGTGGGGAGAATGCCAGCAGCACCCGATGCGGCTGTCGCGTTTCGTTTTCCGCCACATCCGTCCGTAAACGTAAATGCCAGCCCATTCTTAATGCCAGTTCAGTAAAACCATTACCAATCTGCTCTGGCAACACCACGCAAAAAAATCCCTCTTCAGTAATGCACTCCGCCGCGCAGGTTAGCAACGATTGATGATCAAGCGTAGTGGTATAGCGTGCCTGTTCCCTCTGCGGCGTAGCGCACTCAACGCCCTGCTGATAATAAGGCGGGTTACTGATGATTAAATCAAAGCGTGCTGTCTGCTGTGTGATCCACTGCTGAATATCCGCCGGATAGATATTAATCCGCTCTGCCCACGGGGACTGGTTGATATTTTCCTGCGCCTGAGTCGCAGCTTCACTTTCCAGTTCAACGGCATCAATCATCACGCTGTCATCGGTTCGCTGCGCCAGCATTAATGCCAGCAACCCGCTACCCGCGCCGATATCAAGGCAACGTTTTACCCCAGCCACCGGTGCCCATGCGCCCAGCAAAATGCCATCCGTTCCCACTTTCATCGCACAGCGATCGTGAGCAACAAAAAACTGTTTAAAAGTAAATCCATTACGACGAAGCACGGATGTAGACTGTGACATGAAAATAAAACCTTGCAGGAAAAACGGCGATAGCACCGGGTGTGAACAATACCCGAGAAGCGATATCCATACAAACAGATGAAGATTGCAGCCGTAACGTCTATAATCAGCGCCCCACACAGAGGTAGAACATGACTGTAACGACTTTTTCCGAACTTGAACTCGACGAAAGCCTGCTGGAAGCCCTCCAGGATAAAGGTTTCACTCGCCCGACCGCCATTCAGGCTGCCGCCATTCCGCCTGCGCTCGATGGCCGTGATGTACTCGGTTCTGCGCCGACAGGCACCGGTAAAACGGCGGCGTATCTGCTGCCAGCGTTGCAGCACCTGCTCGATTTTCCCCGTAAGAAATCCGGTCCGCCGCGTATTTTGATCCTCACCCCGACTCGCGAATTGGCGATGCAGGTGGCCGATCATGCCCGCGAACTGGCGAAACATACGCATCTGGATATCGCCACCATCACCGGCGGCGTAGCCTATATGAACCACGCGGAAGTATTCAGCGAAAACCAGGATATCGTGGTTGCCACGACCGGACGTCTGCTGCAATACATAAAAGAAGAGAACTTCGATTGCCGCGCGGTTGAAACGCTGATCCTCGACGAAGCAGACCGTATGCTGGATATGGGTTTTGCTCAGGATATCGAACATATTGCAGGCGAAACGCGCTGGCGTAAACAGACCCTGCTCTTCTCGGCAACGCTTGAAGGCGATGCCATTCAGGATTTTGCCGAGCGTCTGCTTGAAGATCCGGTGGAAGTTTCTGCGAATCCATCCACCCGTGAGCGCAAAAAAATTCATCAGTGGTATTACCGCGCCGATGACCTGGAACATAAAACCGCATTACTGGTGCATCTGTTAAAACAACCGGAAGCGACCCGCTCAATTGTATTTGTGCGTAAGCGTGAGCGTGTGCATGAACTGGCAAACTGGTTGCGCGAAGCGGGCATCAACAACTGCTATCTCGAAGGTGAGATGGTACAAGGCAAGCGTAACGAAGCGATCAAGCGTCTGACCGAAGGTCGCGTAAACGTACTGGTTGCCACCGATGTTGCCGCGCGCGGTATCGACATTCCGGATGTCAGCCATGTCTTTAACTTCGATATGCCACGCAGTGGCGATACTTATTTACACCGTATCGGACGTACTGCTCGCGCTGGTCGTAAGGGAACCGCGATTTCACTGGTTGAAGCTCATGACCATCTGCTGCTGGGCAAAGTAGGCCGCTATATTGAAGAGCCAATTAAAGCTCGCGTTATTGATGAGTTACGCCCGAAAACGCGTGCGCCAAGCGAAAAGCAGACCGGCAAGCCATCGAAGAAAGTACTGGCAAAACGCGCCGAGAAGAAAAAGGCTAAAGAGAAAGAGAAGCCACGGGTGAAAAAACGCCATCGCGATACCAAAAATATTGGTAAGCGACGCAAACCAAGCGGAACAGGCGTACCACCGCAAACGACAGAAGAGTGATCTTAATTCCGGGTTTAAGCCCGGAATTAAAAGTGCTGGCAAACGCAAAACTGCCTGATGCGCTACGCTTATCAGGCCTACATGGCTCATGCAATATATTGAATTTGCACGATCTTGTAGGCCGGATAAGGCGTTCACGCCGCATCCGGCATGAACAAAACGCACTTCGTCGACAAGTTGGGTGCCGGGTTTAAGCCCGGCATTATTTTTATCCCGGCAAAAAACACTCTTCAACACACTGAATAAAAGTGTGCATCGCCGGGCTAACCGCTTTCCCGGCATGGTGTGCGCACATTGCCGTAATGGTCTGCGACTGTTCGCCAAAAGGCAATTCGATTAATTCTCCGCACTCCAACTCTTTTGCCACCGCAAAACGCGGCAGATAGCTAACTCCGATATTCGCCGCGACACAACGCTTTATGCTTTCGATACTTATAAGCTCAATGGTATTTTCCACCGTGATCCGCCGCTGGCGCAGCGTGCTCTCAAATATCTGCCGGAAGACACATTGCGGTTCGTTGATAATAAAACTACAGGCGTTATGTCTTCCCGGCTGGGTAAAATCGATATCTGCAATTTGCGGTGAAGCCACCAGCACCAGCGATTGTTCACCCAATTCTCGTCGATTCAGAGCATCATCATTTCCTACGCGATAAAAAACACCGACGTCGGCCTCATCATTCAGTAGAGCATCACGGATCACGTAACAGTTCAGCGACTGCAGTGATAAACGCACTTTTGGTGCACGTTGCCGAAAACGCTGCAACACCTGCGGCATTCGGTAAGAGAGCAGCGTTTCGCCTGAAACAACGCGCAGTTCTCCGTCCGGATCAGACTCTTTTTTGGCAGCCTCACGAAGCGTATCCATCACTCTGGTGAGTTCATAGATGTGCGGCAGCAACTTTTTGCCTTCGCGAGTGAGGCACATCCGTCGGCCAATTTTCTCAAACAATTGTACTGAGAACTCCTGTTCAAGCTGCTGAATATGAAAAGTCACCGTCGATTGTGTGCAACACAATTTTTGCGAAGCTCGCAAAAAGGAACCCTCTTCCACCACGGTTTTAAGCGTAATAAAACGGCGCAGATCCATAACTCCAAACCTATCGAAAATATCGAATTTAGAATGTGAAAACATTCATTTTTTTAAATGTTTTGTGTCGGGTACTGTCTACCAAAACAGAGGAGATAACAAGTGACACCGACCCTTTTAAGTGCTTTTTGGACCTACACCCTGATTACCGCCCTGACGCCAGGACCAAACAATATACTCGCTCTTAGCTCTGCCACGTCGCATGGATTTCGTCGGAGTACCCACGTGCTGGCAGGGATGAGTCTGGGATTTTTGATTGTGATGTTACTGTGTGCAGGAATTTCATTTTCACTGGCTGTTATTGACCCAGCAGCGGTGCACCTTTTGAGTTGGGCAGGAGCGGCATATATTGTCTGGCTGGCGTGGAAAATCGCTACCAGTCCAACCAAGGAAGACGGACTTCAGGCCAAACCGATCAGCTTCTGGGCCAGCTTTGCTTTGCAGTTTGTGAACGTCAAAATTATTTTGTACGGCATTACAGCACTGTCGACATTTATCCTGCCACAAACGCAGGCGTTAAGCTGGGTGATTGGCGTCAGCGTTTTGCTGGCAATGATTGGGACCTTTGGCAATGTGTGCTGGGCGCTGGCGGGGCATCTGTTTCAGCGATTGTTTCGCCAGTATGGTCGCCAGTTAAATATCGTGCTGGCGTTGTTGCTGGTCTATTGCGCGGTGCGCATTTTCTGTTAATGAAAAAAAGCGGAAGAGGTCGCCCTCTTCCGCTTAGTAACTTGCTACTTAAACCTTACAGGCTTTCAGTAAAGGTACGAGCGATAACATCGCGCTGCTGTTCCGGAGTCAGAGAGTTAAAGCGAACTGCATAACCGGATACACGGATGGTCAGCTGCGGATATTTTTCCGGATGCTTAACTGCATCTTCCAGAGTTTCACGACGCAGAACGTTTACGTTCAGGTGCTGACCACCTTCAACGCGAACTTCTGGTTTAACTTCTACTGGAACTTCACGGTATTCAATGTCACCCAGTTTGCTTACTGCAACCACTTCGTCTTCTGCAAAACCTGCTTTCGCAACGATGCAACGCGCTTCGCCTTTTTCGCTGTCCAGCAGCCAGAAAGAGTTCAGCAGATCGTCATTAACAGCTTTAGTAATCTGGATACCTGTAATCATGTGATGCCTCCCCGGCAAAATTATTTGATTTGATTAGCCTGTCGCGGCCAATTGGTAAAACCATTGTTGCTTGAGTGTATATATACTCCTCAAACACCCTTGATTCTTTGATTTAAATCAATAAAAACCACACATCAAGTGTGGTCGCAAATGGATTTTATTGTTTTACATCAACTTATGCAGGTGTGAAATTTTACCAATTTACATTTTTTTGCACTCGTTTAAGTCTAAAAAATGAGCATGATTTTGTTCTGTAGAAAGAAGCAGTTAAGCTAGGCGGATTGAAGATTCGCGGGAGAGCGAGATGGCAAACGAATTAACCTGGCATGACGTGCTGGCTGAAGAGAAGCAGCAACCCTATTTTCTTAATACCCTACAGACCGTCGCCAGCGAGCGGCAGGCCGGCGTCACTATCTATCCGCCACAAAAGGATGTCTTTAACGCGTTCCGCTTTACAGAGTTGGGTGACGTTAAAGTGGTGATTCTCGGCCAGGATCCTTATCACGGACCGGGACAGGCGCATGGTCTGGCATTTTCCGTTCGCCCCGGCATTGCGACACCGCCGTCACTGCTGAATATGTATAAAGAGCTGGAAAATACTATTCCCGGTTTCACCCGCCCTAATCATGGTTATCTTGAAAGCTGGGCGCGTCAGGGCGTTCTGCTACTCAATACTGTGTTGACGGTTCGCGCAGGTCAGGCGCATTCCCACGCTAGCCTCGGCTGGGAGACCTTCACCGATAAAGTCATCAGCCTGATCAACCAGCATCGCGAAGGCGTGGTGTTTTTGTTGTGGGGATCACATGCACAGAAGAAAGGGGCGATTATTGATAAACAACGCCATCACATACTGAAAGCGCCGCATCCATCACCGCTTTCGGCGCATCGTGGGTTCTTTGGCTGCAACCATTTTGTGCTGGCAAATCAGTGGCTGGAACAACGTGGCGAGAAACCGATTGACTGGATGCCAGTATTACCGGCAGAAAGTGAGTAAATTTGCAGGAAAACGCCGGATGGCAGCGTTGCCACCCGGCTGATTTATCAGGCTTTATTCTGACGCCACCATTCACCAAGCAAAACGCCGGTTGCAACAGAGATATTTAGCCCGGCAACGTTGCCCGTACCATCAATCTTCACGCGCAAATCGTTCGGATCGCGTGCGGCATCCGGTAACCCTTCATATTCCTGACCCAGCACTAGCACCATTTTCTCTGGCAGACTGGTTTTGAACAGCGGTTTACCCTGCTCGCTGGAGGTGGTCACTACGGTGTAACCCGCCTGGCGGAAGTCATCCAGCACGTTAACAATGTTGTCGCCAGTAATCGGCTGAACATGCTCTGCACCGCCTTCTGCGGTACGGATAGCCGCACCGGATTCCAGCAACGCCGCATCCTGCACCACGACGCCTTTCACGCCGAAGTGCGCGCAACTGCGCATCATGCCACCCAGGTTATGCGGGTTAGATTCGTTTTCCAGTGCCAGTACACAATCCTGCGCACCTGCCTGACTTACCCACTGCTGCACGGTTGTACCGTTACGCTTTTTGATCAGGAAGCAAACGCCGCCGTGATGTTCCGTGCCTGACGCTTTGGTCAGTTCCGCTTCATCCACCACATGATACGCTTTGCGGTTTGCCGCCATCCAGCGCAATGCTTCTTTAAAACGTGGCGTTACGCTCTGAATAAACCAGGCGCGAACAATCGCTTCGGGGCGGCTCTGGAACAGTGCCTGACAGGCGTTTTCGCCGTAGACGCGGGTTTCTTCCGCACGCTGACGACGCAACACTTCCGGATCAATAAAACTTTTACCACTGATGCCACCGTGATCGGCCTTTTCCGGCGTCTCATCACCCGGCGCGCGGGAAACCGTGCGCCACGGAGACTCTTCCCACTTGCGGTCACGGGGCTGACTTTGTTTGTCATCGCGGGCGGGGCGACGGCCACCGTCGGCACGAGATTTTCCTGGACGCCCGCCCCCTTTCCCGGTACGCGGGTTATGGGTACGTTTATCAGAATCATCATCACTGCGGACATACATCACTTTGACCTTGCCGCTTTTACCTTTCATCTCATCGTTCATGCTTTTCTCCACCAGCGCTGCGCGAAGCGCGCAGATTACCCGAAGTGCGCGCGGTTCGCCATGATTTCGTACCAAAGCCTGCGACTATCATACCTATTGAATAAAACAGATTGTTGTCTGGAACAATGTCCCCGATAATATGTAACATATTAGAAACATACCGGCGTCGTTGCCGATAAGTCTCCTTACTCATCCCGAGGTTAGTTATGAATACCGTTTGTACCCATTGTCAGGCCATCAATCGCATTCCCGACGATCGGATCGAAGATGCGGCAAAATGCGGACGCTGCGGTCACGACTTATTTGACGGAGAGGTGATTAATGCGACCGGTGAAACGCTCGATAAATTGCTGAAAGATGATCTGCCTGTGGTGATCGACTTCTGGGCGCCGTGGTGCGGCCCCTGCCGTAATTTCGCACCAATTTTTGAAGATGTTGCGCAAGAACGTAGCGGTAAAGTGCGCTTTGTGAAAGTGAATACCGAAGCTGAACGTGAATTAAGCAGCCGCTTTGGTATTCGTAGCATTCCGACAATCATGATTTTCAAAAACGGTCAGGTTGTCGACATGCTTAATGGCGCAGTACCAAAAGCACCTTTCGATAGCTGGCTGAACGAATCGCTTTAATCTTGTCGGGGTGCATCTTGTGCCCCGTTTTCTCCTCTGCGACAATGGCGTTTTTTCGACGCTCTCTTATGACCGAAAACGCTGTTCTCCAGTTACGCGCCGAGCGTATTGCGCGCGCAACACGTCCTTTTCTTGCCCGCGGTAATCGCGTTCGTCGCTGCCAACGCTGTCTTTTGCCAGAGAAATTATGTCTCTGTTCGACAATTACTCCAGCGGAAGCTAAAAGTCGCTTTTGTTTGCTGATGTTCGACACCGAGCCAATGAAGCCCAGTAACACCGGGCGTCTGATTGCCGATATCTTGCCAAATACCGTCGCGTTTCAATGGTCCCGTACCGAACCCTCGCAGGATTTGCTGGCTCTGGTACAAAACCCGGATTATCAGCCAATGGTGGTCTTTCCCGCCTCGTATGCTGATGAGCAACGGGAAGTGATTTTTACACCACCTGCTGGTAAGCCACCGCTGTTTATCATGCTCGATGGTACCTGGCCGGAAGCTCGCAAGATGTTTCGTAAAAGTCCGTATCTGGATAATCTTCCCGTCATTTCCGTCGATCTTTCCCGGCTTTCTGCCTATCGCCTGCGTGAAGCCCAGGCTGAAGGCCAATACTGCACTGCCGAAGTTGCCATCGCACTGTTAGATATGGCCGGCGATACCGGAGCGGCGGCAGGTCTAGGCGAGTATTTCACCCGCTTTAAAACACGCTATCTGGCAGGAAAAACGCAACATCTGGGTAGCATCACAGCAGAACAGTTAGAAAGCGTTTAAAATCATTCGGTCACTTCTGCGGGAGACCGATATGAGTCAGCGAGGACTGGAAGCACTACTGCGACCAAAATCGATTGCGGTAATTGGCGCATCGATGAAACCCAATCGCGCAGGTTACCTGATGATGCGTAACCTGCTGGCGGGGGGATTTAACGGGCCGGTACTCCCGGTGACGCCTGCCTGGAAAGCGGTGTTGGGTGTGTTGGCCTGGCCGGATATTGCCAGCCTGCCCTTTACACCCGATCTTGCGGTTTTATGTACCAATGCCAGCCGCAATCTTACTCTTCTGGAAGAGCTCGGCGAGAAAGGCTGTAAAACCTGCATTATTCTTTCCGCCCCGGCATCGCAACACGAAGATCTCCGCGCCTGCGCCCTGCGCCATAACATGCGTCTGCTGGGGCCAAACAGTCTGGGATTACTGGCCCCCTGGCAAGGCCTGAATGCCAGCTTTTCGCCTGTACCGATTAAACGCGGCAAACTGGCGTTTATTTCGCAGTCTGCCGCCGTCTCCAATACCATCCTCGACTGGGCACAACAGCGGGAAATGGGCTTTTCCTACTTTATTGCTCTCGGCGACAGTCTGGATATCGACGTTGATGAATTGCTCGATTATCTGGCGCGCGACAGCAAAACTAGTGCAATCCTGCTCTACCTCGGACAATTAAGTGATGCGCGACGTTTTGTTTCGGCTGCACGTAGCGCCTCACGTAATAAACCGATTCTGGTGATTAAAAGCGGACGTAGCCCGGCGGCGCAACGACTACTGAACACCACGGCAGGAATGGATCCTGCTTGGGATGCAGCTATTCAGCGCGCCGGTTTGTTGCGAGTGCAGGATACCCACGAGCTGTTTTCGGCAGTCGAAACCCTTAGCCATATGCGCCCGCTACGTGGAGAGCGGCTGATGATTATCAGCAACGGTGCAGCACCTGCCGCACTGGCGCTGGATGCCTTATGGTCACGCAATGGCAAGCTGGCTACGCTCAGTGAAGAAACCTGCCAGAAATTGCGCGATGCACTGCCAGAACATGTGGCAATCTCTAACCCACTCGATCTTCGCGATGACGCCAGCAGTGAGCATTATATTAAAACGCTGGATATTCTGCTCCACAGTCAGGATTTTGATGCGCTGATGGTTATTCATTCGCCCAGCGCCGCAGCTCCCGCAACAGAAAGCGCGCATGCATTAATTGAAGCGGTAAAGCATCATCCCCGCAGCAAGTATGTTTCTCTGCTGACGAACTGGTGCGGCGAGCACTCCTCGCAAGAGGCACGACGTTTATTCAGCGAAGCCGGGCTGCCGACCTACCGCACCCCGGAAGGAACCATCACCGCTTTTATGCATATGGTGGAGTACCGGCGTAATCAGAAGCAACTACGCGAAACGCCGGCGTTGCCCAGCAATCTGACCTCTAATACCGCAGAAGCGCATCTTCTGTTGCAACAGGCCATTGTCGAAGGGGCAACGTCGCTCGATACCCATGAAGTTCAGCCTATCCTGCAAGCGTACGGCATGAACACACTTCCCACCTGGATTGCCACTGACAGCACCGAGGCTGTGCATATTGCCGAACAGATTGGTTATCCGGTGGCACTAAAATTACGCTCGCCGGATATTCCACATAAATCAGAAGTTCAGGGCGTCATGCTCTACTTGCGTACAGCCAATGAAGTCCAGCAAGCCGCAAATGCTATTTTCGATCGCGTAAAAATGGCCTGGCCGCAGGCGTGTATCCACGGCCTGTTGGTACAAAGTATGGCTAACCGTGCTGGCGCTCAGGAGTTGCGAGTAGTGGTTGAGCACGATCCGGTTTTCGGACCGTTGATCATGCTGGGCGAAGGCGGTGTGGAGTGGCGTCCTGAAGATCAAGCCGTCGTCGCACTACCGCCGCTGAACATGAACCTGGCACGTTATCTGGTCATTCAGGGGATCAAAAGTAAAAAGATTCGTGCACGTAGTGCGCTACGCCCGCTGGATGTGGCGGGATTAAGCCAGTTACTGGTGCAGGTTTCTAACTTGATTGTCGATTGTCCGGAGATTCAGAGGCTGGATATTCATCCTTTGCTGGCTTCCGGCAATGAATTTACCGCGCTTGATGTCACGCTGGATATCGCTCCGTTTGAAGGCGATAACGAGAGTCGCCTGGCAGTCCGCCCTTATCCTCATCAGCTGGAAGAATGGGTAGAATTGAAAAACGGTGAACGCTGCTTGTTCCGCCCGATTTTGCCAGAAGATGAGCCACAACTTCAGCAGTTCATTTCGCGAGTCACCAAAGAAGATCTTTATTACCGCTACTTTAGCGAGATCAACGAATTTACCCATGAAGATTTAGCCAACATGACGCAGATCGACTACGATCGGGAAATGGCATTTGTAGCGGTACGACGTATTGATCAAACGGAAGAGATCCTCGGCGTCACGCGTGCGATCTCCGACCCTGATAACATCGATGCCGAATTTGCCGTGCTGGTTCGCTCGGATCTCAAAGGGTTAGGCTTAGGTCGACGCTTAATGGAAAAGTTGATTACCTATACGCGAGATCACGGACTGCAACGTCTGAATGGTATTACGATGCCAAACAATCGTGGCATGGTGGCGCTGGCCCGCAAGCTCGGGTTTAACGTTGATATCCAGCTCGAAGAGGGGATCGTTGGGCTTACGCTAAATCTTGCCCAGCGCGAGGAATCATGAGTAAGGTACTGGAAATGTTGACCACTTAATCGGGACTGGTGTTATTATTGCCCGCTTATGTCGTCTGCATTGCACAGAGGACCCTTCAATGAACAGAGAAGAAATGCACTGTGATGTTGTCAAAATTTAAGCGTAATAAACATCAACAACACCTTGCCCAACTACCCAAGATTTCTCAATCAGTTGATGATGTCGATTTCTTTTACGCTCCCGCCGACTTCCGGGAGACGCTGCTGGAAAAAATAGCCAGCGCGAAGCAGCGCATTTGCATTGTCGCCCTGTATCTCGAACAGGATGACGGTGGCAAAGGCATTCTGAACGCGTTGTATGAGGCTAAACGGCAGCGTCCGGAACTGGATGTGCGGGTGCTGGTCGACTGGCATCGTGCACAACGTGGACGCATTGGCGCTGCGGCATCTAACACTAACGCTGACTGGTACTGCCGCATGGCGCAGGAAAATCCGGGCGTAGATGTTCCAGTTTATGGCGTTCCAATCAATACCCGTGAGGCCCTTGGTGTTCTGCACTTTAAAGGCTTTATCATCGACGATAGCGTTCTTTATAGCGGTGCCAGCTTGAACGATGTTTATCTGCATCAGCACGATAAATACCGCTACGACCGTTATCATCTGATTCGTAACCGCAAGATGTCAGACATTATGTTCGAATGGGTTACACAGAATATAATGAATGGTCGCGGCGTTAATCGTTTGGATGATGTTAATCGCCCAAAAAGCCCGGAAATCAAGAATGACATTCGTCTGTTCCGCCAGGAGCTGCGTGATGCCGCTTATCATTTCCAGGGTGATGCTGATAACGTTCAGCTTTCTGTTACGCCATTGGTGGGCCTGGGGAAATCGAGTCTGTTGAACAAGACCATTTTCCATCTTATGCCTTGTGCCGAGCAGAAACTAACCATTTGCACACCATATTTCAACCTGCCAGCAATCCTTGTGCGTAATATCATCCAGTTACTGCGCGAAGGGAAAAAGGTCGAAATTATTGTTGGCGATAAAACTGCGAATGACTTCTACATTCCGGAAGATGAGCCTTTCAAGATAATTGGCGCACTGCCTTATCTCTATGAGATCAATCTGCGTCGTTTCCTGAGCCGTTTGCAGTATTACGTCAACACTGACCAGTTAGTGGTTCGGTTATGGAAAGATGACGACAACACCTATCACCTGAAAGGGATGTGGGTTGATGATAAGTGGATGTTGCTCACCGGCAATAACCTGAACCCACGCGCCTGGCGTCTGGATCTGGAAAACGCCATTTTGATTCACGATCCGCAACTGGAGCTTGCGCCACAGCGAGAGAAAGAACTGGAGCTGATCCGCGAGCATACCACCATCGTTAAGCACTATCGCGATCTGCAAAGTATTGCCGATTATCCGGTGAAGGTTCGTAAACTCATTCGCCGTTTGCGCCGTATCCGCATCGACCGATTAATTAGCCGCATCCTGTAATCACAACCCCGTCCTGTACGGGGTTTGTTTTTGGAGGCCACGTTTTGCGTATTCTTTTTGTCTGTTCGCTATTGTTACTTTCTGGATGCAGCCATATGGCTAACGATAGCTGGAGCGGGCAGGATAAAGCTCAACACTTTATCGCCTCGGCGATGCTTTCCGCTGCCGGAAATGAATATTCACAGCATCAGGGGATGAGTCGCGATCGCAGTGCCACTTTCGGGCTGATGTTCTCTGTTGGGCTGGGCGCGTCAAAAGAACTTTGGGATAGCCGCCCCGAGGGGAGCGGCTGGAGCTGGAAAGATTTTACCTGGGATGTCGCCGGTGCAACTACTGGCTATACCGTCTGGCAACTGGCGCATCACTAAAGACGCATCCCTTTTCCTTTACGGTGCAATGTTAGTGAAACCAGAAACGCCACCACGGCCATCAAGGTCACATACCAGAAGAAGGCTGTTTCCATTCCTATTGATTTCAGTGACAACGCTACGTACTCCGCCGAACCACCAAATATAGCATTGGCGACCGCATATGACAGACCAACGCCTAATGCGCGAACCTGTGCCGGGAACATCTCAGCCTTCAGTATTCCACTGATTGAAGTATAAAAACTCACTATCAGCAGGGCGCACATCACTAGACCAAAAGCGGCATAAGGCGAAGAAACGTTCTGCAATGCTGAGAGAATAGGAACGGTAAAAATGGTTGCCAGAGAACCGAAACATAACATTGAGGTACGACGACCAATCTTATCCGACAGCGCGCCAATAAGTGGTTGAATAAGCATGAATACAAACAATGCGGCAGTCATAATGCCACTCGCCACGTTGGCATGCATTCCCGCAGTATTTACCAGATACTTCTGCATATAAGTGGTGAAGGTATAGAAACAAAGGGAGCCTGCAGCGGTAAAACCGAGAACCATGATGAATGCACGGCGATTGCGCCATAATCCTTTTAGAGAACCAGCTTCTTTTAAAGCGCGTGTTTCTTGTTGTGAAGTTTCATCTAACTGACGACGTAACCACAACGCCACAACAGCTAACACAGCTCCTAACGCGAAAGGAATACGCCATCCCCACTCTCTGAGTGCAGCGTCTTCCATGGTGTGTTGTAAAACCACGACAACCAGTAGAGCTAGCAGTTGCCCGCCGATCAACGTCACATACTGAAATGATGCGTAAAAACCTTTGCGCCCTTCAACGGCAACTTCACTCATATAGGTGGCGCTGGTGCCATATTCTCCGCCAACGGATAATCCCTGGAATAAACGAGCAAGAAGCAATAATGCCGGAGCCCAGGTACCGATTGTTTCGTAGCCTGGCAAACAGGCGATAACCAGTGAGCCGAAACACATCATACACACCGATAACAGCATCGATTTTTTGCGACCATGTTTATCGGCTATCCGGCCAAATAGCCAACCGCCTATTGGGCGCATCAGAAATCCCGCAGCAAAAACACCTGCTGTTTGCAGTAGTTGAGTCGTCGTGTTCCCGGAAGGGAAGAAGATGTGGGCGAAGTAGAGTGAACAGAACGAGTAGACATAGAAATCGAACCACTCGACCAAATTACCTGAAGAGGCCCCCACAATTGCCCAGATGCGGCGACGAGTATCACTACTTGTCAGTTTGCTGTCTGCCGTTACAGTACTTTCAGCCATGCCATTATGTCTCCTGCCGTAATCCGATGCTTTTGTCGGTCGCTGTTGTTTATTTTTTTGGTAAGGAAAATGTTATACATTTGTTGCGCATCATTATGCAACCTTAACCATGAATTTAGTTAGCAGGAAAATGGTTATTAAGGAGCTTAAGGATAGATTTCTGGTAAGGAGGAAGTATTTAAGTGGGCAATTTGGGGAAGCCGTATTCGCTGTTGAATCTGGCTTATGTGGGAGCGTAGGACGGATAAGATGCAGCCAGCGTCGCATCCGGCATTTTTTCCGCACCAGCGCAAAAAGGCCATCCTGACGGATGGCCTTCTGCTTAATTTGATGCCTGGCAGTTCCCTACTCTCGCATGGGGAGACCCCACACTACCATCGGCGCTACGGCGTTTCACTTCTGAGTTCGGCATGGGGTCAGGTGGGACCACCGCGCTAAGGCCGCCAGGCAAATTCCTGTGCTCTGTCCTGTGTCTTTTGTGCTAATACTGCGTTGGCTGCATTCGCGAAAATCAGTCACATACTTCAGTATGCTCCTTCCTTCGCTTCATTTGCCGCCTTGTCTCAGCGCAAAATCCTTCGGACTCTGGATCCAAGCTGAAATTCTCTCAATCCGCCAAAACACCTTCGGCGTTGTAAGGTTAAGCCTCACGGTTCATTAGTACCGGTTAGCTCAACGCATCGCTGCGCTTACACACCCGG
>NZ_PTRU01000089.1:0-1472 GCF_002965245.1 Escherichia sp. MOD1-EC6021 | reverse complement strand
ACCGCACCCGCCACGTCACCCTCTGCCACCCGGTGGAAAGTCATCGTCCGACCAAAGCCATCCACCACGCCCGTCAGCACCCGGTATGCGGGTGGCTCCGGCGGCAGCACCTCGT
The DNA here is from genome assembly GCF_002965245.1 of Escherichia sp. MOD1-EC6021. Lineage (NCBI taxonomy): Bacteria > Pseudomonadati > Pseudomonadota > Gammaproteobacteria > Enterobacterales > Enterobacteriaceae > Escherichia > Escherichia sp. MOD1-EC6021. The sequence goes on along the minus strand of NZ_PTRU01000089.1, from coordinate 1,357 downwards.
CCACTTCCGGCACCCGCTCCGGCCAACCGAGCACCAGCCACTGCCCGGTTGTGCTGACAGCCATCATATAGGTGTGTGGACTCAGGCGGACCGCTTCCGGCAGCGCCCGCCAGAACCGCGCAAGCGGGTGTCCTTTATGCTGTTTCAGCACCCCGCCCCGCGCCAGCCAGAACGACTCGCTGCGGCTGTAGCTTATCTCGCCAGGAAACAGAGGTTCAAAGTGGATGCTCCGGCCACCGCTGTCGTTAAGTATCAGTTCACGCTCACAAATCTGTAAGCGGATGTCGGAGGGGGCTTTCCAGCCGGGGCCGAATATCCCCACCGGGGCTGGCGTCTTCGTCCGGTAACTGCTGTAGGCGCGGAAAAGGATGAACGGCAACGGGCCGGATAGTGCCAGGTCGGTTTCAGCAGGCAGTACCTTCGCTCCCAGCAGCGGGTTTACCGGATTGCCATATTTCGGCGTGGCTTCCCCTGTGGGACACACCGAGCAGGCAACCCCCGTCGGCGCACCTATCAGCACCCCTGCTGAACCCTGCACAATATCCAGTCCCTTGCGGGTCATGTCACCCTGCCGCGCCGCCGGTTTTCCGCCCATGAATCAATTCCTTCTGCTTTTAATATGGTTCATCTGGCCACTGCACCAGTTCCGTTTTAATTTTTTGCACCTGACTCAAAATTGCCGCATATCCGGCATTCCGGGGGGTAAATCTTTCGGCACAGGCGCATCCGGCACAGGTTGTGTGGCACCACAGTTCCAGTTAATCACCGGCGCATCACCGTTCACATCCGACTCCCCTTCCAGATGAATGTGCGTACCATTAAGAAATATGCTTCCGTCCTTCGTCAGCACCAGCCTTGCCTTACCACAGCAGAGTTCAAGATGCTCACCGGCAGAATAAACTGCTGTTTGTCCGGTGTTTTCCTTCATCGTCTTGCCCACCGAGAAGGTGACGTTATTCCCTACATTGACGCTGTAGCCCATTCCCACCATCAGTGATTTATGCAGCCCTACCTGTGAGGACTGCAACAACGCCACCGAGGTATTCATAATGCCGCCTACCGTCGTCTGGTAAGCCACGCCCACCGTCAGCGCACGAATGATCCCCACCTTTTCAACCTGGTTTGATCCCACTTTGATAATCTGGTTACTGCCCACCGTTTCCACTTGGTTGACACCAACCGTCTGTATCTGATTAACGCCAATGTTCTGGATCTGGTTATTGGTAACGGTGATCGCCTGGTTGTTACCTATTTTTTCGGCATGGTTGTTTATCACATCAGTGGTGCGGTTATTCAGCACCTCGGTGTTCATGTTCTTCTGCGCGTGGATGTAGACCTGTTCTTTCCCTGTCGCATC
>NZ_PTRU01000088.1:0-1698 GCF_002965245.1 Escherichia sp. MOD1-EC6021 | reverse complement strand
TTCTTTAAGGTAAGGAGGTGATCCAACCGCAGGTTCCCCTACGGTTACCTTGTTACGACTTCACCCCAGTCATGAATCACAAAGTGGTAAGCGCCCTCCCGAAGGTTAAGCTACCTACTTCTTTTGCAACCCACTCCCATGGTGTGACGGGCGGTGTGTACAAGGCCCGGGAACGTATTCACCGTGGCATTCTGATCCACGATTACTAGCGATTCCGACTTCATGGAGTCGAGTTGCAGACTCCAATCCGGACTACGACGCACTTTATGAGGTCCGCTTGCTCTCGCGAGGTCGCTTCTCTTTGTATGCGCCATTGTAGCACGTGTGTAGCCCTGGTCGTAAGGGCCATGATGACTTGACGTCATCCCCACCTTCCTCCAGTTTATCACTGGCAGTCTCCTTTGAGTTCCCGGCCGGACCGCTGGCAACAAAGGATAAGGGTTGCGCTCGTTGCGGGACTTAACCCAACATTTCACAACACGAGCTGACGACAGCCATGCAGCACCTGTCTCACGGTTCCCGAAGGCACATTCTCATCTCTGAAAACTTCCGTGGATGTCAAGACCAGGTAAGGTTCTTCGCGTTGCATCGAATTAAACCACATGCTCCACCGCTTGTGCGGGCCCCCGTCAATTCATTTGAGTTTTAACCTTGCGGCCGTACTCCCCAGGCGGTCGACTTAACGCGTTAGCTCCGGAAGCCACGCCTCAAGGGCACAACCTCCAAGTCGACATCGTTTACGGCGTGGACTACCAGGGTATCTAATCCTGTTTGCTCCCCACGCTTTCGCACCTGAGCGTCAGTCTTCGTCCAGGGGGCCGCCTTCGCCACCGGTATTCCTCCAGATCTCTACGCATTTCACCGCTACACCTGGAATTCTACCCCCCTCTACGAGACTCAAGCTTGCCAGTATCAGATGCAGTTCCCAGGTTGAGCCCGGGGATTTCACATCTGACTTAACAAACCGCCTGCGTGCGCTTTACGCCCAGTAATTCCGATTAACGCTTGCACCCTCCGTATTACCGCGGCTGCTGGCACGGAGTTAGCCGGTGCTTCTTCTGCGGGTAACGTCAATGAGCAAAGGTATTAACTTTACTCCCTTCCTCCCCGCTGAAAGTACTTTACAACCCGAAGGCCTTCTTCATACACGCGGCATGGCTGCATCAGGCTTGCGCCCATTGTGCAATATTCCCCACTGCTGCCTCCCGTAGGAGTCTGGACCGTGTCTCAGTTCCAGTGTGGCTGGTCATCCTCTCAGACCAGCTAGGGATCGTCGCCTAGGTGAGCCGTTACCCCACCTACTAGCTAATCCCATCTGGGCACATCCGATGGCAAGAGGCCCGAAGGTCCCCCTCTTTGGTCTTGCGACGTTATGCGGTATTAGCTACCGTTTCCAGTAGTTATCCCCCTCCATCAGGCAGTTTCCCAGACATTACTCACCCGTCCGCCACTCGTCAGCGAATCAGCAAGCTGATTCCTGTTACCGTTCGACTTGCATGTGTTAGGCCTGCCGCCAGCGTTCAATCTGAGCCATGATCAAACTCTTCAATTTAAAAGTTTGATGCTCAAAGAATTAAACTTCGTAATGAATTACGTGTTCACTCTTGAGACTTGGTATTCATTTTTCGTCTTGCGACGTTAAGAATCCGTATCTTCGAGTGCCCACACAGATTGTCTGATAAATTGTTAAAGAGCAGT
>NZ_PTRU01000087.1:0-1712 GCF_002965245.1 Escherichia sp. MOD1-EC6021 | reverse complement strand
TTAAACCATGTCTGGCGTGAAGGGTACCGCTATATGAAGGCAGGAGTCATGCTGGCTGATTTCACACCATCGGGTATAGCGCAGCCGGGATTATTTGATGAAATCCAGCCCTGTAAAAACAGTGAAAAGCTAATGAAAACACTCGATGAACTGAACCAGTCGGGAAAAGGGAAAGTGTGGTTTGCGGGGCGAGGAACCGCCCCTGAATGGCAAATGAACCGGGAAATGTTGAGTCAGTGTTATACAACTAAATGGCGAGATATTCCCCTGGCCAGGCTGGGTTAGTTCAGTCATCTCCGAACATATTTTCAGCGTTTCTTCTGGTCTGGTCTTCACCGTCATTTCTCGACAGACTCTGCTCTGTAAGAGGAGTACTGCAATCCACAGACGTATGGAGACCAGATTGTTTTTCCAGTAATTCAAGCAATTTCTTTTCAACCGAAAAAGCACCTGGTATTACGCTGGAAATCACCTTATTAATATCATCCAGAGTCGTATTTTCTGTCAGTAACTCCGATATCAGCAAAGGAAGACGTTTATCTATAGCTGCGAACGCCGCACCAGTAACTAACATCGCGCGCATGAAACGTCCCCGCTCCTTCAGTTTTTCATTTGCAATGAGCTCATCTGCTATCTTATCTCCTGTCCGTTCATCCGGGAAAAGTTCAAATGAGCAGCGTCTGGATTTATTTTCATCACTCATTAGTCACACCACCTTTCATTTTTATCATTCCCATGACTAAATCAAACTGCGGGGATGAGCTCAGATAAAAGCGCTCATCAGGAACCTTAGTCAGGTTCTTCACAGCCTCGGCCACAATTTCAGCCCCACCACCAACACACATTACATGTGTATAGTCGGTGAAACGGCTGATGACATCATTAACTCGTTTAATAAGCAACTTCTGCCGTTCATTGATAACATTAATGATAGACTCACGCTGTTCAGCATTATAAATGCGACGGGAAAGGTAGTCAGGTTCATTACGGTGCACAATGATATTGTCAGCCTGGAATGAGCTCACTCTTGTATTAGCATGTACAGCCATCTGTTCCTTAACCCCGGATGTAATCAGGGACACGCCGATATTCGGATCACACCAGGTTTTTGTAATCCCTGTCATTTTGCTACGAACATGCGACACATCAAGAGTTGTACCACCGAGATCTACGATCAAAAGGGATTCATCATCCTCAAGCCCCGCAAGAACACTGAAACCAGCGGGAATACTTTCAGGAAGAACGGCAACACTGCGAATAACAAATGCATCACACCCCTGCACCCGTACTTCACGCATCACATTTTTTTTCTTTCTTTCAATGTTTTGCTTATTTTTCTGATTGTTGGCGTCAAGGTATTCAGAGATCGGCAATGTGACGATGACATCAACAGGCTGCGCTTTCAGGCCGGTCTGCTGTAGCGCATGCTGAATGGCCACAACATTCACATCACTGTACTGATAGCGTGTTTCAGTCGTTACGACAGCATCAGCACTTAATGGATCAAATGAAAACTTCTCGCCGTCGATCTCGTAATTAGCCGGGGCAGCATCATCCAGTAAACTAAAAGACCATTCCGGTTTAAAGCTGTTAGGGCTGATTAACGTTTTCACGTCACCATCCTCCAACCAGGCAAGTTTAATGTTGGTAGAACCATCATCAATAAAGATTTTCATAACCAGTCTCCGTTGCTCATAAACAAATAGAAAAAA
>NZ_PTRU01000086.1:0-1730 GCF_002965245.1 Escherichia sp. MOD1-EC6021 | reverse complement strand
GATGCGACAGGGAAAGAACAGGTCTACATCCACGCGCAGAAGAACATGAACACCGAGGTGCTGAATAACCGCACCACGGATGTGATAAACAACCATGCTGAGACCATCGGCAACAATCAGGTGATTGCGGTTACCAACAATCAGATACAGACGGTGGGCGTTAACCAGATAGAGACGGTGGGCAGTAACCAGATCATTAAAGTGGGCTCTGTTCAGGTGGAAACGATTGGACTTGTTCGTGCGCTGACTGTGGGCGTGGCGTATCAGACGACGGTAGGTGGCATTATGAACACCTCGGTGGCCCTGATGCAGTCCTCGCAGATCGGTTTGCATAAATCGTTGATGGTCGGGCTGGGTTATGACGTCAAAGTCGGAAATAACGTTACCTTCACCGTTGGTAAAACGAAAAAGGATGATACCGGGCAGACCGCGATTTACTCCGCCGGTGAGCATCTGGAACTCTGCTGTGGTAAGGCAAGGCTGGTGCTGACTAAGGACGGACAAATTTTTCTCAACGGCACAAAAATTCATTTGCAGGGTAAGGAGCAGGTTAATGGTGACTCACTGTTGATTAACTGGAACTGTGCAGCCTCGAAATCCCCACCGAAGACCCCTGATGAAAAGCAGGATACGCCGGATATGAGAGAGTACTGATCCCGTACCTGTTCGGTATTCAGTAACAAACAAGCATTAAAAATAAACAGAAGAAGGAATTGAATCATGAGCGGAAAACCAGCAGCGCGTCAGGGAGATATGACTCAGTATGGCGGTCCCATTGTCCAGGGTTCGGCAGGTGTAAGAATTGGCGCGCCCACCGGCGTGGCGTGCTCGGTGTGTCCGGGCGGGATGACTTCGGGCAACCCGGTAAATCCGCTGCTGGGGGCGAAGGTGCTGCCCGGCGAGACGGACCTTGCGCTGCCCGGCCCGCTGCCGTTCATTCTCTCCCGCACCTACAGCAGCTACCGGACGAGGACGCCTGCCCCGGTGGGCGTTTTCGGCCCCGGCTGGAAAGCGCCTTCGGATATCCGCTTACAGCTACGTGATGACGCACTGATACTCAACGACAACGGCGGGCGGAGCATTCACTTTGAGCCGCTGCTGCCGGGGGAGGCGGTGTACAGCCGCAGCGAGTCAATGTGGCTGGTGCGCGGTGGTAAGGCAGCGCAGCCGGACGGCCACACGCTGGCGCGACTGTGGGGGGCGCTGCCGCCGGATATCCGGTTAAGCCCGCATCTTTACCTGGCGACCAACAGCGCACAGGGGCCGTGGTGGATACTGGGGTGGAGTGAGCGGGTGCCGGGTGCTGAGGACGTACTGCCAGCGCCGCTGCCGCCGTACCGGGTGCTTACCGGGCTGGCGGACCGCTTCGGGCGGACGCTGACGTACCGGCGTGAGGCCGCCGGTGACCTGGCCGGGGAAATCACCAGCGTGACGGACGGTGCCGGGCGGAAGTTCCGTCTGGTGCTGACCACGCAGGCGCAGCGGGCGGAAGAGGCCCGCACCTCTTCGCTATCTTCTTCTGACCGTTCCCGCCCTCTCTCAGCCTCAGCGTTCCCCGACACACTGCCCGGTACGGAATACGGCCCCGACAGGGGCATCCGTCTTTCAGCGGTGTGGCTGATGCATGACCCGGCATACCCGGAGAATCTGCCCGGTGCGCCACTGGCGCGGTACACGTATACGGAAGCCGGTGAACTGCTGGCGGTATATGACCGCAGCAATACGCAGGT
>NZ_PTRU01000085.1:0-1980 GCF_002965245.1 Escherichia sp. MOD1-EC6021 | reverse complement strand
GGCACCGTAGCCTGGCGGAGGTGTTGCAGGAGGACACGGGTGTGACGCTCCCGGCGGAGCTGGCGGTGATGCTGGGGAGGCTGGAGCGGGAACTGCGCGCGGGTGCGGTGAGTGCGGAGAGTGAAGCATGGCTTGCGCAGTGCGGGCTGACGCCGGAGCAGATGGCGGCGCAGATGGAAGCGGAATATATCCCGGAGAGGAAACTTCATCTTTACCACTGTGACCACCGTGGGCTGCCGCAGGCGCTTATCAGCCCGGAAGGGGAAACGGCGTGGCGCGGGGAGTATGACGAGTGGGGAAACCTGCTGGGAGAGGAAAACCCGGAGCACCTGCAACAGCCGTACCGTCTGCCAGGGCAGCAGTATGATGAGGAGTCGGGGCTGTACTACAACCGTCACCGGTACTATGACCCGTTGCAGGGGAGGTATATCACGCAGGATCCAATCGGGCTAAGAGGTGAATGGAATCTGTATAAATATCCATTAAACCCTGTTCGGTTTATAGATTCTTTGGGTTTAAAATTCGAGGTTAATGGTGATCCAAGTGATTTTAATCAGGCTGTTAAGTATTTAGAAAAAGATTCACGAATGAAAGATGCTATAGATTTTTTATCAAGTTCTGAAGAAACTATAAATATAGAGTATATTGAAGGAGCCAATGGTAGATTTAATTCGAATAATATGACGATATATTGGAATAGTAGAGCGTCTTTATTTTGTTCAACTGAATTAAACTCGAAATCACAATCGCCTGCATTAGGTTTGGGGCATGAGTTTGCACATGCACAGTATTACCTTCTTGATAAAGAAAATTTCATGGCTCTTTTAAGTCGGACGGATAAGAAATATGATAATAAAGAAGAGGCAAGGGTTATTACAATAATTGAATCGCGTGCGGCGAAAACTTTAGATGAGTGTGTCAGAGGAGCTCATAGTGGACTGCCTTTTTATCGGGTGGATGGACCGTTGCAGACGATGACAATAACGGGTACGCCAGAATAGTGAGGTTTTTTATGATGAAATATTTGATGGTTTTATTGTCTCTATTTTCTGGTTCGGTATTGGGGATGGGGCGAGTGAATGAATTGTGTGGAATAGATAGCGTGAAAACGATAGAGGTAGTTAATCTTCCATCGTATGTTACCACGTTAGTTCCGCTTAGCAAGGAAGGTCTTAATGAAATATACAGATATAAAGTGGTGGTGAATGAACTTAGCGATCTCTATGCGGGTAAGATAATTGATTTATTGCAAATGAAGTATTTCAGAAAAGAAAAATATAACAATATAAGATGGGGGGTTAGCATCATTTCGAAAGGCAATAATAAATGTGAAATTTATTTTGATGCTTTTGGTGAATGTGGAAGTGTGAATGGCATTAACGTATGTTTTAAAAAAAATGAAATGATAGATTGGATTAAAAAAGAAATCCCTTTGCTGTCGCAAAAATTAGGTGGGCTTTAAATGATAGGGCAATATTCAAAGACAGTATAGGTAACTATTTGTATGGCCATGTAAGGTAAAAGAAAAGGAATAAACCATGAGCGGAAAACCGGCGGCGCGGCAGGGTGATATGACCTGCAAGGGACTGGATATTGTGCAGGGTTCTGCGGGTGACGGAGCAGGTCAACCCGGAGGGGCTGGCAGGGAAAGATCACGTAACGCTGCTTTTTTGTACTAAACAATTCGCATTTTATGTTTAAAAATTGAGATATTCCTCATTACCTGAAGCTGTTTTTTATTGCTTATACATGATCAAATACTCCTTACATAATTAAGGAGAACAAAATGGAACTTAAAAAATTGATGGGACATATTTCTATTATCCCCGATTACAGACAAGCCTGGAAAGTGGAACATAAATTATCGGATATTCTACTGTTGACTATTTGCGCCGTTATTTCGGGTGCAGAAGGCTGGGAAGATATAGAGGATTTTGGGGAAACACATCTCGATTTTTTGAAGCAATATGGTGATTTTGA
>NZ_PTRU01000084.1:0-1989 GCF_002965245.1 Escherichia sp. MOD1-EC6021 | reverse complement strand
GGATGCCGCCAGGCAGCCGGGAGCCGAAGGTGCGCCCGGCAGACAGGACAACACTGCAGTAGTCAGAATCAGAGCAGGAAGAAAAAGAGAATAATCACAGGGAAGGTGATGTGATTTCTGACAGGCCATAACCAGAGAAGGCGGGGGAAAAGAACGGGCGCCGCAGGCGCACGTTCATCCCCGTTCCTGAAGGGAAACGACCTTCCTGAAGTCAGGTTGTTCATGCCCGTACAACATCAGCAAGGAGAAAGGGGCTACCGGCGAACCAGCAGCCCCTTTATAAAGGCGCTTCAGTAGTCAGACCAGCATCAGTCCTGAAAAGGCGGGCCTGCGCCCGCCTCCAGGTTGCTACTTACCGGATTCGTAAGCCATGAAAGCCGCCACCTCCCTGTGTCCGTCTCTGTAACGAATCTCGCACAGCGATTTTCGTGTCAGATAAGTGAATATCAACAGTGTGAGACACACGATCAACACACACCAGACAAGGGAACTTCGTGGTAGTTTCATGGCCTTCTTCTCCTTGCGCAAAGCGCGGTAAGAGGCTATCCTGATGTGGACTAGACATAGGGATGCCTCGTGGTGGTTAATGAAAATTAACTTACTACGGGGCTATCTTCTTTCTGCCACACAACACGGCAACAAACCACCTTCACGTCATGAGGCAGAAAGCCTCAAGCGCCGGGCACATCATAGCCCATATACCTGCACGCTGACCACACTCACTTTCCCTGAAAATAATCCGCTCATTCAGACCGTTCACGGGAAATCCGTGTGATTGTTGCCGCATCACGCTGCCTCCCGGAGTTTGTTCGGCACCATCCACCGCTCCATCTCACGAACAGCATGACCGACCACCCTTGCCGCCATACCAGCCTCTGCGATGACCTGCCAGAATGGCATATCCTGCCACTGCCAGCGTTCCATTCCGGCCAGTGACGGAAAACGCTCGCCCCACTGCCAGAACAGGGTTTCCAGGTCATGCTCTGCCACCCGGTCACTCCAGCGTGCATGCCAGCTTCCGACTGTTTCCGGCGAATGGAATGCCAGTTCGATTTCAGCCTGAGCGACCAGCGCCTGGTACGCACGGGCTTTCTGCTCTGCCTCCCTCGCCTGCTGGCGGCTGTACTTCTGCATGACCAGCGCGGATTTATGGCGACTGCGTTCCCTGACACGAAACCGCACCGACGGGAACAAGCGCTCTGCTGCATCACCGGGAAGGGGAAGGAGGCAGACCTCGCCCTGTGTTTCAATCAGCACATCGATGGCATACAGCCACTGAAGACGGTTGCCGTGCAGTTCTTCTGCGGTCAGGGACGGCATGAAAAATCGCAGGTCAGACAGCGATATCCTGCGGCTTCCGTTCAGACAGCGGAAAAACGCCCCCGCATACGGATATTCAGCCAGCGTGTTACCCTGATGGCGGCGTTTTTCGGTCTCCGCCACCGCCCGCCATGCGGCCTGTTGCTCTGTGCTGAGAGGAACCAGTGCCTGTGAACGTGCGCTCATGCCTGACCTCCTTCCGCCATCAGGATATGGATGATGTCACTGACGCTGTACCCCTGCGCGTCCAGTGACGCCGCCAGTGCCAGTGAATGGCTGACGGCTTCCGGTGCAAACCGCCGCTGTACCTGAACCACCGCAAACGGCTCACCACCGGCATTCACCAGAACCAGCACCCAGACCTGAGAGACATCGCCCGGTGAACATAACGCCAGGTGGAAACGTTCGTGGGCAGGCGTGAAACGGACCTGGACGGGGAAAAATCCGCCAAACTCGCTGCCGTACTCGCCGTTCATCGTCCAGTTGTCCGGCGCATCCAGTTCCCGCATCACGGCGTGTGTCAGCTCACGACGTTCATCACTTCCGGCTGCCCGGATATCTTCATATTCCTGTGCGCTCATGGTCTGTAATACATTCAGGGTCAGTTCAGTTTTCATCACGGTATCTCCCTTGCTGCCGCCCCGTCTCCGGCGGGGCGGTGTGGTTGTT
>NZ_PTRU01000083.1:0-2132 GCF_002965245.1 Escherichia sp. MOD1-EC6021 | reverse complement strand
TGTCAGCGCCAGTGATATAAGACGGTAATTCACCATTTGGATTGTCCGCTCCACCCAACATGTTGTTTCCTTAAGGTTCTCACACCAGAAAGGACATCAACATGCTGAGCAGAGAGGACTTTTACATGATAAAGCAAATGCGCCAGCAGGGCGCGTACATTGTCGATATTGCGGCTCAGATTGGTTGCTCTGAACGGACGGTCAGACGCTACCTCAAATACCCTGAACCGCCAGCCAGAAAGACCCGCCACAAAATGGTTAAGCTGAAACCGTTTATGGATTACATCGACATGCGCCTGGCAGAGAATGTCTGGAATAGCGAGGTTATCTTCGCGGAGATTAAGGCAATGGGCTATACGGGCGGACGTTCCATGCTGCGTTACTACATCCAGCCCAAACGTAAAATGCGTCCGTCAAAAAGAACAGTTCGCTTCGAAACTCAGCCTGGATACCAGCTCCAGCACGACTGGGGCGAAGTTGAGGTGGAGGTTGCCGGGCAACGGTGCAAAGTTAACTTTGCGGTTAATACGCTGGGGTTCTCCCGCCGCTTCCATGTCTTCGCCGCACCAAAACAGGATGCTGAGCATACCTACGAATCACTGGTTCGCGCCTTCCGCTACTTCGGTGGTTGTGTGAAAACGGTGCTGGTTGATAACCAGAAGGCTGCGGTGCTGAAGAATAACAACGGGAAAGTCGTGTTCAACTCCGGATTCCTGTTGCTGGCCGACCACTATAACTTCCTGCCACGGGCATGCCGTCCACGCAGGGCCAGAACAAAAGGTAAGGTTGAGCGGATGGTGAAATACCTCAAGGAGAACTTCTTCGTCCGGTACCGCAGGTTCGACAGCTTCACTCATGTCAATCAACAACTGGAGCAATGGATAGCCGATGTGGCTGACAAACGGGAACTTCGCCAGTTCAAAGAAACTCCGGAACAGCGCTTCGCGCTGGAGCAGGAACATCTGCAGCCGTTACCGGATACGGACTTCGATACCAGTTACTTCGACATCCGCCATGTGTCCTGGGACAGCTATATCGAGGTTGGCGGTAATCGTTACAGCGTTCCCGAAGCGCTGTGTGGTCAGCCGGTATCGATACGAATATCGCTGGATGACGAGTTGCGGATCTACAGTAATGAGAAACTGGTGGCCTCACATCGCCTCTGTTCGGCATCGTCTGGCTGGCAGACAGTGCCGGAGCATCACGCCCCGCTCTGGCAGCAGGTCAGTCAGGTGGAACATCGGCCACTGAGTGCCTATGAGGAGCTGTTGTGATGCATGAGCTGGAAGTCCTGCTGAGTCGCCTGAAAATGGAGCATCTGAGTTATCACGTTGAAAGCCTGCTGGAACAGGCAGCTAAAAAAGAGCTGAACTACCGGGAGTTCCTGTGCATGGCGCTACAGCAGGAATGGAACGGCAGGCATCAGCGCGGTATGGAGTCCAGGCTGAAGCAGGCTCGTCTGCCGTGGGTCAAAACGCTGGAGCAGTTCGACTTTACCTTCCAGCCGGGCATCGACCGTAAGGTTGTCCGGGAACTGGCTGGTCTGGCGTTCGTGGAGCGCAGCGAAAACGTGATCCTGCTGGGACCTCCTGGTGTAGGAAAAACACATCTGGCCATAGCTCTTGGCGTGAAAGCGGTGGATGCGGGACATCGGGTACTGTTTATGCCACTGGACAGACTGATCGCGACACTGATGAAAGCGAAACAGGAAAACCGGCTGGAGCGTCAGCTACAGCAACTGAGTTATGCCCGGGTGTTGATCCTGGATGAAATAGGCTATCTGCCGATGAACAGAGAGGAAGCCAGCCTGTTCTTCCGGCTACTGAACCGTCGATATGAAAAAGCGAGCATCATACTGACGTCAAACAAGGGGTTCGCAGACTGGGGAGAAATGTTCGGAGATCACGTGCTGGCAACAGCGATACTGGATCGGTTGCTACATCACTCAACCACGCTGAATATCAAAGGAGAGAGTTACCGGTTAAAAGAGAAACGTAAAGCTGGAGTGCTGACCAAAAACACAACGCCAGTCAGTGATGATGAAATGGTGCAAAGCGGACAGCATCAGTAACGAAAGTATTTAGCGGGCATGAAAATGGCAAATAACGGTCAAACATCGTGGCGTTGACATA
>NZ_PTRU01000082.1:0-2441 GCF_002965245.1 Escherichia sp. MOD1-EC6021 | reverse complement strand
TAAGCGTACAGCGAGGGCCGTATTGACGGGGATGTGTTATTCAGCTGGCAGTGCTATGCGCCACGGAAGCAGTTCGCTGACCCGGTTGACCGGCCAGTCTGCTATGACGCCAAGCACATGGCGAAGGTAGCTTTCTGGATCCACGTCATTCAGTTTGCACGTCCCGATCAGGCTGTACAGTAGCGCTCCCCGCTCACCACCATGGTCAGAGCCGAAGAACAGGAAGTTTTTACGACCCAGACTGACCGCCCGCAGGGCATTTTCAGCGATGTTGTTGTCGATTTCCACCCAGCCATCGTTCGCATAGTACGTCAGTGCCGGCCACTGGTTAAGTGCGTACGCGAACGCCTTCGCCAACTCTGAGTGTCGCGACAGGGTCTTCATCTTTTCACGCAACCAGCTTTCCAGGGATTTCAACAGCGGTTTCGTTTTTCGCTGACGTTCAGCAAGCCGCTGCTCTGCCGGCATTCCCCTTATATCCGCCTCTATGGCGTACAACTGACCGATCTGCTCCAGGGCTTCTTCCGTCAGTGCTGACGGGATGCGGACGTGCACATCGTGGATCTTTCGGCGGGCATGAGCCCAGCAGGCAGCTTCCGTTATCCCACCATTGCGATACAGCTCGTTGAACCCGGCGTACGCATCCGCTTGCAGCACACCGCTGAAGCAAGCAAGATGAGTCTGCGGATGGATGCCTTTTCTGTCCGGGCTGTAAGCGAACCACACTGCAGGTGCCAACGCTGACCCGGCATTGCGGTCATCACGAACATACGCCCACAACCGCCCGGTCTTCGTCTTCTTATTACCCGGCAGCAGTACCTGGACCGGGGTATCATCGGCATGGAGTTTGCCGTCAGTCATGACATCGCCATGAAGCGCCTCTTCCAGCGGAGACAGCAGCCGGCAGCATGCATCCACCCAGCCCGACAGCAGTGAACGCCTCAGCTCCACACCTTGCCGGCCGTATATTTCTGACTGGCGATACAGCGGGGTGTGCTCTGCATACTTCGAGGTCAGCACGCGGGCCAGCAGCCCCGGTCCGGCGATACCCCGCTCGATGGGCCGCGAAGGTGCAGGTGCCTGCACGATGGCATCGCACTGAGTACAGGCATGTTTTTCCCGTACCGTCCGGATAACCCGGAAGGCGCTACGCATCAACTCCAGCTGTTCGGCGGTATCCTCGCCCAGATAGCTCAGTGAACCGCCGCAGTTCGGGCAGCACGGCGCCGCAGGCAACAGTCGCTTTTCGTCACGGGGTAGTGATTCAGGGAACGGCTTACGGGTGCGGGTCTGACGCAACGGACGCTGTACTGCCGGGTCATACACCCTACCAGTCAGCGTATCGCTCTCTTTCTGAAGCCGGTTCAGATCGGCTTCCATTTGTGCGATACGGCGGGAGACTTTTTCGGAACGACTGCCGAAGTTCATCCGGCGGAGTTTATCCAACTGCGCCTGCAGATGGTCTATTTCGCGCTCCCGGTTGCTCAGCTTTTCCTGCAGGGCGTGGATCAGCGCTTCCTGTTCGGCCAGGCGCTGTTTCAGCAGGAAGATGTCGTCAGAAGAGATGTCGTTCATAAGCCCGTATTTTACCGGGCTTATTCTGTGACAACCAGGATAAAGAGATTTACAGCATGGTCAGGGAGGTCAGCAGCCGCTTAGGCTGTCGCCAGTCGATACCTTCCAGCAGCATCGCCAGCTGCGCCTGCGTAAGGAACACTTTGCCATCACGGGCTGACGGCCAGGCGAAGCGCCCACGCTCCAGCCGTTTGGTCAGGAGGCACAGTCCGTCACCGGTGGACCACAGCAGTTTAACCTGACTGCCGCTGCGGCCCCGGAAAATGAAAACATGGCCGGACATGGGATCGTCTTTCAGCGCCGTTTGTACTTTCGCAGCCAGGCCGTTGAAGCCATTTCTCATATCGGTGATACCGGCAACCAGCCAAATTTTGGTCCCGGAAGGTAACGGGATCATCGCTTCAGTTCCTGTATCAGCAGAGTCAGGAGCTTTTCGCTGACATTGCCATTGAAGCGGAGCGTCCCGTGCCGGAACGTTACCTCACAGCTGATACTGAGGGTTTCCGGGTCCTCTGCGAGCGATTCTGGCTGTTCGGCAGCTGCATCGAGAGTCACAGGAAGTAGCTGGGGGCTCTCTGAAGAAGGTAATAGCAGCTTTCCCTCGCGCCATTGTTGTCGCCATTTGAACAACAGATTGGCGTTAATGCCATTTTCAAGAGCAAGTTTTGAGATGGATATCCCGGGTTCACAGGAGGCAGCAACGAGCTGCTGTTTAAATTCGGGAGGATAATTAGGGCAGCCTTTTCGCCTGCCGGGAGTCACATTTTTCTGCATATCTGATACTTTGGTTCCCACTACTTATTTGGTGGACACCACTTTGTCTAATTCGTCAGATTCTGACCAGACGGTTCAGGCTGTACGCTTAC
>NZ_PTRU01000081.1:0-2545 GCF_002965245.1 Escherichia sp. MOD1-EC6021 | reverse complement strand
GAGGAAGAAACCTCATTGCTGGAAGCCTGGAAAAAGTATCGGGTGTTGCTGAACCGTGTTGATACATCAACTGCACCTGATATTGAGTGGCCTACGAACCCTGTCAGGGAGTAATCATTGGGATTATGCCGCAGCACGTCTTAAGCAAGAACGTGCTGCGGTTGGATGCTATTTTTTCCCTGAAGCGGAAAACATTACTACAGTACCTTGAACCTTGGTTTTAACATTCTCGAAATGCTCTGAGAGTATATGTGTTAAGCCTTCTTCGGAATCTTTTGTGTTTGAAAAGATGCCTTTCTGATTGTAAATACGCATCAGTTTTTGACCGAAGCTATTGTGCACAACTCCATCGCCAAGAATTGTGGCTCCGTATAGAGTTCCATCGTCAGTTAAGGCCTGCGCCGCATTGCGTATTACACAGCTTTTTGTAGATATATTTCCAGGCAGGCAGTGAAGAAGGTAAAACATGGAAATGGAATCAAATTGACCATGTAACGCCGCGGGATAAGGTTCAAAAACATCATGGCTAATTTTATGTTTAATTTTTGATTCCCCAGCCCTTGTAGATGCCGCGTTCAGGCTAGCTTCGTTCAAATCCATTAAAGATATCAGACTACTCTCAGGTACGTGAGTAAGGTAAAACCCAGTTCCAACACCAATATCCAGATGGTTGTTACCTAAATGTTCCAGAAAGTGTGGAAGAAGGTGTTCCTTTGTAGGACATCCCCATGCAAGCCGATTTGATACTCCCAAAACCCACCAGTCATAAAGCTTTAGGGTAAGTGGTGTGTAAATTTTAGCCCCATCATCTGTGTTTTTTTTCATTAATTTCACCATGTTATAGTTTTATTTGTGAATTAAATCAATTATGGCGATGAATTACAAGGGGTTAAATGCTGCCGCAGCATAGCGATATTGAAATAGCCTGGTATGCTTCGATACAGCAGGAGCCGAATGGCTGGAAGACCGTCACCACACAGTTCTACATCCAGGAATTCAGTGAGTATATTGCGCCACTGCAGGATGCTGTAGATCTGGAAATCGCAACGGAGGAAGAAAGATCGTTGCTGGAGGCATGGAATAAATATCGGGTATTGTTGAATCGTGTTGATACATCAGTAGCTCTGGGTATGAAGCTGTTTGTAACTCATGTTACAGTAACAGCCATTACTATCTCGAAGGTGCAAAATGTATATTGATTTGATATTTTATAAATTTACTTCGAATCTGGCACGTCAACTTTTGATTAAAGTAATATCAGTTTTCGGCGAAAAAGGACCGTGTACATGAGACGATTTCATACAAGAATAACAAAAATATGAATATGCTCCCAATGCAATATATGTTTTGCATTGGGAGCAAATAGCGGAATATTTTGAAATTATTGTATTTCTGCTTCAGAATTTCCTGGGCAGTATATATTTTCTATTTTTTGTGGAGTGATCAGGTGATGTACAACTGCTTTATCTACACATAAATTAACTCCGGTGAGAGCTAATGTATGCCCATCACCATTTATTGTTAGTAACGGGCTGGAAAATTTCTCTGCCATCTTACGGGCATTAATCCAGGGCGTTGTTGGGTCGTATTTGTGTGCTACAAACAGTAAACCAGAGGGCAGAACAGTATTTTTCAGGCGAGTTTTGTTCAGGTCGCTATGTATTGGCCATAATTCACAAAAATCAGGTGAATCGGAACGTCCATTGTCAAAGTTAATAGCCGGGAAGGCATTCGCAAGAGCGTCTTTTCGGGATTTTCGCTCTTCTGGTGTTAATTGCTCATCCCCCTGATCTACACAGAGGATTACCCCCGAAGCATCGCTTGACTCTTCTGAGGCTATCGGAGCACTGAGCGCAGTTTCAATTTCATTACTGACAATCCCCTGAGAGAACTGGCGTATGGCAGTTGCAAGGGTTGGCCATGATGAACGCCATAGCAGAAGGTCTGTTGTTAATGATATGAGTTCATCTGAAGATATATTTTCTCCCTTACTGTCTAATAAAGGTTTGTGATGTAATTTTGATAATAGCTCATGGAACTGAGTTATTGCCTTATCTCTGTCTGAAGAAAGCGGGCAACTTTTTGTACGCGCACACCAGGATGCAAAGCGATCAAACGTTTCCTGATAACTCTGTGCCTGTTTGAGTTGCCATGTGAAGTTGTCCTCCAGGTCATCGATATCGACGACTCCATCAAGAACGATAGATCTTACGTTGTAGGGAAAACGTTCTGCATATAAGGCTGCAATTTGAGTTCCATACGAATACGCCACGGCTGTCAGTTGTTTATCCCCCAAGGCTTGCCTAATACGATCAATATCGTATACAGCCTCGTTAGAGCCGATATGGCGAATGACTTCGGCTCCGGTATTATGGATACAGGCATTAATTTTATTTAATACTTGTTGCTTTTCAGTTATGTTTTCCTGAGTCTCTGTATCTGATTGCCGGCAGTTTATTGTCGGAGTGTGGATTTGCCCCTATATTTCCAGACACCTGTTATCACTTAACCCATTACTGGCTTGCTGCCGTAGATATTCCCGTGG
>NZ_PTRU01000080.1:0-2580 GCF_002965245.1 Escherichia sp. MOD1-EC6021 | reverse complement strand
GCGTATTACCGTGAAGGAGATCGGTGAGTAACATCGATGGAGATCGGTTCGTGTCACTTTCACAGAACCGTTTTTAAATTACCTTCACTGATCTCCTTCGGTCAACGGAGATTGTATTTTCCGCATTGATTCTCCTTTAAGTTCGATCTTGATACTGCCATGAACCAGTCGATCTAGGATGGCATCCGCATGTGTGGAGTCTCCGATCATTTTGTACCAGTTTTCCACCGGCAACTGGCTCACTACGATGATTGAGCCTCGTTGGTACATCAGATCCACTATTTCCAGCAGGTCGCTACGCTGTTCTGATGAGAGAGGTTCCAGCCCCCAGTCATCCAGAAGCAGCAGATCGCTATTATTCAGCCTGGTCAAAAGTTTGCTGTATCTTCCATCAGCATGCCCCTGATAGCACTGTTCCATCAGCGCTTTAAGGCGATAATAGTAGACCTTGTATCCCTGTCGGCAGGCATTATGACCAAGTGCACATGCCAGGAACGTTTTACCGCTGCCGGTGGCCCCGGTCAGTAAAATATTTTGTTTCAGGGTTAACCAGTTTCCCTGACTGAGTGAACGGATGAGGGCCCTGTCCAGCCCTCTATTGTTACGATAATCCAGCTTTGATAACTCAGCATTAAGTCTGAACCGTGCATGTTTGATCAGACGCTCTGCCTTCCTGTTTTCACGGCAGGTTAGTTCTTCTGCTGTCAGTAATGACAGGCGTTCTTCGAAGCCCAGCTCCTGGTATGTGCCCGGTTGAGCAAGTTGCTTTTTAAGCGCATCACGGAAGCCGGTGAGTTTAAGTGCGGTCAGTTGTTCGTAAAGATGATTCATCATTGGATCCCGTATCAGTGGTAATACTCACTGCCGCGTACGTTTTCGTGTTCCATCGTGGATAACAGATCTGGTTTTGGATCCTGAACAGGTTGTTTATCCAGACCTTTTTCCAGGATCGATTTAATACCTGACAGACGCCATACCTTTGTTTTCAGAGCTCTTGCACATGCTGCATTAAGTCTGGCTTTACTGTATTTTTTATGAAGGTTCAGGAGTCCAAGGCAGAAGCGATAGCTTTGTTCCGGATGTGGACGAGAGTTCAGTATATGAAGCACATAACTATGAGTTTCACTGCCTATGTGCCCCGCCCATTCCAGAAGACGCTCTGGCGTCCAGGTGGCATGCTGTCGATGAGCTTCAGGCATGTGCTCGTTGCGGGTACTGTAGCCATAAGTACGCTTGCGCGGGTGCACAGCAACCTCCTGCCCCTGATTGAAGAGTCTTACCAGTTCTCCGGAGATCCATGCTTCCAGTTGCTGGCCTAACAGCGAACATGGAACCGAGTAGTAATGTTTGTCGATTTCCACGTGGTAATCGGCATGAACTCTGACTTTCTTCACCAGGGTGTAACTGTAACTGGCTTCAGGAAGAGGCTTCAGTGCGGGTTTATCAAGCTGGATGAAGAGTTCTGCACGTGAATAACCCAACTTCTGCATTATTTTGTTATTCAGTCTTTCCAGCAACTCCCGAATGCGCTGATTAAGCGATGCAAGGCTGTAGAAGATCTCATGCCTGATTCGGGCCATGATCCAGCGTTCAACAACCTGAACGCCAACTTCAGCTTTGGCTTTATCTTTCGGTTTACGTGGCCGCGCAGGCAAAACTGCGACATTATAATGCTCAAGCATCTGCTGGTAGGTAGGGTTAACGTCAGGATCATACTTACATGCCCTGGATGTGGCGCTTTTCAGATTGTCCGGAACAACAAGTTCAGGAACGCCACCCAACCACTGGAAGCAGCGAACATGACTCATCACCCAGTCTTCAAGCTGCTGAGACCAGGTGGCCTCTGCCCATGTGTAACTTGATGCCCCGAGAACAGCTACGATGACCTGAGCAGTTCTTATTTCTCCGGTCTCAGGGTCGGTAACGCCAACGGTAGGTCCACAGTAATCAACGAAAAGTTTTTCGCCAGCTTTATGTACCTGACGCATTGATGGTGAAGTGGTTTTGAGCCATTCACGGTACATCCGGCAGTAATGGTTATAGCTGTAAAAACCGCCTGGATTACGCTCACAGTATTCTTCCCAGAGTAGCTGCAGCGTCACGCATTTATTACGCAGTTCCCGGTGTACTGTAGCCCAGTCAGGCAGAGAGTGCTTCTTCATCTTAACCTGGGTCTGAAGGAACGCATGTTTTAGTTTTGTATCATCCCATCCTGTAGGTAAGGGCCACTGCTTTATGCCAAGTTGAGCCGCCCGATTAGCATATCTGGATACAACGGAAGGGGAGATTGCAAGACTACGACCAATTTGTCGATGGCTGAGTCCAACACCGTATTTAAGCCTAAGAATTTCTTTAAGTTTTCTCATAGAAATTGGAACTGTTGGCATAGGTATCCTTTACCGGAATGGCAAAAGATACAGATCAACACACCTGTGAAGTTCCAATAACATTGATGGAGATCACTGAATAACAAAATGAGTCAAAAGTGATCTCCATCGATGTTATTCAGCGATCTGTTCAAATGTTATTACCCGATCTCGATGGAAGTTATTGAGTGATCTCCTTTCATGAAAATACGCA
>NZ_PTRU01000007.1:0-216951 GCF_002965245.1 Escherichia sp. MOD1-EC6021 | reverse complement strand
TTGGAGCGGGAAACGAGACTCGAACTCGCGACCCCGACCTTGGCAAGGTCGTGCTCTACCAACTGAGCTATTCCCGCGTACTGCTTAATTTTGCTTTCGTAATTTTCGCATTTCTGCGTCGTTACGGGAGGCGCATTATACGAGAAATCTTTTCCTCTGCAACCCCCCTAAAAAATTTTTTTTGAGTTTTTATCTCAAGTGCTGAAATTATCAGCAAGACGTTCAATTTAGCGTCAAAATCACGCCGCCGCAAGTGGATTCCGGCGCTTACGTGACCAGGAAAAATTTTACAGCTTGATAAAATGCTCGCGGTAGTAAGCCAGTTCTGCCACCGACTCACGGATATCATCCATCGCCTGATGCGTCCCCTGCTTGGTAAAACCATCAAGAATTTCCGGCTTCCAGCGGCGCGCCAGCTCTTTCAGTGTGCTGACATCCAGATAACGGTAGTGGAAGTAGGCTTCCAGTTCCGGCATATATTTAAACAGGAAGCGACGGTCCTGGCCGATGCTGTTACCACAGATCGGCGATTTACCCGCAGGCACCCACTGTTTTAAAAATTCGAGCGTCGCCAGTTCCGCTTCCCGATCGCCCATCGTGCTCGCTTTCACCCGATCCACCAGCCCGCTGGCGGTATGAGTACGGACATTCCAGTCATCCATCATCGCCAGCTGTTCATCGGACTGGTGTACTGCAATGGTCGGCCCTTCTGCCAGAATATTCAGGTTGGCGTCGGTCACCAGCGTGGCAATCTCAATAATGCGATCGCGCTCGGGATCCAGACCGGTCATCTCAAGATCGATCCAAATCAGGTTGTTTTCATTGGCACTCATGCTATTTTCCACCCATTCACAGTGACTATATTGATCCACAATTGCGTGTATCATAGATGTTTTGCCCATCAGGGGCGACCAGGAGTCAGTACGATTGAGTAAAAATAAACTCTCCAAAGGCCAGCAGCGCCGCGTGAACGCCAATCACCAGCGTCGTCTTAAAACGTCTAAGGAGAAGCCCGACTACGACGACAATCTGTTTGGCGAGCCTGATGAAGGTATCGTCATCAGCCGCTTTGGTATGCACGCTGATGTGGAATCCGCCGATGGCGACGTTCACCGCTGCAATATTCGCCGTACCATCCGTTCGCTGGTGACCGGCGATCGCGTAGTCTGGCGTCCGGGAAAACCGGCGGCGGAAGGCGTAAATGTCAAAGGGATCGTGGAAGCGGTGCATGAGCGCACCTCAGTGTTGACGCGCCCGGATTTCTACGACGGTGTGAAACCCATTGCTGCCAACATCGACCAGATTGTCATTGTCTCCGCCATTTTGCCGGAGCTGTCGCTCAATATTATCGACCGTTACCTGGTGGCCTGCGAAACCTTGCAGATTGAGCCGATTATTGTGCTCAACAAGATAGACCTGCTGGACGACGAAGGCATGGAATTCGTCAACGAGCAGATGGATATCTACCGCAATATCGGTTATCGCGTATTGATGGTTTCCAGCCATACTCAGGATGGACTGAAACCGCTGGAAGAGGCGTTGACCGGGCGCATCAGTATTTTTGCCGGGCAGTCTGGCGTCGGCAAATCCAGCCTTCTGAACGCGTTGCTGGGGCTGCAAAAAGAGATCCTGACCAACGACGTCTCGGATAACTCGGGGCTTGGTCAGCACACCACGACTGCCGCGCGGCTGTATCACTTCCCGCACGGCGGTGATGTGATTGATTCCCCAGGTGTGCGTGAGTTTGGTCTCTGGCATCTGGAACCGGAACAAATTACTCGGGGTTTTGTCGAATTCCATGACTACTTAGGTCTGTGTAAATATCGCGATTGCAAACACGATACCGATCCGGGCTGCGCTATCCGGGAAGCGGTTGAGGAAGGGAAAATCGCGGAAACCCGTTTCGAAAACTATCACCGTATTCTGGAAAGCATGGCGCAGGTAAAAACGCGTAAAAACTTTTCTGATACGGATGACTGACAATTAAGCTAACCGTCGTTAGAATCGTCCCCTTTTTTTCAGGATCCGGCATGTAGGCCGGATCAGGAACGACAAAACAATGGCCTGGAGGCTACCTTGTTAAATTCATTTAAACTTTCGCTACAGTACATTCTGCCGAAATTATGGCTTACTCGCCTGGCGGGTTGGGGCGCAAGCAAGCGGGCAGGATGGCTGACAAAACTGGTTATCGATCTGTTCGTTAAATACTACAAGGTCGACATGAAAGAGGCGCAAAAGCCGGACACCGCCAGCTACCGCACCTTTAACGAATTCTTTGTCCGTCCGCTGCGTGACGAAGTACGCCCAATCGATACCGATCCTAATGTACTGGTCATGCCTGCCGATGGCGTTATCAGCCAGTTAGGTAAAATCGAAGAAGATAAAATCCTGCAAGCTAAAGGCCACAACTACAGCCTCGAAGCTCTGCTGGCAGGGAACTATCTGATGGCGGATCTTTTCCGTAACGGTACGTTTGTGACCACTTACCTCTCTCCGCGTGACTACCACCGCGTACACATGCCGTGCAACGGTATTCTGCGTGAGATGATCTATGTGCCGGGCGATCTCTTCTCCGTTAACCATCTCACCGCTCAGAACGTGCCGAATCTGTTTGCCCGTAACGAACGCGTGATCTGCCTGTTCGATACCGAATTTGGCCCGATGGCGCAGATTCTGGTCGGGGCGACGATTGTTGGCAGCATTGAAACTGTCTGGGCGGGCACCATTACGCCGCCGCGCGAAGGCATCATCAAGCGCTGGACCTGGCCTGCCGGAGAAAACGACGGTTCTGTGGCTCTGCTGAAAGGCCAGGAAATGGGTCGCTTTAAACTCGGCTCTACCGTTATCAACCTGTTTGCACCGGGTAAAGTTAATCTGGTTGAGCAACTGGAAAGCCTGTCTGTCACGAAAATTGGTCAGCCGCTGGCAGTATCTACCGAAACCTTTGTTGCGCCAGACGCAGAACCTGCCCCGCTTCCTGCTGAAGAGATCGAGGCAGAACACGACGCCAGCCCATTGGTTGACGACAAAAAAGACCCGGTCTAATCCATCAAAGGAAACGCTGACGTGCGCCTGATTATCACTTTTCTGATGGCCTGGTGCCTCAGTTGGGGGGCGTACGCCGCGACGGCCCCCGATAGTAAACAAATCACCCAGGAACTGGAGCAGGCAAAAGCGGCGAAACCCGCGCAGCCGGAAGTCGTAGAGGCACTCCAGTCCGCCTTAAATGCGCTTGAGGAACGAAAAGGTTCCCTTGAGCGCATCAAGCAATATCAAGAAGTCATTGATAATTACCCGAAACTTTCCGCTACTCTGCGCGCGCAATTAAACAACATGCGTGACGAGCCGCGCAGCGTATCGCCGGGAATGTCTACCGACGCGCTGAATCAGGAAATTCTCCAGGTCAGCAGTCAGTTACTGGATAAGAGCCGTCAGGCCCAGCAAGAGCAGGAGCGCGCCCGCGAGATTGCCGATTCGCTGAATCAACTGCCGCAACAGCAAACTGACGCCCGCCGCCAGTTGAATGAAATCGAGCGCCGCCTTGGAACGCTTACCGGCAATACCCCGCTTAATCAGGCGCAAAATTTTGCTTTGCAATCTGACTCTGCACGACTGAAGGCGCTCGTTGATGAACTGGAATTGGCGCAGCTGTCTGCCAATAACCGCCAGGAATTAGCGCGCTTACGCTCAGAGCTGGCGGAAAAAGAGAGCCAGCAACTGGATGCGTATTTGCAGGCCTTACGTAATCAGTTGAACAGCCAACGTCAGCTTGAGGCGGAGCGGGCGCTGGAAAGCACCGAACTTCTGGCGGAAAACAGTGCCGATTTGCCGAAAGATATCGTCGCGCAATTCAAAATTAACCGCGAGCTGTCGGCGGCGTTGAATCAACAGGCGCAGCGGATGGATCTCGTTGCCTCGCAACAGCGTCAGGCTGCCAGCCAGACGTTACAAGTCCGGCAGGCGTTGAATACGCTGCGTGAACAGTCGCAATGGCTGGGATCGTCCAATCTGCTCGGCGAAGCGTTGCGGGCGCAGGTGGCACGGCTACCGGAAATGCCAAAACCACAACAGCTTGATACCGAAATGGCGCAGTTGCGCGTGCAACGGTTACGTTATGAGGATCTGCTTAATAAACAGCCGCTGCTACGGCAAATCCATCAGGCCGACGGTCAGCCGCTGACCGCCGAGCAAAACCGTATTCTGGAAGCACAGCTACGCACTCAGCGTGAGTTGCTGAACTCATTGTTGCAGGGTGGCGACACGTTACTGCTGGAACTGACCAAGTTGAAAGTATCCAACGGGCAACTGGAAGATGCGCTGAAAGAAGTGAATGAAGCGACGCACCGCTACCTGTTCTGGACTTCGGACGTGCGCCCGATGACCATCGCCTGGCCGCTGGAGATCGCTCAGGATCTGCGTCGTCTCATTTCGCTGGACACCTTCAGTCAGTTGGGCAAAGCCAGCGTAATGATGCTGACCAGCAAAGAGACGATTTTGCCGCTGTTTGGCGCGTTGATTCTGGTCGGTTGCAGTATTTACTCACGCCGCTATTTCACCCGTTTTCTTGAACGTTCGGCGGCGAAAGTCGGCAAAGTGACTCAGGATCACTTCTGGCTGACGTTGCGCACCCTTTTCTGGTCGATTCTCGTCGCATCACCGCTACCGGTGCTGTGGATGACGCTGGGTTACGGCTTGCGCGAGGCGTGGCCTTATCCGCTGGCGGTCGCAATTGGTGATGGCGTAACGGCCACCGTACCGCTGCTGTGGGTAGTGATGATTTGCGCCACCTTTGCCCGTCCGAACGGCTTGTTTATCGCTCATTTCGGCTGGCCACGCGAACGGGTTTCCCGCGGGATGCGTTACTACCTGATGAGCATCGGGCTTATTGTGCCGCTGATTATGGCGCTGATGATGTTCGATAACCTCGACGACCGTGAATTCTCCGGTTCGCTGGGACGGCTTTGTTTTATCCTCATTTGCGGTGCGCTGGCGGTGGTCACCCTCAGCCTGAAAAAGGCCGGGATCCCGCTGTATCTCAACAAAGAAGGCAGCGGCGACAACATTACCAACCATATGCTGTGGAACATGATGATTGGCGCACCGCTGGTTGCTATTCTGGCGTCGGCGGTGGGTTATCTGGCAACGGCGCAGGCACTGTTAGCAAGGCTTGAAACCTCAGTTGCCATCTGGTTCCTACTATTAGTGGTTTATCACGTTATCCGCCGCTGGATGCTGATCCAACGCCGCAGGCTGGCGTTTGACCGGGCGAAGCATCGCCGGGCAGAGATGTTAGCGCAGCGTGCGCGTGGCGAAGAGGAAGCGCATCATCACAGTAGCCCGGAAGGGGCAATTGAAGTCGATGAAAGTGAAGTCGATCTCGATGCCATCAGTGCACAATCCTTGCGGCTGGTGCGCTCAATCCTGATGTTGATCGCCCTACTTTCAGTCATTGTGCTGTGGTCAGAAATCCATTCCGCTTTCGGCTTCCTCGAAAATATTTCGCTGTGGGATGTCACTTCCACGGTACAGGGCGTGGAAAGCCTGGAGCCGATTACCCTCGGTGCGGTGCTAATTGCCATTCTGGTGTTTATCATCACCACGCAGCTGGTGCGCAACCTGCCCGCGCTGCTGGAACTGGCGATTTTACAGCACCTCGATTTAACGCCGGGTACCGGCTACGCCATCACCACCATCACCAAATATCTATTGATGCTGATTGGCGGGCTGGTAGGTTTCTCGATGATTGGTATTGAGTGGTCGAAATTGCAGTGGCTGGTCGCCGCGCTCGGTGTTGGTCTGGGCTTTGGTTTGCAGGAAATTTTCGCCAACTTTATCTCTGGCCTGATCATCCTGTTCGAAAAACCGATTCGCATTGGCGACACGGTGACGATCCGCGATCTCACCGGTAGTGTGACGAAAATTAACACCCGCGCCACCACCATCAGCGACTGGGACCGCAAAGAAATTATCGTGCCGAACAAGGCGTTTATTACCGAGCAGTTTATCAACTGGTCGCTCTCTGACTCGGTCACGCGCGTGGTGTTGACGATTCCGGCCCCTGCCGATGCCAACAGTGAAGAAGTGACGGAAATCCTGCTCACCGCAGCGCGTCGCTGCTCGCTGGTGATCGACAACCCGGCGCCGGAAGTCTTCCTGGTGGATCTGCAGCAGGGGATTCAGATTTTCGAGCTGCGTATTTACGCCGCTGAGATGGGTCACCGTATGCCGCTACGCCATGAGATCCACCAGCTGATTCTGGCTGGCTTCCACGCCCACGGTATCGATATGCCATTCCCGCCCTTCCAGATGCGTCTGGAAAGCCTCAACGGTAAACAAACGGGGAGAACATTAACTTCTGCGGGCAAAGGTCGTCAGGCGGGAAGTTTGTAAGGTCTTTGTGGCCGGATGAACCCATCCGGCTCACAAGCAAAACTGATAGCGCAGAAAAAACTGCCACAACCAGTAGCCGAAAATAGCCAGCGCGGTGGCGTACATAAACCAGCCGCGTTTTTTTCGCCACAAAGCGAACCAGAGAAAAGGGAAAAAGAGCGGTAACGTCATTATCACACCGACATCGCGAGTATCGTCATCTTCGAGATACATCAAAACATCACAGACGTTGTTAATCCCGCGTCCATCAATCATCCACTCTTTGTCCAGCGCGGAGGTAATGGTTATCCAGAGGAACGCCACAATGAACCAGATGCAGCACAAGACAAACATGCGCGCACTCATGAGATAATCGGTCGCTTAATTTCGCTATAGCGCATACGAAATCCCGCTAATTCCCTGTCATTGCGCCCTATCGTCAGGCAGACGATAGGGCATCGGGTTATTCCACCGCCCACTGCGGATTTTTTGCCACTCTACTGCAATAGTTCTGGTAAATCGCCATCGCTAACAGCGAGAAGAAGACAGGGCCGCCAATCATCCACAATGTGCTGTCCCAGTCTCCGGCTTCAACCACAGGTTGAATGATGGTGAAGACGTTCGCAAATGTCACCACCAGTACGACAACCACCGTCGCAATCATTGCCGACATACGCGTTTTGAAAATCACAAACGGTCTGTCGAGATCCTGACGTGCTTTAAAGAACGGGAAAGCCAGTGCAAGGAACAGGTAAGGAAGCGTCATAGACACGTTCGCCATCAGCGTTAGCTTGTTAAAGAATGCCGATGCGGTACCGCCACCAAACGAAACCAGCAGGATGAAGACAGTAACCAACCCACACTGCATCCACATGGCGATAGACGGCATGCCCATCGCATTCAGCCGCGTCATCGGTTCCGGCCACAACGCTTTCGGCGTCCCCTGGATGATAGCTTTCAACGGTGAATAGCAAAGCGTAAAGAACGCGCCAGTGTAAGCGAGGAACATCGAAAGCCCGGTAATACGCGCAAACCATACACCCAGCGACAATGACGCTTCAGGTGACAAATGCAGTGCGTTACCCAGCGTCAACCCGAGGCTCTTCATCAGCACATAGGTAATATTGCCAAGGTTAACGGAACCATTACTTAATACCTGCTGCCAGTTTGTGCTGACGCCCCATAAAAATATTGCCAGCGAATAACCGATTGAAATAACAATAGCGGCAAAAACAATACCTTTGGCAAAGTTCTTTTCTGGATTTTCCGTTTTATCGACCAGACCACCAACCGCTTCAATTCCGCCATAGGCAAAAATAGCAAATACCACAAACGATAGCATTGCCAGACCGGACTGATAACCTGGATTCGGTGATGTCAGGAAATTAATATCCTGCGCGAAATGCCCACCGTTTAATAACAAAATAGTAATGCTTACTAACAGTAATACTAAATTCAGGCACATTACTGCAATACCGCCCACCGCAGTAATACGGGCAATTTTATTAATCCCTTTTGAAGCAACGACGGTGACCAGAATCATCCATGCCACTGCCAGCAGACCAACCACCTGCGTAGGTTCCAGTCCGGCAATACGCCAGTGCTGGGTCATGTCGCTTCCATAGAGGAATGTTGAGAACGGTACCCAAACTTTCGCGGAGGTGCTCACCATCCAGATGATATAAGAGGAAAACCACATAAACGTGCCAATGAAGGCAAAACGGGGTCCGACACTATTATTCATCCAGGAATAGATACCGCCTTCTTCTTTGCGATACGCAGCGCCCATTTCAGCCATCATTAAGGCGAATGGAATAAAGAATAACAATGCAGAAAATATATAAAAGGGAATCGCACTATAACCCATTAAGTAATAAGCCGATGGGCTATTGGCAAATCCAAATACGGAAGTAAAGATCATCAATATGAGTCCTATCAGACTCATCTTTTTTATCGTGTGAGGCATGAAACCATCCTTCATTTCAGCGCGTGTATAAAACGCGCCCACTGAACTGCACCGCCCAACATTGAGCGGGCAGCGTAAAAACCAATACAGAATTGATACCTGGATGATATCAAATATCCAGTCTTAAATTGTGGCCTTTAGCGGAAAAATGAAAACATATGCTACAGAATGGCGCTCATCACGCCATTCTTCGCTGTTAATTCAGTAATTTTTCAGAATTATGCCCGGTCAACGCTAAAGGCGATGACTTCAGCCAGTGTCTCCGCGCCCAGCGCCAACATCACCAGACGATCAACGCCTAATGCCACGCCGGAACAGTCAGGCATACCGACTTTCAAGGCTTCAATAAGATTCTGGTCAATGGGGTGCTGCGGCAAACCGCGCGCCGCGCGCTTACGGTTATCTTGTTCAAAACGTTGTTGCTGCTCACGGGCATCCGTCAATTCATGGAAACCATTCGCCAGCTCAATACCTTTATAATAAACCTCAAAGCGTTCAGCGACCCGATGATCTTCGGTACTGATTTGCGCCAGTGATGCCTGGCTGGCCGGAAAGTGGTACACAAAGGTCGGTTTTTCTTTGCCAATATTTGGCTCTACGCCAAAGGTAAACAGCAGTTGTAGCAGCGTGTCGCGGTCTTCTTCGGTATCGGCAACGTTGCTCAAATCCAGTTTCGCTGCCACTTCCCGCAGTTGCGTTTTGTCGGCAGAGAGCGGGTCAATTTCCAGATAACGCAAGAAAGCTTGTTGATAAGAAAGACTTTCTGCTGCCGGGCAGTCCAGCACCTGTTGCAAGAGATCGTCCACCTCGTTCATCAACCGGTACATATCATAGTGCGGTCGATACCACTCCAGCATAGTGAATTCAGGGTTGTGATAACGCCCCATCTCTTCATTACGGAAGCTGCGACACAGCTGGAAAACCGGCCCACAACCGGCAACCAGCAGGCGTTTCATATGGTATTCCGGGCTGGTCATTAACCAGAGATTCATCCCCTGCGAATGCCCGGGGCCAACGAAACGCGTCTCAAACGGGACCAAATGAATATCGGTTACCGTCGCCTGGCTCATACAAGGCGTCTCCACCTCCAGCACTCCACGATCGGCAAAGAAACGACGGATCTCCGCCATAATCGCCGCGCGTTTTAATAAGTTAGGAATGGATGCGCTCGGCTGCCAGGATGCCGTTTCGCTCATAGTTAAATCTCCATTTTTTGACAAGGGCACGAAGTCTACTCGCAACGCGGCGGCGAGACAAATTTTACGCAGGTATCAATCAACGGTGGGCGGTGACTAAAAAAAGCACGATCTGATGGTTTAGTAATTAAATTAATCATCTTCAGTGATAATTTAGCCCTCTTGCGCACTAAAAAAATCGATCTCGTCAAATTTCAGACTTATCCATCAGACTATACTGTTGTACCTATAAAGGAGCAGTGGAATAGCGTTCGCAGACCGTAACTTTCAGGCACTTACCCTGAAGTACGGGGCTGTGGGATAAAAACAATCTGGAGGAATGTCGTGCAAACCTTTCAAGCCGATCTTGCCATTGTAGGCGCCGGTGGCGCGGGATTACGTGCTGCAATTGCTGCCGCGCAGGCAAATCCAAATGCAAAAATCGCACTAATCTCAAAAGTATACCCTATGCGTAGCCATACCGTAGCTGCAGAAGGGGGCTCCGCCGCTGTCGCGCAGGATCATGACAGCTTCGAATATCACTTTCACGATACAGTAGCGGGTGGCGACTGGTTGTGTGAGCAGGATGTCGTGGATTATTTCGTCCACCACTGCCCAACCGAAATGACCCAACTGGAACTGTGGGGATGCCCATGGAGCCGTCGCCCGGATGGTAGCGTCAACGTACGTCGCTTCGGCGGCATGAAAATCGAGCGTACCTGGTTCGCCGCCGATAAAACCGGCTTCCATATGCTGCACACGCTGTTCCAGACTTCTCTGCAATTCCCGCAGATCCAGCGTTTTGATGAGCACTTCGTACTGGATATTCTGGTTGATGATGGTCATGTTCGCGGCCTGGTGGCAATGAACATGATGGAAGGCACGCTGGTGCAGATCCGTGCTAACGCGGTCGTTATGGCTACCGGCGGTGCGGGTCGCGTTTATCGTTACAACACCAACGGCGGCATCGTTACCGGTGACGGTATGGGTATGGCGCTAAGCCACGGCGTTCCGCTGCGTGACATGGAATTCGTTCAGTATCACCCAACCGGTCTGCCAGGTTCCGGTATCCTGATGACCGAAGGCTGCCGCGGTGAAGGCGGTATTCTGGTCAACAAAAATGGCTACCGTTATCTGCAAGATTACGGCATGGGCCCGGAAACTCCGCTGGGCGAGCCGAAAAACAAATATATGGAACTGGGTCCACGCGACAAAGTTTCTCAGGCCTTCTGGCACGAATGGCGTAAAGGCAACACCATCTCCACACCGCGTGGCGATGTGGTTTATCTCGACCTGCGTCACCTCGGCGAGAAAAAACTGCATGAACGTCTGCCGTTCATCTGCGAACTGGCGAAAGCGTACGTTGGCGTCGATCCGGTTAAAGAACCGATTCCAGTACGTCCGACCGCACACTACACCATGGGCGGTATCGAAACCGATCAGAACTGTGAAACCCGCATTAAAGGTCTGTTCGCCGTGGGTGAATGTTCCTCTGTTGGTCTGCACGGTGCAAACCGTCTGGGCTCCAACTCCCTGGCGGAACTGGTGGTCTTCGGCCGTCTGGCCGGTGAACAAGCGACAGAGCGTGCAGCAACTGCCGGTAATGGCAACGAAGCGGCAATTGAAGCGCAGGCAGCTGGCGTTGAACAACGTCTGAAAGATCTGGTTAACCAGGATGGCGGCGAAAACTGGGCGAAGATCCGCGACGAAATGGGCCTGGCTATGGAAGAAGGTTGCGGTATCTACCGTACGCCGGAACTGATGCAGAAAACCATCGACAAGCTGGCTGAGCTGCAGGAACGCTTCAAGCGCGTGCGCATCACCGACACCTCCAGCGTGTTCAACACCGACCTGCTCTACACCATTGAACTGGGTCACGGTCTGAACGTTGCTGAATGTATGGCGCACTCCGCAATGGCACGTAAAGAGTCCCGCGGCGCGCACCAGCGTCTGGACGAAGGTTGCACCGAGCGTGACGATGTCAACTTCCTCAAACACACCCTCGCCTTCCGCGATGCTGATGGCACTACTCGCCTGGAGTACAGCGACGTGAAGATTACTACGCTGCCGCCAGCTAAACGTGTTTACGGTGGCGAAGCGGATGCAGCCGATAAGGCGGAAGCAGCCAATAAGAAGGAGAAGGCGAATGGCTGAGATGAAAAACCTGAAAATTGAGGTGGTGCGCTATAACCCGGAAGTCGATACCGCACCGCATAGCGCATTCTATGAAGTGCCTTATGACGCAACTACCTCATTACTGGATGCGCTGGGCTACATCAAAGACAACCTGGCACCGGACCTGAGCTACCGCTGGTCCTGCCGTATGGCGATTTGTGGTTCCTGCGGCATGATGGTTAACAACGTGCCAAAACTGGCATGCAAAACCTTCCTGCGTGACTACACCGACGGTATGAAGGTTGAAGCGTTAGCTAACTTCCCGATTGAACGCGATCTGGTGGTCGATATGACTCACTTTATCGAAAGTCTGGAAGCGATCAAACCGTACATCATCGGCAACTCCCGCACCGCGGATCAGGGTACTAACATCCAGACCCCGGCGCAGATGGCGAAGTATCACCAGTTCTCCGGTTGCATCAACTGTGGTCTGTGCTACGCCGCGTGCCCGCAGTTTGGCCTGAACCCCGAGTTCATCGGTCCGGCTGCCATTACGCTGGCGCATCGTTATAACGAAGATAGCCGCGACCACGGTAAGAAGGAGCGTATGGCGCAGTTGAACAGCCAGAATGGCGTATGGAGCTGTACTTTCGTGGGCTACTGCTCCGAAGTCTGCCCGAAACACGTCGATCCGGCTGCGGCCATTCAGCAGGGCAAAGTAGAAAGTTCGAAAGACTTTCTTATCGCGACCCTGAAACCACGCTAAGGAGTGCAACATGACGACTAAACGTAAACCGTATGTACGGCCAATGACGTCCACCTGGTGGAAAAAATTGCCGTTTTATCGCTTTTACATGCTGCGCGAAGGCACGGCAGTTCCGGCTGTGTGGTTCAGCATTGAACTGATTTTCGGGCTGTTTGCCTTGAAAAATGGCCCGGAAGCCTGGGCGGGATTCGTCGACTTTTTACAAAACCCGGTTATCGTGATCATTAACCTGATCACTCTGGCAGCAGCTCTGCTGCACACCAAAACCTGGTTTGAGCTGGCACCGAAAGCGGCCAATATCATTGTAAAAGACGAAAAAATGGGACCAGAGCCAATTATCAAAAGTCTCTGGGCGGTAACCGTGGTTGCCACCATCGTAATCCTGTTTGTTGCCCTGTACTGGTAAGGAGCCTGAGATGATTAATCCAAATCCAAAGCGTTCTGACGAACCGGTATTCTGGGGCCTCTTCGGGGCCGGTGGTATGTGGAGCGCAATTATTGCGCCGGTGATGATCCTGCTGGTGGGTATTCTGCTGCCACTGGGGCTGTTTCCGGGTGACGCACTGAGCTACGAGCGCGTTCTGGCGTTCGCGCAGAGCTTCATTGGTCGCGTATTCCTGTTCCTGATGATCGTTCTGCCGCTGTGGTGTGGTTTACACCGTATGCACCACGCGATGCACGATCTGAAAATCCACGTACCTGCGGGCAAATGGGTTTTCTACGGTCTGGCTGCTATCCTGACAGTTGTCACACTGATTGGTGTCGTTACAATCTAACGCATCGCCAATGTAAATCCGGCCCGCCTATGGCGGGCCGTTTTGTATGGAAACCAGACCCTATGTTCAAAACGACGCTCTGCGCCTTATTAATTACCGCCTCTTGCTCCGCTCTTTCCGCCCCGCAACAGCTCAACGAGATTGTGCATCGCACAATTACCCCGCTTATAGAGCAACAAAAGATCCCCGGTATGGCGGTGGCGGTAATTTATCAGGGTAAACCTTATTACTTTACCTGGGGCTATGCGGACATCGCCAAAAAGCAGCCCGTCACACAGCAAACGTTGTTTGAGTTAGGTTCGGTCAGCAAAACATTTACGGGCGTGCTTGGTGGCGATGCTATTGCACGAGGGGAAATCAAGTTAAGCGATCCCGCGACAAAATACTGGCCTGAACTTACCGCTAAACAGTGGAATGGGATCACACTATTACATCTTGCGACCTACACCGCTGGCGGCCTGCCATTGCAGGTGCCGGATGACGTTAAATCCTCAAGCGACTTGCTGCGCTTCTATCAAAACTGGCAGCCTGAATGGGCTTCAGGAACACAACGTTTGTATGCCAACGCCAGTATCGGTTTGTTCGGCGCACTGGCTGTGAAGCCGTCTGGTTTAAGTTTTGAGCAGGCGATGCAAACTCGTGTCTTCCAGCCTCTCAAACTCAACCATACGTGGATTAATGTGCCGCCCGCAGAAGAAAAGCATTACGCCTGGGGATATCGCGAAGGTAAGGCAGTGCATGTTTCGCCAGGGGCATTAGACGCTGAAGCTTATGGTGTGAAGTCGACCATTGAAGATATGGCCCGCTGGGTGCAAAGCAATTTAAAACCCCTTGATATCACTGAGAAAACGCTTCAACAAGGGATACAACTGGCACAATCTCGCTACTGGCAAACCGGCGATATGTATCAGGGCCTGGGCTGGGAAATGCTGGACTGGCCGGTAAATCCTGACATCATCATTAACGGCAGTGACAATAAAATTGCACTGGCAGCACGCCCCGTAAAAGCGATTACGCCCCCAACTCCTGCAGTACGCGCATCATGGGTACATAAAACAGGGGCGACCGGCGGATTTGGTAGCTATGTCGCGTTTATTCCAGAAAAAGAGCTGGGCATTGTGATGCTGGCTAACAAAAACTATCCCAATCCAGCGAGAGTTGCCGCCGCCTGGCAGATTCTCAACGCTCTACAGTAAAATTTCATCGGGTCCGAATTTTCGGACCTTTTCTCCGCTTTTCCTTGCTGTCATCTACACTTAGAAAAAAACCAGTAAGGAAACATTTATGCGCCTGCTCCCTCTCGTTGCCGCAGCGACAGCTGCATTCCTGGTCGTTGCCTGCAGTTCTCCTACGCCGCCGCGTGGCGTGACAGTAGTGAATAATTTCGACGCTAAACGCTATCTCGGTACCTGGTATGAGATTGCCCGTTTTGATCACCGCTTTGAACGTGGACTGGAAAAAGTCACCGCAACATACAGCCTACGAGATGACGGCGGCCTGAATGTCATTAATAAAGGCTATAACCCTGACAGAGAAATGTGGCAGCAGAGTGAAGGGAAAGCGTACTTTACCGGCGCGCCTACCCGCGCTGCGCTGAAAGTGTCATTCTTTGGTCCTTTCTATGGCGGTTATAACGTTATTGCACTCGATCGGGAATACCGCCATGCGCTGGTTTGCGGCCCGGACCGCGACTACCTGTGGATACTCTCCCGCACGCCAACCATTTCTGACGAAGTGAAACAGGAGATGCTGGCAGTCGCGACCCGGGAAGGGTTTGATGTCAGTAAGTTTATTTGGGTACAGCAGCCCGGTAGTTAGTGAGTGCTAAGTTTCAGGCCAATAATCCCCAATACGATTAACGCCAGACTCGCCAGGCGCATCGGATTAGCGGACTCACCGAGCAGCACAATGCCGGTGATAGCCGCGCCGACTGCGCCAATCCCCGTCCACACAGCATAAGCCGTCCCCACCGGTAACGATTTCATCGCCCAGGCAAGTAACGCCATACTGACAATCATCGCCGTCACGGTAATAACACTTGGCGTCAAACGACTAAAGCCGTGGGTATATTTCAGGCCAACGGCCCATACCACTTCCAGCAGACCAGCAATAACTAAGATAATCCAGGACATATCAGGCTCCGGAGAATTGGGGCCGTCCCCGGTGAAAAGATGCGTTTGCAGGTCGTCCTGCAAAGCTAATGGTTGAACGGGTATTTTGCCAGGTGGCAGGGGAATTTCAACTATTACCTTAATGACTATCGCAAAAAAACAAACGGCACGACACAGCTGTCGTACCGTTATTGCTTATTGCTGTGCTTTTGTTGCTGCACCAGAAATCGCGTTACCGCCATCAGAGATATCTTCACCAACGCCACGCGTGGTGTTGCAAGCAGTTAATACTGTTGAAAGCACCAGAACAGAAAAGATCGCTGCAATTGTCTTCTTCACCATAACGTCTTCCTTTTAGGTAATGTTATTTATGTTTGCCTATAGCAAATTAATAATAGACAACATCGCCAAAAATGATGGAAATCTGATGATTTTTCGGAAGAGAAGAAAAATTAGCTGGCAGCGCGGGAGATGGAGTTGCCGAGATGTTTGATATCTTCACCGAAACCGCGAGCAGTGTTACAGCCCGTGAGCAGCGTGCTGGCAAGCAAAACAAGAACGATAAGGCGTTTCATCATCTCTGACCTGAATAAGTGATGGTGCAGCCTGCAGGCCGCACCACCACCGCATTACTTCACGCGAGAGACGTATTCACCAGAGCGGGTATCCACTTTGATGACTTCGCCGATTTGTACGAACAGCGGAACTTTAACCACAGCGCCAGTAGACAGGGTAGCCGGTTTGCCGCCAGTACCTGCGGTATCACCTTTCAGGCCCGGATCGGTATCCACGATTTCCAGTTCAACGAAGTTCGGCGGAGTAACGGAGATCGGCTGACCATTCCACAGAGTTACGATACACTCTGCCTGATCCAGCAACCATTTGGCGTTGTCGCCAATTGCTTTTGCATCAGCAGACAGCTGCTCGAAAGTTTCGTTGTTCATGAAGTGCCAGAACTCACCGTCGTTGTACAGGTAAGTCAGGTTCATATCGACAACATCAGCGCCTTCAGCGGAATCAGTAGATTTGAAGGTTTTTTCTACGCGAGTACCGGTCAGCAGACGACGCAGTTTAACGCGAGCAAATGCCTGGCCTTTACCCGGTTTTACGAATTCACTCGCTTCAACCGCGTAAGGTTCGCCGTCTAACATGATTTTAAGACCAGCACGAAAATCGTTGCTATAGTACGTTGCCATAAGGCCCTCTGAAATTTGTTAATTGGTAGCTAAGCCACAAAATGGCGCATATTGTAACCCTAAATACCCCATCCAGAGAAGATTGGTTAACGCAACTTGCCGATGTTGTGACCGATCCTGATGAACTTCTGCGTCTTTTGAATATAGACGCGGACGAAAAACTGTTGGCCGGACGCAGCGCCAAAAAGCTGTTTGCCCTGCGTGTGCCCCGCTCATTTATCGATCGCATGGAGAAAGGCAATCCGGACGATCCACTTTTGCGTCAGGTACTTACCTCGCAAGATGAGTTTGTCGTCGCGCCCGGATTCTCCACCGACCCGCTGGAAGAACAGCACAGCGTAGTGCCAGGTTTGTTGCATAAATACCACAACCGGGCGCTTTTGCTGGTCAAAGGCGG
This sequence comes from Escherichia sp. MOD1-EC6021, assembly GCF_002965245.1. Taxonomy (NCBI): domain Bacteria; kingdom Pseudomonadati; phylum Pseudomonadota; class Gammaproteobacteria; order Enterobacterales; family Enterobacteriaceae; genus Escherichia; species Escherichia sp. MOD1-EC6021. Next base: position 200,080 of record NZ_PTRU01000007.1, on the reverse strand, counting down.
CTGCGCGGTAAATTGCCGCTATTGCTTCCGTCGCCATTTCCCGTATGCCGAAAATCAGGGCAACAAGCGTAACTGGCAGACTGCACTTGAGTATGTTGCTGCGCATCCGGAACTGGACGAGATGATTTTCTCCGGCGGCGATCCGCTGATGGCGAAAGATCACGAGCTGGACTGGTTGCTTACACAACTGGAAGCCATCCCGCATATCAAACGTCTGCGGATTCACAGCCGTCTGCCGATTGTGATCCCGGCACGCATCACAGATGCGCTGGTTGAACGCTTTTCACATTCTACGCTGCAAATCTTGCTGGTGAATCACATCAACCATGCCAATGAGGTAGATGAAACATTCCGCCAGGCGATGGCTAAGTTGCGCCGGGTAGGCGTTACTTTGCTGAACCAGAGCGTTCTGTTACGTGGTGTGAACGATAACGCACAAACGCTGGCAAACCTGAGTAATGCGTTGTTCGATGCGGGCGTGATGCCGTATTACCTGCATGTGCTCGATAAAGTACAGGGCGCGGCGCATTTTATGGTGAGTGATGACGAAGCACGGCAGATTATGCGTGAGCTGCTGACGCTGGTATCTGGATATATGGTGCCGAAACTGGCGCGCGAGATTGGCGGCGAACCCAGTAAAACGCCGCTGGATCTCCAGCTACGCCAGCAGTAACTGATTAAACAGGGAAGTTTAATCTTTGCACGTTGCATAACCTTTAATTATTCATATATATTGCTGTTATTACTTTTTATATAACCAACACCAATAATTAACCTTTCTTTTCTGTTTATATAGAGTGAGCACGGCTATTTATGTTATTTTAACAACTATTACTACCAAGCCCATTTATCTGGCTTATAAATTAAAATTAATTATTTAATTGAGAAATGGTTAGGGAGAACCTACATGGCCATAAGCATCAAGGGAGTTAATACCGGTGTTATTCGCAAGAGTAATAATTTCATTGCACTGGCGCTGAAAATTAAAGAGCCTCGCAATAAAGAATCGTTGTTCTTTATGTCTGTCATGGAACTGCGCGACCTGCTGATTGCGCTGGAAAGCCGTCTGCATCAAAAGCATAAACTGGATGCTGATGCACGTCTTCAGTATGAGCAGACTCGCGATAAAGTTATTAAGAAAATGGCAGAAAATATCCCAGAAATTCTGGTTGATGAGCTTAAAAATGCCGATATTAATCGCCGAGTTAATATGCTGGAACTTACCGATAATCAGGGCGAAAATCTTAGCTTCGTATTAACGTTACATGACGGTAGCAAATGTGAGTTAGTCGTCAATGAGTTGCAGATTGAAATGCTGGCGCGAGCAATCATTCATGCAATTAATAATGCGGAAATGCGCGAACTGGCATTACGTATTACATCACTCTTAGATTTCCTGCCGTTATACGACGTTGACTGCCAGGACAATGGCAATCTGGAATATGACACCTATTCCCAACCGGAATGGAAACATAACTTGTTCAACCATTATCTGGCAGTGCTTTATCGCTTTAAAGATGAAAATGGCAAAGAGCAATTTAGCGGCGCGGTGGTGAAAACGCGTGAAGCAACGCCGGGTAAAGAAGTGGAGGCGATCACTCGCCGAATGCTTGATTTCAGCCCCAGACTGAAAAAACTCGCGGGTGTGCCATGTCAGGTCTATGTTCGCACCGTAGCGGCAAATAACACCCAACCGCTAACCCAGGATCAATGCTTACGCGCGCTGCATCACTTACGTGTTCAGTCCATCAGCAAAAGTGCACCACAAGCGAAATAATCTCATCTTTGCTAATGCGAGGCTGGAGTCATCCAGCCTCTGAATCACATCAATTCGGGCACTTATATACCTGGCCGATAATCTGGCTATCCGTCGGGACAAAACTGGACAACATTCCCTGCGACGGGCTGCTGATACCATAAATCACGTTACCACCCATTGCCGCTGCCTGGTTGCGCAGATCGTTTGCCGCACCACGCATAGAACCGCCTTCTTCACCGTGTTGCCCGGAAAGCCAGTTACTTTGCTTACCTGTCGCAGTACCAATCAGCTGGCACTCTGCGCCTGGCTGCTCGTCCACAATGCGTACACTCTGACCGGCAGCACTCAATTCGTTGCTGGAGCTACAACCCGCCATCAGTAGCGCGGCACCGACAATCCCTGCTAAGTATTTTACGTGCATGTTATTCCCCATAATCAATGAGCTGGACGCCACTCGCGTCGTCCGTGTCTGAATCTTATACTAGAAAGATGACCAAAAGAAAAACCCCCAGACATTTCTGCCCGGGGGTTTGTTTATTTCTGCGAGGTGCAGGGCAATTACATCATGCCGCCCATGCCACCCATGCCGCCCATACCGCCAGCAGCGCCTAAGTCAGCTGCATCGTTTTTCGGCAGGTCGGTAACCATGCACTCGGTGGTGATCATCAGACCAGCCACAGAAGCCGCGTACTGCAGAGCAGAGCGGGTTACTTTGGTTGGGTCCAGGATACCCATGTCGATCATGTTGCCGTATTCTTCGGTTGCTGCGTTGTAACCGTAGTTGCCGTCGCCGCCTTTAACGGTGTTAGCAACAACAGACGGTTCTTCGCCGCAGTTCAGGACGATCTGACGCAGCGGAGCTTCCATTGCACGCAGTGCAACTTTGATACCTACGTTCTGGTCTTCGTTCTGACCACGCAGGTCTGCCAGTTTAGACGCTACGCGGATCAGCGCAACACCACCACCAGCAACCACGCCTTCTTCTACCGCAGCACGGGTCGCGTGCAGGGCGTCTTCAACGCGTGCTTTTTTCTCTTTCATTTCAACTTCGGTAGCAGCACCAACTTTGATAACTGCAACGCCGCCTGCCAGTTTCGCTACGCGCTCCTGCAGTTTTTCACGGTCGTAGTCAGAAGTTGCTTCTTCAATCTGCTGACGGATCTGAGCAACACGGCCCTGGATTGCAGCTTCTTCACCCACGCCATCAATGATAGTGGTGGTGTCTTTGTTGATCACAACACGTTTAGCCTGACCCAGGTCTTCCAGGGTTGCTTTTTCCAGCTCCATACCGATCTCTTCAGAGATCACGGTACCGCCAGTCAGGGTTGCGATATCCTGCAGCATAGCTTTACGACGATCGCCGAAGCCCGGAGCTTTAACCGCAGCAACTTTCACGATGCCACGCATGGTGTTAACAACCAGAGTTGCCAGCGCTTCGCCTTCAACATCTTCAGCGATGATCAGCAGCGGTTTACCTGCTTTTGCAACGGCTTCCAGAACCGGCAGCATTTCACGGATGTTGGAGATTTTCTTGTCAGCCAGCAGGATGAACGGGCTTTCCAGTTCTACTGCGCCAGTTTCCGGCTTGTTGATGAAGTAAGGAGACAGGTAGCCACGGTCGAACTGCATACCTTCAACCACATCCAGTTCATCCTGCAGACCGGTACCGTCTTCAACGGTGATAACGCCTTCTTTACCGACTTTGTCCATCGCTTCAGCGATCAGTTTACCTACGGTTTCGTCGGAGTTAGCGGAGATGGTACCAACCTGAGCAATCGCTTTAGAGTCAGAGCACGGTACGGACAGCGCTTTCAGTTCTTCAACTGCAGCGGTAACAGCTTTGTCGATACCACGTTTCAGGTCCATCGGGTTCATGCCCGCAGCAACAGCTTTCAGGCCTTCAGTGATGATAGCCTGAGCCAGTACGGTTGCGGTGGTGGTACCGTCGCCTGCAGCGTCGTTCGCTTTAGAGGCAACTTCTTTCACCATCTGCGCACCCATGTTTTCGAACTTGTCTTCCAGTTCGATTTCACGAGCAACGGAAACACCATCTTTGGTGATGGTCGGTGCACCGAAAGATTTATCCAGAACTACGTTACGGCCTTTCGGACCGAGGGTAACTTTCACTGCATCTGCCAGTACGTTTACGCCGCGCAGCATTTTCACACGAGCGTCGTTACCGAATTTTACGTCTTTAGCTGCCATTATCTTTATTCCTTAAATTCGTATGTTCAGTGTCGTGCGCGGATTACGCTTCAACAATTGCCAGAATGTCGCTTTCGGACATGATCAACACTTCTTCATTGTCGATCTTCTCAGATTTCACACCGTAGCCATCGTTGAAAATAACGATGTCGCCAACTTTCACGTCCAGCGGCTTCACTTCGCCATTTTCAAGGATACGGCCATTGCCGACAGCCAGCACTTCGCCACGGGTAGATTTAGCCGCTGCAGAGCCGGTCAGAACGATGCCGCCAGCAGATTTAGTTTCAACTTCTTTACGCTTGACGATCACGCGATCATGCAATGGACGAATATTCATTGATAACTCTCCTTTGAGAAAGTCCGTATCTGTTATGGGTGACGCCGGACCTTACGTGGTTTCCCGGCTGGTGACCAGAGAAATGGGGGTGAGGCTTCGCCCCTTCAAGGGGGAAAATGAAAAAAAATTCTGATCAGCACAAAATCGGGTGAAAACACTGATTCACCTCACATTTCATCGCAATTTATTCATCGCCGTCATAAGCGAATCTGATTGTGCTACCATCGAAAATCTACGCAGTTGCCCAAGATTTGGGCGCAATCGGACATCAACCCATGAGTGGACTCAAACAAGAACTGGGGCTGGCCCAGGGCATCGGCCTGCTATCGACGTCATTATTAGGCACTGGCGTGTTTGCCGTTCCTGCGTTAGCTGCACTGGTAGCAGGCAATACCAGCCTGTGGGCGTGGCCCGTTTTGATTATCTTAGTGTTCCCGATTGCAATTGTGTTTGCGATTCTGGGTCGCCACTATCCCAGTGCAGGCGGCGTCGCACACTTCGTCGGTATGGCGTTTGGTTCGCGGCTTGAGCGAGTCACCGGCTGGTTATTTTTATCGGTCATTCCCGTGGGTTTGCCTGCCGCGCTACAAATTGCTGCCGGGTTCGGCCAGGCGATGTTTGGCTGGCATAGCTGGCAACTGTTGTTAGCAGAACTCGGTACGCTGGCGCTGGTGTGGTATATCGGTACTCGCGGTGCCAGTTCCAGTGCTAATCTACAAACAGTTATTGCCGGACTTATCGTCGCGCTGATTGTCGCTATCTGGTGGGCGGGCGATATCAAACCTGCGAATATCCCCTTCCCTGCACCTAGTAATATCGAACTTACCGGGTTATTTGCTGCGTTATCAGTGATGTTCTGGTGCTTTGTCGGTCTGGAAGCATTTGCCCATCTTGCCTCGGAATTTAAAAATCCAGAGCGTGATTTTCCTCGTGCTTTGATGATTGGTCTGCTGCTGGCAGGATTAGTCTACTGGGGCTGTACGGTAGTCGTCTTACACTTCGACGCCTATGGTGAACAAATGGCGGCAGCAGCATCGCTTCCAAAAATTGTAGTGCAACTGTTCGGTGTAGGAGCGTTATGGATTGCCTGCGTGATTGGCTATCTGGCCTGCTTTGCCAGTCTCAACATTTATATACAGAGCTTCGCCCGCCTGGTCTGGTCGCAGGCGCAACATAATCCTGACCACTACCTGGCACGCCTCTCTTCTCGTCATATCCCGAATAATGCCCTCAATGCGGTGCTCGGCTGCTGCGTGGTGAGCACGTTGGTGATTCATGCTTTAGAGATCAATCTGGACGCACTTATTATTTATGCCAATGGCATCTTTATTATGATTTATCTGTTATGCATGCTGGCAGGCTGTAAATTATTGCAAGGACGTTATCGGCTACTGGCGGTGGTTGGCGGGCTGTTATGCGTTCTGTTACTGGCAATGGTCGGCTGGAAAAGTCTCTATGCGCTGATCATGCTGGCGGGGTTATGGCTGTTTCTGCCAAAACGAAAAACGCCGGAAAATGGCATAACCACATAATCCGGCGTTTCGGCATTAATCCTGGCGATCGTCTTTATGATCAAGGCGGTCGCGCTCATCATCCTTTCGCTGGTACTCACCATCAAAAGTATTACCGCCACCGGTCCCGGCGCTAAAACCGCCGCCTGGCATGCGAGAAAAGCGCAAATGCGGCATCAACTTCACTGTCAGATGCTTTTGCACCGGCGGTAATAAAAGCAGAAGACCGAGGAAGTCGGTGAAAAAGCCCGGTAATAAAAGCAGCAAACCGGCAATGATCAGCGAAACACTTTTAATCATCTCCGCCGCTGGGTTTTCACCTGCCGCCATTTTTTGCTGCATCAGCACGAAATTCTTAAAGCCCTGGTTACGTACCAGTGACATACCGATAACTGACGTGAATATAACCAGCACGAGGGTCAGCAATACCCCCAATACATGGGCAACCTGAATAAAGATTGAAATCTCAATATAGACATAAAGGAAAATGGCAATAAAAGGTAACCAGCGCAAAGGTTTCTCCTGTAATAGCAGCCGGTTAAACCCGGCTACCTGAATGGGTTGCGAATCGCGTTCAGCTTATATTGTGGTCATCAGCAAAATTTCAAGATGTTTGCGCAACTATTTTTGGTAGTAATCCCAAAGCGGTGATCTATTTCACAAATTAATAATTAAGGGGTAAAAACCGACACTTAAAGTGATCCAGATTACGGTAGAAATCCTCAAGCAGCATATGATCTCGGGTATTCGGTCGATGCAGGGGATAATCGTCGGTCGAAAAACATTCGAAACCACATATATTCTGTGTGTTTAAAGCAAATCATTGGCAGCTTGAAAAAGAAGGTTCACATGTCAAACAACATTCGTATCGAAGAAGATCTGTTGGGTACCAGGGAAGTTCCAGCTGATGCCTACTATGGTGTTCACACTCTGAGAGCGATTGAAAACTTCTATATCAGCAACAACAAAATCAGTGATATTCCTGAATTTGTTCGCGGTATGGTAATGGTTAAAAAAGCCGCAGCTATGGCAAACAAAGAGCTGCAAACCATTCCTAAAAGTGTAGCGAATGCCATCATTGCCGCATGTGATGAAGTCCTGAACAACGGAAAATGCATGGATCAGTTCCCGGTAGACGTCTACCAGGGCGGCGCAGGTACTTCCGTAAACATGAACACCAACGAAGTGCTGGCCAATATCGGTCTGGAACTGATGGGTCACCAGAAAGGTGAATATCAGTACCTGAACCCGAACGACCATGTTAACAAATGTCAGTCCACTAACGACGCCTACCCGACCGGTTTCCGTATCGCAGTTTACTCTTCCCTGATTAAGCTGGTAGATGCGATTAACCAACTGCGTGAAGGCTTTGAACGTAAAGCTGTCGAATTCCAGGACATCCTGAAAATGGGTCGTACCCAGCTGCAGGACGCAGTACCGATGACCCTCGGTCAGGAATTCCGCGCTTTCAGCATCCTGCTGAAAGAAGAAGTGAAAAATATCCAACGTACCGCTGAACTGCTGCTGGAAGTTAACCTTGGCGCAACAGCAATCGGTACTGGTCTGAACACGCCGAAAGAGTACTCTCCGCTGGCAGTGAAAAAACTGGCTGAAGTCACTGGCTTCCCATGCGTACCGGCTGAAGACCTGATCGAAGCGACCTCTGACTGCGGCGCTTATGTTATGGTTCACGGCGCGCTGAAACGCCTGGCTGTGAAGATGTCCAAAATCTGTAACGACCTGCGCTTACTCTCTTCTGGTCCACGTGCCGGCCTGAACGAGATCAACCTGCCGGAACTGCAGGCGGGCTCTTCCATCATGCCAGCTAAAGTAAACCCGGTTGTTCCGGAAGTGGTTAACCAGGTATGCTTCAAAGTCATCGGTAACGACACCACTGTTACCATGGCAGCAGAAGCAGGTCAGCTGCAGTTGAACGTTATGGAGCCGGTCATTGGCCAGGCTATGTTCGAATCCGTTCACATTCTGACCAACGCTTGCTACAACCTGCTGGAAAAATGCATTAACGGCATCACTGCTAACAAAGAAGTGTGCGAAGGTTACGTTTACAACTCTATCGGTATCGTTACTTACCTGAACCCGTTCATCGGTCACCACAACGGTGACATCGTGGGTAAAATCTGTGCCGAAACCGGTAAGAGTGTACGTGAAGTCGTTCTGGAACGCGGTCTGTTGACTGAAGCGGAACTTGACGATATTTTCTCCGTACAGAATCTGATGCACCCGGCTTACAAAGCAAAACGCTATACTGATGAAAGCGAACAGTAATCGTACAGGGTAGTACAAATAGAGAAGGCACGTCAGATGACGTGCCTTTTTTCTTGTGAGCAGTAACTTAAAAATAACAATCTAATATCAACTTGTTAAAAAACAAGGAAGGCTAATATGCTAGTTGTAGAACTCATCATAGTTTTGCTGGCGATCTTCTTGGGCGCCAGATTGGGGGGAATAGGTATTGGTTTTGCAGGCGGATTGGGGGTGCTGGTTCTTGCCGCTATTGGCGTTAAACCCGGTAACATCCCGTTCGATGTCATTTCCATTATCATGGCGGTTATCGCCGCTATTTCTGCCATGCAGGTTGCTGGCGGTCTGGACTATCTGGTTCATCAGACAGAAAAGCTGCTGCGCCGTAACCCGAAATACATCACGATCCTCGCACCGATCGTGACCTATTTCCTGACTATCTTTGCTGGTACTGGCAACATCTCTCTGGCGACACTGCCTGTTATCGCTGAAGTTGCGAAGGAACAAGGCGTTAAACCTTGCCGTCCGCTGTCTACTGCAGTGGTATCCGCGCAGATTGCGATCACCGCATCGCCAATCTCAGCAGCAGTGGTTTACATGTCTTCCGTGATGGAAGGTCATGGCATCAGCTACCTCCATCTGCTCTCCGTGGTCATCCCGTCCACCCTGCTGGCGGTTCTGGTGATGTCCTTCCTGGTCACTATGCTGTTCAACTCCAAACTCTCTGACGATCCGATTTATCGCAAGCGTCTGGAAGAGGGCCTGGTTGAACTGCGCGGTGAAAAGCAGATTGAAATCAAATCCGGTGCAAAAACGTCCGTCTGGCTGTTCCTGCTGGGCGTAGTTGGCGTTGTTATCTATGCAATCATCAACAGCCCAAGCATGGGTCTGGTTGAAAAACCGCTGATGAACACCACCAACGCAATCCTGATCATCATGCTCAGCGTTGCAACTCTGACCACCGTTATCTGTAAAGTCGATACCGACAACATCCTCAACTCCAGCACCTTCAAAGCAGGTATGAGCGCCTGTATTTGTATCCTGGGTGTTGCGTGGCTGGGCGATACTTTCGTTTCCAACAACATCGACTGGATCAAAGATACCGCTGGTGAAGTGATTCAGGGTCATCCGTGGCTGCTGGCCGTCATCTTCTTCTTTGCTTCTGCTCTGCTGTACTCTCAGGCTGCAACCGCAAAAGCACTGATGCCGATGGCTCTGGCACTGAACGTTTCTCCGCTGACCGCTGTTGCTTCTTTCGCTGCGGTGTCTGGTCTGTTCATTCTGCCGACTTACCCGACGCTGGTTGCTGCGGTACAGATGGATGACACGGGTACTACCCGTATCGGTAAATTCGTCTTCAACCATCCGTTCTTCATCCCGGGTACTCTGGGTGTTGCCCTGGCCGTTTGCTTCGGCTTCGTGCTGGGTAGCTTCATGCTGTAATGACCAATCGCGGGGCTTCAGGCCCCGCTTTCTTTCCCGCCGACTAACATCCTTCCCCCGTCCGTTGTATAGTGACCTCTCTCTTGCGGTTCCATCTGTTCTTGCGAGGTGTTTATGCTTGATGAAAAAAGTTCGAATACCGCGTCTGTCGTGGTGCTATGTACGGCACCGGATGAAGCGACAGCCCAGGATTTAGCCGCCAAAGTGCTGGCGGAAAAACTGGCGGCCTGCGCGACCTTGATCCCCGGCGCTACCTCTCTCTATTACTGGGAAGGTAAGCTGGAGCAAGAATACGAAGTGCAGATGATTTTAAAAACTACCGTATCTCACCAGCAGGCACTGCTGGAATGCCTGAAGTCTCATCATCCATATCAAACCCCGGAACTTCTGGTTTTACCTGTTACACACGGAGACACAGATTACCTCTCATGGCTCAACGCATCTTTACGCTGATCCTGCTACTTTGCAGCACTTCCGTTTTTGCCGGATTATTCGACGCGCCGGGACGTTCACAATTTGTCCCCGCGGATCAAGCCTTTGCTTTTGATTTTCAGCAAAACCAACATGACCTGAATCTGACCTGGCAGATCAAAGACGGTTACTACCTCTACCGTAAACAGGTCCGCATTACGCCGGAACACGCGAAAATTGCCGACGTGCAGCTGCCGCAAGGCGTCTGGCATGAAGATGAGTTTTACGGCAAAAGCGAGATTTACCGCGATCGGCTGACACTTCCCATAACCATCAACCAGGCGAGTGCAGGAGCGACGTTAACGGTGACCTACCAGGGCTGCGCTGATGCCGGCTTCTGTTATCCGCCAGAAACCAAAACCGTTCCGTTAAGCGAAGTGGTCGCCAACAACGCAGCGTCACAGCTTGTGTCTGTTCCGCAGCAAGAGCAGCCCGCCGCACAATTGCCCTTTTCCGCGCTCTGGGCGTTGTTGATCGGTATTGGTATCGCCTTTACGCCATGTGTACTGCCGATGTACCCACTGATATCCGGCATCGTGCTGGGCGGTAAACAGCGGCTCTCCACTGCCAGAGCATTGATGCTGACCTTTATTTATGTGCAGGGGATGGCGCTGACCTATACGGCGCTGGGTCTGGTGGTTGCCGCCGCAGGGTTACAGTTCCAGGCGGCGCTACAGCACCCATACGTGCTCATTGGCCTCGCTATCGTCTTTACCTTGCTGGCGATGTCAATGTTTGGCTTGTTTACCCTGCAACTCCCCTCTTCGCTGCAAACGCGCCTCACGCTGATGAGCAATCGCCAACAGGGCGGCTCACCTGGCGGTGTGTTTGTTATGGGGGCGATTGCCGGACTGATCTGTTCACCATGCACCACCGCACCGCTTAGCGCGATTCTGCTGTATATCGCCCAAAGCGGGAACATGTGGCTGGGCGGCGGCACGCTTTATCTCTATGCGTTGGGCATGGGCCTGCCGCTGATGCTAATTACCGTCTTTGGTAACCGCTTGCTGCCGAAAAGCGGCCCGTGGATGGAACAAGTCAAAACCGCGTTTGGTTTTGTGATCCTCGCACTGCCGGTCTTCCTGCTGGAGCGAGTGATTGGTGATATATGGGGATTACGCTTGTGGTCGGCGCTTGGTGTCGCATTCTTTGGCTGGGCCTTTATCACCAGCCTACAGGCCAAACGCGGCTGGATGAGCGTAGTGCAAATAATTCTGCTGGCAGCAGCATTGGTTAGCGTGCGCCCACTTCAGGATTGGGCATTTGGTGCGACGCATACCGCGCAAACTCAGACGCATCTCAACTTTACACAAATCAAAACGGTAGATGAGTTAAATCAGGCGCTCGTTGAAGCCAAAGGCAAACCAGTGATGTTAGATCTCTATGCCGACTGGTGCGTCGCCTGTAAAGAGTTTGAGAAATACACCTTCAGCGACCCGCAGGTGCAAAAAGCGTTAGCAGACACGGTATTACTTCAGGCCAACGTCACTGCCAACGACGCCCAAGATGTGGCGCTGTTAAAGCATCTTAATGTCCTTGGCCTACCGACAATTCTCTTTTTTGACGGACAAGGCCAGGAGCATCCGCAAGCACGCGTCACGGGCTTTATGGATGCTGAAACCTTCAGCGCACATTTGCGCGACCGCCAACCGTGAACGACACTTGCAGTGGGAAAGACGGAGGAAAATAGCGTGCAACGTGAAGATGTACTGGGAGAAGCCCTGAAATTATTAGAATTACAAGGGATTGCCAACACCACGCTGGAGATGGTTGCTGAACGTGTGGATTATCCACTGGACGAGCTACGCCGCTTCTGGCCAGACAAAGAGGCAATCCTCTATGATGCGCTGCGCTATCTTAGCCAACAGATAGATGTCTGGCGTCGTCAGCTGATGCTGGACGAAACGCAAACCGCCGAACAAAAGCTGCTGGCGCGTTATCAGGCGCTATCGGAGTGCGTTAAAAACAACCGCTATCCGGGCTGTCTGTTTATCGCTGCCTGTACGTTTTATCCCGATCCTGGCCACCCTATTCATCAACTGGCCGATCAGCAAAAAAGCGCGGCCTACGATTTCACCCACGAACTGTTAACCACGCTGGAAGTTGACGATCCGGCGATGGTAGCAAAGCAGATGGAACTGGTGCTGGAAGGCTGTTTAAGCCGAATGCTGGTGAATCGTAGCCACGCGGATGTCGACACCGCACATCGGCTGGCAGAAGATATCCTGCGCTTCGCTCGCTGCCGCCAGGGTGGCGCACTGACCTGACAGAAACACAGAAAAGAAGCGATTTGCCGCAATCTTAAGCAGTTGAATCGCTTTTACTGAAATTAGGTTGACGAGATGTGCAGATTACGGTTTAATGCGCCCCGTTGCCCGGATAGCTCAGTCGGTAGAGCAGGGGATTGAAAATCCCCGTGTCCTTGGTTCGATTCCGAGTCCGGGCACCAAATTCATATAAACGGACCTCCACGGAGGTCCGTTTTTCGTTTCAGGACGCCATGTGATTTAAGCGTTCTGCCTTCAAATCATTTCTAACAATCTCAACCAAATTTTCCCACATCGCCAGCATGTTGCGGGTATACCCCAGCTCTGGGAGATTTATCCCTAAGCTATGAATGACTCTCACGAAATGTCGTGCGGCTGCGTGATGCAGTTGAAAATCAAATGATGTCATCAAGAGCTTAACGGTATCGTTGCCGATGACATATATAAAGCACAACATCGGGCGGAACGCCGGCTGATGAGATTTTCTGAATGAGAACAAAGAGTAATGTATCAATTCGTTTGCTCATGCAAAGACTAATAATCCATTAAAATAGTAAGCGCTCTGAGCAATTTTCCGGGGATTATTTTCTGAACATTTTTCTTTGGCAAAGATGATGAATAATGATGGTAAGGTAAATTACTTCTGGTGCTCATTAAACTCCTTTCGTAAAGCTATGTAACCAAGAAGTTTATAGCAGGTAAAAATAACGTCCAACATTCACTGATAATATGTAAACTCGACCATCTATAGATGGTAAAAATAGGTCATGGCAATTATCATTGAACCATTCCCTTTTCGAATGAGTTTCTATTATGCAACAACCTGTAGTTCGCGTTGGCGAATGGCTTGTTACTCCGTCCATAAACCAAATTAGTCGCAATGGGCGTCAACTTACCCTTGAGCCGAGATTAATCGATCTTCTGGTTTTCTTTGCTCAACACAGTGGCGAAGTACTTAGCAGGGATGAACTTATCGATAATGTCTGGAAGAGAAGTATTGTCACCAATCACGTTGTGACGCAGAGTATCTCAGAACTACGTAAGTCATTAAAAGATAATGATGAAGATAGTCCTGTCTATATCGCTACTGTACCAAAGCGCGGCTATAAATTAATGGTGCCGGTTATCTGGTACAGCGAAGAAGAGGGAGAGGAAATAATGCTATCTTCGCCTCCCCCTATACCAGAGGCGGTTCCTGACACAGATTCTCCCTCCCAAAGTCTTAACATTCAAAACACCGCAACACCACCTGAACAATCCCCAGTTAAAAGCAAACGATTCACTACCTTTTGGGTATGGTTTTTTTTCCTGTTGTCGTTAGGTATCTGTGTAGCACTGGTAGCGTTTTCAAGTCTTGATACACGTCTTCCTATGAGCAAATCGCGTATTTTGCTCAATCCACGCGATATTGACATTAATATGGTAAATAAAAGTTGTAACAGCTGGAGTTCCCCGTATCAGCTCTCTTACGCGATAGGCGTGGGTGATTTGGTGGCGACATCACTTAACACCTTCTCCACCTTTATGGTGCATGACAAAATCAACTACAACATTGATGAACCGAGCAGTTCCGGTAAAACATTATCTATTGCGTTTGTTAATCAGCGCCAATACCGTGCTCAACAATGCTTTATGTCGGTAAAATTGGTAGACAATGCAGATGGTTCAACCATGCTGGATAAACGTTATGTCATCACTAACGGTAATCAGCTGGCGATTCAAAATGATTTACTGGAGAGTTTATCAAAAGCGTTAAACCAACCGTGGCCACAACGAATGCAGGAGATGCTCCAGCAAATTTTGCCGCATCGTGGTGCGTTATTAACTAATTTTTATCAGGCTCATGATTATTTACTGCATGGCGATGATAAATCATTGAACCGTGCCAGTGAATTACTAGGTGAGATTGTTCAATCATCCCCCGAATTTACCTACGCGAGAGCAGAAAAAGCATTAGTTGATATCGTGCGCCATTCTCAGCATCCTTTAGATGAAAAACAATTAGCAGCACTGAATACAGAAATAGATAACATTGTTACACTGCCGGAACTGAACAACCTGTCCATTATATATCAAATAAAAGCGGTCAGTGCTCTGGTAAAAGGTAAAACAGATGAGTCTTACCAGGCGATAAATACTGGCATTGATCTTGAAATGTCCTGGCTAAATTATGTGTTGCTTGGCAAGGTTTATGAAATGAAGGGGATGAACCGGGAAGCAGCTGATGCATATCTCACCGCCTTTAATTTACGCCCAGGGGCAAACACCCTTTACTGGATTGAAAATGGTATATTCCAGACTTCTGTTCCTTATGTTGTACCTTATCTCGACAAATTTCTCGCTTCAGAATAAGTGACTCCCGGGTTGATTCATACTCGGGAATATTTGTTGTTGAGTTTTTGTATGCTCTTTTTGGTATAATATGTTGCGGCAATTTATTTGCCGCATAATTTTTATCACATAAATTTAACCATGGAATATTCCGCAATCTATTGTAAACATTGAATGTTTATCTTTTCATGATATCAACTTGCGATCCTGATGTGTTAATAAAAAACCTCAAGTTCTCACTTACAGAAACTTTTGTGTTATTTCACCTAATCTTTAGGATTAATCTTTTTTTTTGAGTAATCTTGTCGCCAGTTTGGTCTGGTCAGTAAATAGTTACGCATCATGACCCGGACTCCAAATTCAAAAATGAAATTAGGAGAAGAGCATGAGTTCTGCCAAGAAGATCGGGCTATTTGCCTGTACCGGTGTTGTTGCCGGTAATATGATGGGGAGCGGCATTGCATTATTGCCTGCGAACCTTGCAAGTATCGGTGGTATTGCTATCTGGGGTTGGATTATCTCTATTATTGGTGCAATGTCGTTGGCTTATGTATATGCCCGACTGGCAACAAAAAACCCGCAACAAGGTGGCCCAATTGCTTATGCCGGAGAAATTTCTCCTGCATTTGGTTTTCAGACAGGTGTTCTTTATTACCATGCTAACTGGATTGGTAACCTGGCGATTGGTATTACCGCTGTATCTTATCTTTCCACCTTCTTCCCTGTATTAAATGATCCTGTTCCGGCGGGTATCGCTTGTATTGCTATCGTCTGGGTATTTACCTTTGTAAATATGCTCGGCGGTACCTGGGTAAGCCGTTTAACCACTATTGGTCTGGTGCTGGTTCTTATTCCTGTAGTTATGACTGCTATTGTTGGCTGGCATTGGTTTGATGCTGCAACTTATGCTGCTAACTGGAATACCGCAGGTACTACTGATGGTCATGCGATCATTAAAAGTATTCTGCTCTGCCTGTGGGCCTTCGTGGGTGTTGAATCCGCAGCGGTAAGTACTGGTATGGTTAAAAACCCGAAACGTACCGTTCCGCTGGCAACCATGCTGGGTACTGGTTTAGCAGGTATTGTTTACATCGCTGCGACTCAGGTGCTTTCCGGTATGTATCCGTCTTCTGTAATGGCAGGCTCCGGTGCTCCGTTTGCAATCAGTGCTTCTACTATCCTGGGTAACTGGGCTGCGCCGATGGTTTCTGCATTCACCGCTTTTGCGTGCCTGACTTCTCTGGGCTCCTGGATGATGCTGGTAGGTCAGGCAGGTGTGCGTGCCGCTAACGACGGTAACTTCCCGAAAGTTTATGGTGAAGTCGACAGCAACGGTATTCCGAAAAAAGGTCTGCTGCTGGCTGCAGTGAAAATGACTGCCCTGATGATCCTCATCACTCTGATGAACTCTGCCGGTGGTAAAGCATCTGACCTGTTCGGTGAACTGACCGGTATCGCAGTACTGCTGACTATGCTGCCGTACTTCTACTCTTGCGTTGACCTGATTCGTTTTGAAGGCGTTAACATCCGCAACTTTGTCAGCCTGATCTGCTCTGTACTGGGTTGCGTGTTCTGCTTCATCGCGCTGATGGGCGCAAGCTCCTTCGAGCTGGCAGGTACCTTCATCGTCAGCCTGATTATCCTGATGTTCTACGCTCGCAAAATGCACGAGCGCCAGAGCCACTCAATGGATAACCACACAGCGTCTAACGCACATTAATTAAAAGTATTTTCCGAGGCTCCTCCTTTCATTTTGTCCCATGTGTTGGGAGGGGCCTTTTTTACCTGGAGATATGACTATGAACGTTATTGCAATATTGAATCACATGGGGGTTTATTTTAAAGAAGAACCCATCCGTGAACTTCATCGCGCGCTTGAACGTCTGAACTTCCAGATTGTTTACCCGAATGACCGTGACGACTTATTAAAACTGATCGAAAACAATGCGCGTCTGTGCGGTGTTATTTTTGACTGGGATAAATATAATCTCGAGCTGTGCGAAGAAATTAGCAAAATGAACGAGAACCTGCCGTTGTACGCGTTCGCTAATACGTATTCCACTCTCGATGTCAGCCTGAATGACCTGCGTTTACAGATTAGCTTCTTTGAATATGCGCTGGGTGCTGCTGATGATATTGCTAACAAGATCAAGCAGACCACTGACGAATATATCAACACTATTCTGCCTCCGCTGACCAAAGCACTGTTTAAATATGTTCGTGAAGGTAAATATACTTTCTGTACTCCTGGTCACATGGGCGGTACTGCATTCCAGAAAAGCCCGGTAGGTAGCCTGTTCTATGATTTCTTTGGTCCGAACACCATGAAATCTGATATTTCCATTTCAGTATCTGAATTGGGTTCTCTGCTGGATCACAGCGGTCCGCACAAAGAAGCAGAACAGTACATCGCTCGCGTATTTAACGCAGATCGCAGCTACATGGTGACCAACGGTACTTCCACTGCGAACAAAATTGTTGGTATGTACTCTGCTCCGGCAGGCAGCACCATTCTGATTGACCGTAACTGCCACAAATCGCTGACCCACCTGATGATGATGAGCGATGTTACGCCAATCTATTTCCGCCCGACCCGTAACGCTTACGGTATTCTTGGTGGTATCCCACAGAGTGAATTCCAGCACGCTACCATTGCTAAGCGCGTAAAAGAAACACCAAACGCGACCTGGCCGGTACATGCCGTAATTACTAACTCTACCTATGATGGCCTGCTGTACAACACCGACTTCATCAAGAAAACACTGGATGTAAAATCCATCCACTTTGACTCCGCGTGGGTGCCTTACACCAACTTCTCACCGATTTACGAAGGTAAATGCGGTATGAGCGGTGGCCGTGTAGAAGGGAAAGTGATTTACGAAACCCAGTCTACTCACAAACTGCTGGCGGCGTTCTCTCAGGCTTCCATGATCCACGTTAAAGGTGATGTAAACGAAGAAACCTTTAACGAAGCCTACATGATGCACACCACCACTTCTCCGCACTACGGTATCGTGGCGTCCACTGAAACCGCTGCGGCGATGATGAAAGGTAATGCTGGTAAGCGTCTGATCAACGGTTCCATTGAACGTGCGATCAAGTTCCGTAAAGAGATCAAACGCCTGAGAACGGAATCTGATGGCTGGTTCTTTGATGTATGGCAGCCGGATCATATCGATACCACTGAATGCTGGCCGCTGCGTTCTGACAGCTCCTGGCACGGCTTCAAGAACATCGACAATGAGCACATGTATCTTGACCCGATTAAAGTCACCCTGCTGACCCCGGGGATGGAAAAAGACGGCACCATGAGCGACTTTGGTATTCCGGCCAGCATCGTGGCGAAATACCTCGACGAACATGGCATCGTTGTTGAGAAAACCGGCCCGTATAACCTGCTGTTCCTGTTCAGCATCGGTATTGATAAGACCAAAGCATTGAGCCTGCTGCGTGCTCTGACTGACTTCAAACGTGCGTTCGACCTGAACCTGCGTGTGAAAAACATGCTGCCGTCTCTGTATCGTGAAGATCCTGAATTCTATGAAGATATGCGTATTCAGGAACTGGCTCAGAATATCCACAAACTGATTGTTCACCACAATCTGCCGGATCTGATGTATCGCGCATTTGAAGTTCTGCCGACAATGGTTATGACTCCGTATGCGGCGTTCCAGAAAGAGCTGCACGGTATGACCGAAGAAGTTTACCTCGACGAAATGGTAGGTCGTATTAACGCCAATATGATCCTTCCGTATCCGCCGGGAGTTCCTCTGGTAATGCCGGGTGAAATGATCACCGAAGAAAGCCGTCCGGTGCTGGAGTTCCTGCAGATGCTGTGTGAAATCGGCGCTCACTATCCGGGCTTTGAAACCGATATTCACGGTGCATACCGTCAGGCTGATGGCCGCTATACCGTTAAGGTATTGAAAGAAGAAAGCAAAAAATAATTAGCTCGTACAAGGGAAGTGGCTTGCCACTTCCCTTTTTTGCTCATAAGGAGAACACATGAAAACACCCTCACAGCCGCGCGCGATATACTATATCGTGGCGATCCAAATCTGGGAGTACTTCAGTTTTTACGGCATGCGTGCCTTACTCATTCTCTATCTCACCCATCAGCTTGGTTTTGATGATAACCATGCCATCAGCCTGTTCAGCGCATATGCATCTCTGGTTTACGTTACCCCTATTCTCGGCGGCTGGCTTGCCGACCGCCTGCTCGGCAATCGTACTGCGGTAATTGCCGGCGCGCTGTTAATGACCCTTGGCCATGTAGTGCTGGGCATTGATACAAATTCAACCTTTAGCCTGTATCTGGCGCTGGCAATCATTATTTGTGGCTACGGTTTATTCAAATCAAACATCAGCTGTTTGCTTGGCGAGCTCTACGACGAGAACGATCATCGACGTGATGGCGGTTTTTCGCTGCTGTATGCTGCGGGCAATATCGGTTCTATCGCAGCCCCCATCGCCTGCGGTCTGGCTGCTCAGTGGTATGGATGGCATGTTGGCTTTGCCCTTGCGGGTGGTGGCATGTTTATCGGTTTGTTGATTTTCTTAAGCGGTCATCGTCATTTCCAGTCAACGCGTAGTATGGATAAAAAAGCGCTCACTCGCGTGAAATTTGCCTTACCGGTATGGAGCTGGTTAGTGGTGATGCTCTGTTTAGCCCCAGTATTTTTTACCCTGCTGCTGGAGAACGACTGGTCCGGATATTTGCTGGCGATCGTTTGCCTTATTGCTGCACAAATCATTGCCCGCATGATGATCAAATTCCCCGAACACCGCCGTGCTCTTTGGCAAATTGTATTGTTGATGTTTGTCGGGACGTTGTTCTGGGTACTGGCACAACAGGGTGGCAGTACCATCAGCTTGTTTATCGATCGCTTTGTGAATCGTCAGGCATTCAATATTGAAGTACCTACTGCACTATTCCAGTCAGTGAACGCAATTGCGGTGATGCTCGCTGGGGTTGTTCTGGCCTGGCTGGCGTCGCCAGAAAGCCGCGGCAATTCAGCATTGCGCGTCTGGCTGAAGTTTGCCTTTGGCTTACTGCTGATGGCTTGTGGCTTTATGTTGCTGGCATTTGATGCCCGACATGCAGCGGCTGGCGGTCAAGCGTCAATGGGCGTGATGATATCCGGGCTGGCGCTAATGGGCTTTGCTGAACTCTTTATTGACCCGGTGGCGATTGCGCAAATCACGCGTCTGAAAATGTCTGGCGTATTAACCGGTATTTATATGCTGGCAACAGGCGCGGTCGCCAACTGGCTGGCAGGCGTCGTGGCACAGCAGACGACAGAGTCGCAAATTAGCGGTATGGCAATTGCAGCTTACCAGCGATTCTTTTCTCAGATGGGAGAGTGGACGTTGGCTTGTGTCGCGATCATCGTGGTATTGACCTTTGCTGTCCGTTTTCTGTTTAGCACGCCGACGAATATGATACAGGAGAGCAACGATTAACTGTCGTAAAAACAATTGGTTATGAATAAATTAACTTTCAGTTTATCACACTAATAAATCGAGATTAATAAGTCATTTAAACCATTTTGATGGTTATTTATTAGTGATATCAACTTGAGGTAAGCGTTAGTTTCGATAAGATAAACTGAGTTATTAATAGTCGAGGCAGATAATACAGTGTACCGATCTGTCTCTTTATCTACGCTAAATTGAAAGCTGGATTTAGAGGAACCAAAATGTCTGAACGAGAAACACGGGGAGCCAATGAGGCTATTGATTTTAACGATGAACTGAGAAATCGCCGCGAAAAACTGGCGGCACTACGTCAGCAAGGTGTGGCGTTTCCCAATGATTTTCGCCGCGACCATACCTCTGACCAGTTGCACGAAGAGTTTGATGCGAAGGATAACCAGGAACTGGAATCCTTAAACATTGAAGTCTCGGTTGCTGGCCGAATGATGACCCGTCGTATCATGGGGAAAGCCTCCTTTGTAACGTTGCAGGATGTCGGTGGCCGTATTCAACTGTACGTTGCACGAGATAGCCTGCCAGAAGGTGTTTATAACGATCAGTTTAAAAAATGGGACCTCGGCGACATTATCGGTGCCCGCGGTACGCTGTTTAAGACGCAAACGGGTGAGCTTTCCATTCACTGTACTGAGTTACGCCTGCTGACTAAGGCACTGCGTCCATTGCCGGATAAATTCCATGGCTTACAGGATCAGGAAGTCCGTTATCGTCAACGTTATCTGGACCTCATCGCTAACGATAAATCCCGTCAAACGTTTGTTGTCCGTTCAAAAATTCTGGCCGCTATCCGTCAGTTCATGGTCGCTCGCGGTTTTATGGAAGTAGAAACCCCAATGATGCAGGTAATTCCAGGTGGGGCATCTGCTCGCCCGTTTATTACCCATCATAATGCTCTGGATTTGGATATGTACCTGCGTATTGCGCCGGAGCTATATCTGAAACGTCTGGTTGTAGGTGGTTTTGAACGGGTATTCGAAATCAACCGTAACTTCCGTAATGAAGGTATTTCTGTTCGTCATAATCCTGAGTTCACGATGATGGAACTCTACATGGCGTATGCGGATTACCACGATTTGATTGAACTGACGGAATCACTGTTCCGCACTCTGGCACAAGAGGTACTGGGTACCACTAAAGTCACTTATGGCGAGCATGTGTTTGATTTCGGCAAACCGTTTGAAAAACTCACCATGCGCGAAGCAATCAAAAAATATCGTCCAGAAACCGATATGGCGGACCTGGATAATTTTGATGCTGCTAAAGCATTAGCTGAATCTATCGGAATTACGGTAGAGAAAAGCTGGGGGCTGGGACGCATTGTCACGGAGATCTTTGATGAAGTGGCAGAAGCACATCTGATTCAGCCAACCTTTATCACGGAATATCCGGCAGAAGTGTCACCGCTGGCGCGCCGTAATGATGTTAACCCGGAAATCACCGACCGTTTTGAATTCTTCATCGGTGGTCGTGAAATTGGTAATGGTTTTAGCGAATTAAACGACGCAGAAGATCAGGCGGAACGTTTCCAGGAACAGGTTAACGCTAAAGCTGCAGGTGACGACGAAGCCATGTTCTATGACGAAGATTACGTGACTGCGCTGGAATATGGTCTGCCGCCAACCGCGGGTCTGGGTATTGGTATCGACCGAATGATTATGCTGTTTACTAACAGTCATACTATTCGCGACGTTATTCTCTTCCCGGCGATGCGTCCACAGAAATAAATTTCATTTTAACGAACGAAGCAGTCAGACGACTGCTTCGTTCGTCGTTCCACAAATCCAGTTTCGAGGAGAGACGCTTCGTTTCAAGATAACCAGCGGGTCCACTCAACTACAGCTCCTAAAAGAGAGAAAAAAGTAATGCCACAGGCAGGCTCATTGGCCAGGTTATTCCGACCAGGAATGCACTAAGTAAACGAATATGTGTTTTCTCATGTGAGATAAACCAGATAATGACAAAGGATATGTTCACACCAATCACATAAAAAATTAATATTTTAGAGAATAGTGCCATTTTTTATGTTCTTCTTATCCTTCCTGACTACTTGTAAAACTGACGGAAATAGTCATCAACTGTCATAATGTTGAGGTCAAAATCAATATCCGGTAAGTCTAAGCATTTGAGCCTGATTAAATCTTCGATTTCACTTGCGGCTAACGATGTCGTTATTGCGAAGGAATTTTCATTCAATTGTCGTGGTATCCCATATTCATCAGCCACGATAGAGGAGAAATTCATATCATACATCAATGATCTTAACCTTAAGAACACTGAGGAATAAGATGATGGATAATCAAAAGAAACAACATAAGTATTGAACTTGTTTTTACCTTCCATAATATGACTCCTATCAATATTAAACGCTCTGGGGACGCACAACTTATTAACCCCGATCGATGATTCTCATATAGGAGATATTCTTTTTTTTTTGCTCAGTAAAGGGGATGACTTGGGACAAGAAAACGCTCTCTCTGACCATTCTTTGTGCATCCCCCTACCCTTCAGATGCTCTCCTGCATCACACCGCGGAGAGCATGAAAAATATCGTGACTCTGTACTCTCCCATCAACTGCGAATATCATCATACTCCCGTGTTTTATCAAATTCGTGTTTCGCAAATGGACATAATGGGATAATTTTTCGTTTTTCCCGACGCATTTTTTCCACGACTTTCGCAACCAGCTGTTTACCAATCCCTTGTCCTTTCAGGCTTTCATCGACATCGGTATGTTCGATAATCGCTAAATTCTCTCCGGTCGGCACAAAGACAATTTCAGCGATTTGCTTGCCCTGTTCGTCATTAATGTAAAATTTATTGTGGCCTTCGTGTATTTCCATTTTACCCTCGCTTATTTATGACGGTATTTCAGCGCGCCGCTCGGGCACGTATCAATCACTTTAACCACAGTGGCAACGTCGACTTCATCCGGCATGATCCACGGCTTTCGTTTGAGATTAAATAACTTGCCGTTGCCACGTACGCAATTGCCAGAATGCTGACATATCGCAGTGTTGAAATAGACATCGATCTTTTCGCCGGTATAACAGCGATAACCCCCGTCCAGTAGCGCCTGATCCATGACCTTCCCTCTCTCATCAGTATGGTTTTCACTATAAGCATAGCCCTGGAATCTTCATACAGCACTGGCAGTTTCCGTTGCCAGAGTCTCTTCCCCTATATAGCCAATCATTCTTACTCCCTTTGAATTACCCGCCTCATCAGAGATAATGCTTAAGAAATTTGTCACACAAGGAAGCTGATGAGACATTCATTGCCCTACCGCATATTACGCAAACGTCCGATGAAATTGAGTACCACTGTGATCTTAATGGTCAGCGCGGTACTGTTCTCGGTGCTATTGGTGGTGCATCTGATTTACTTCTCGCAAATCAGTGATATGACGCGAGACGGGCTAGCCAACAAGGCACTGGCAGTGGCGCGTACTCTCGCCGACTCGCCGGAAATCCGTCAGGGCTTGCAGAAAAAACCGCAGGAGAGCGGCATCCAGGCCATCGCGGAAGCCGTGCGCAAACGCAACGATCTGCTGTTTATTGTCGTTACCGATATGCAAAGTCTTCGCTACTCGCATCCTGAAGCCCAGCGTATTGGTCAGCCATTTAAAGGTGATGACATCCTTAAAGCGCTGAATGGCGAAGAAAATGTCGCTATCAATCGCGGTTTTCTGGCGCAGGCTTTACGCGTATTTACCCCCATCTACGATGAAAATCATAAACAAATTGGCGTGGTGGCGATCGGCCTTGAGTTAAGCCGCGTGACCCAACAGATCAATGACAGTCGCTGGAGCATCATCTGGTCGGTGTTATTTGGCATGCTGGTCGGGCTGATTGGCACCTGCATTCTGGTTAAGGTACTGAAAAAAATCCTTTTCGGCCTGGAACCCTACGAAATCTCCACGCTGTTTGAGCAACGCCAGGCCATGTTGCAGTCGATCAAAGAAGGCGTCGTTGCCGTGGACGATCGCGGCGAGGTCACGCTGATCAACGATGCCGCACAAGAATTGCTGAATTACCGTAAGTCGCAGGACGATGAGAAACTGTCGACGCTAAGCCACTCGTGGTCACAGGTGGTAGATGTCTCGGAAGTGTTACGCGACGGTACCCCGCGGCGCGACGAAGAGATTACGATTAAAGACCGGCTATTACTGATCAACACCGTTCCGGTGCGCAGTAATGGCGTTATCATCGGTGCCATTTCAACCTTCAGGGACAAAACTGAAGTACGTAAACTGATGCAGCGACTCGACGGTCTGGTCAACTATGCTGACGCACTTCGTGAACGATCCCACGAATTTATGAATAAATTGCATGTGATTCTCGGATTATTGCATCTGAAGAGTTATAAGCAGTTGGAAGATTACATTCTCAAAACAGCCAATAACTATCAGGAAGAGATTGGCTCTCTGCTGGGTAAGATCAAATCTCCGGTTATCGCTGGTTTTTTAATCAGCAAGATTAACCGCGCGACCGATTTAGGCCATACGCTGATTTTAAACAGTGAAAGCCAGCTGCCAGACAGCGGCAGTGAGGACCAGGTCGCGACGCTGATTACCACGTTGGGAAATCTGATAGAAAACGCGCTGGAAGCATTAGGGCCGGAACCCGGTGGCGAAATTAGCGTAACATTGCACTACCGTCACGGCTGGCTGCACTGTGAAGTTAACGATGATGGACCGGGGATCGCACCCGACAAAATCGATCACATTTTTGACAAAGGTGTCTCGACAAAAGGAAGCGAGCGAGGCGTCGGTTTAGCACTTGTCAAACAACAGGTAGAAAATCTCGGCGGCAGCATCGCCGTGGAATCGGAACCCGGGATTTTCACACAATTTTTTGTCCAGATACCCTGGGACGGGGAGAGGTCGAACAGATGATCAATGTATTAATTATCGATGACGACGCAATGGTCGCGGAGCTGAATCGCCGATACGTGGCACAAATCCCAGGCTTTCAATGCTGTGGAACGGCCTCGACGCTGGAGAAAGCCAAAGAGATTATCTTCAATAGCGATACGCCTATCGACCTGATATTGCTCGATATCTATATGCAAAAAGAGAACGGGCTCGATTTACTGCCTGTTCTGCATAATGCGCGTTGCAAAAGTGATGTGATTGTTATCTCTTCCGCTGCCGATGCCGCAACCATTAAAGATTCGCTGCATTACGGAGTCGTGGATTACCTGATCAAACCCTTCCAGGCTACCCGCTTTGAAGAGGCGCTCACCGGCTGGCGGCAAAAGAAAATGGCGCTGGAAAAACATCAGTATTATGACCAGGCCGAGCTTGATCAGCTAATCCACGGCAGCAGCTCCAACGAGCAGGATCCTCGTCGCTTGCCAAAAGGCTTAACGCCGCAGACGTTACGCACGCTGTGCCAGTGGATTGACGCGCATCAGGACTATGAGTTTTCAACCGACGAGCTGGCTAATGAGGTTAACATCTCGCGTGTTTCCTGCCGTAAATATCTCATCTGGCTGGTCAACTGCCACATCTTGTTCACCAGTATCCATTATGGCGTCACAGGTCGTCCGGTTTATCGTTATCGTATTCAGGCAGAACATTACTCACTACTTAAACAATATTGCCAATAACGATCACGGTTATCTGTAAGTAATAATTATTACAGTAATGCAAAATACCCCTGGCACAAGTTACATCGTTTATCAGTAAAACTTGTGCCAGATCAAATATAATTCCCCCTCTCTCACCGCTGAAATTAATATCTCTTCGGATGAACGGTGTTTTTAATTTCAAAACGCTAACAAAAGTTAATTAACTATTATGTCGCCCGCATTATGTGTATTTTTACCCACAAATGGGTAGTTAAGAATAATCTATAAACCTGATGATACCTACCCTGAGAACAAAAAATATACCGATAAGTATCAATAAGATAGCAGCAAACAAAACATTAACATCTGCGTAGTACAAACTATAAACCCATCGCCAGAGAGTATTTCTCTCTGAAAAAACCGCTTATCACAGTGCATAAATTTGCCGCTGCTTTAATCAGCCAATATTCACTGTGAGGTATTTACTCAAGCCGGTAACGACCAAACGGATATTTAGTCAAGCTCTGAAAACAGTTCATACAAAACAGAACGTGACTGTGATCTATTCAGCAAAAATTTAAATAGGATTATCGCGAGGGTTTACACATGTTATTTACTATCCAACTTATCATAATACTGATATGTCTGTTTTATGGTGCCAGAAAGGGTGGTATCGCGCTGGGTTTATTAGGCGGTATCGGCCTGGTCATTCTGGTCTTTGTCTTCCACCTTCAGCCAGGTAAACCACCGGTTGATGTCATGCTGGTTATCATTGCGGTGGTGGCGGCATCGGCGACCTTGCAAGCTTCGGGCGGTCTTGATGTCATGCTGCAAATTGCCGAGAAGCTGCTGCGCCGTAACCCGAAATATGTCTCCATTGTCGCGCCGTTTGTGACCTGTACGCTGACCATTCTTTGCGGTACGGGTCATGTGGTTTACACCATTCTGCCGATCATCTACGACGTTGCTATTAAGAACAACATCCGTCCGGAACGTCCGATGGCGGCAAGTTCTATCGGTGCACAGATGGGGATTATCGCAAGCCCAGTGTCGGTTGCGGTTGTATCTCTGGTTGCGATGCTGGGTAATGTCACCTTTGATGGTCGCCATCTTGAGTTCCTCGACCTGCTGGCAATCACCATTCCATCGACGTTAATCGGTATCCTGGCGATCGGTATCTTCAGCTGGTTCCGCGGTAAAGATCTGGATAAAGACGAAGAGTTCCAGAAATTCATCTCCGTACCGGAAAACCGTGAGTATGTTTACGGTGATACCGCGACGCTGCTGGATAAAAAACTGCCGAAAAGCAACTGGCTGGCAATGTGGATCTTCCTCGGGGCAATCGCTGTAGTTGCACTTCTTGGTGCTGATTCGGACCTGCGTCCATCCTTCGGTGGCAAACCGCTGTCGATGGTACTGGTTATTCAGATGTTTATGCTGCTAACCGGGGCGCTGATTATTATCCTGACCAAAACCAATCCTGCGTCTATCTCAAAAAACGAAGTCTTCCGTTCCGGTATGATCGCCATCGTGGCGGTGTACGGTATCGCATGGATGGCGGAAACCATGTTCGGTGCGCATATGTCTGAAATTCAGAGCGTACTGGGTGAAATGGTGAAAGAGTATCCGTGGGCCTATGCCATTGTTCTGCTGCTGGTTTCCAAGTTTGTAAACTCTCAGGCCGCGGCGCTAGCGGCGATTGTTCCGGTCGCGCTGGCGATCGGCGTTGACCCGGCATACATCGTGGCTTCAGCACCGGCTTGCTATGGTTATTACATCCTGCCGACTTATCCGAGCGACCTGGCAGCGATTCAGTTTGACCGTTCCGGCACCACCCACATCGGTCGCTTCGTCATCAACCACAGCTTTATTCTGCCGGGGTTGATTGGTGTGAGCGTATCGTGCGTCTTCGGCTGGATCTTCGCTGCGATGTACGGGTTCTTATAAATGCACTTTGCGTGCCGCCCGTGACTGCGCGGCACGCCATTTTCGAATAACAAATACAGAGTTACAGGCTGGAAGCTATGTCAAACAAACCCTTTATCTACCAGGCACCTTTCCCGATGGGGAAAGACAATACCGAATACTATCTACTCACGTCCGATTACGTTAGCGTTGCCGACTTCGACGGCGAAACCATCCTGAAAGTGGAACCAGAAGCCCTGACCTTGCTGGCGCAGCAAGCCTTTCACGACGCTTCTTTCATGCTCCGCCCGGCACACCAGAAACAGGTCGCGGCTATTCTTCAAGATCCAGAAGCCAGCGAAAACGACAAGTACGTGGCGCTGCAATTCTTAAGAAACTCAGAAATCGCCGCCAAAGGCGTGCTGCCAACCTGCCAGGATACTGGCACCGCGATCATCGTCGGTAAAAAAGGTCAGCGCGTGTGGACCGGCGGCGGTGATGAAGAAGCGCTGTCGAAAGGTGTCTATAACACCTATATCGAAGATAACCTGCGTTACTCACAAAACGCGCCGCTGGACATGTACAAAGAGGTCAACACCGGCACGAACCTGCCTGCGCAAATCGACCTGTACGCGGTAGATGGCGACGAATACAAATTCCTCTGCGTCGCCAAAGGCGGTGGCTCTGCCAATAAAACGTATCTCTACCAGGAAACCAAAGCTTTGCTGACTCCCGGCAAACTGAAAAACTTCCTCGTCGAGAAAATGCGTACACTCGGTACTGCAGCCTGCCCGCCGTACCATATCGCGTTTGTGATTGGCGGTACGTCTGCGGAAACCAACCTGAAAACCGTCAAGTTAGCAAGCGCTCACTATTATGATGAACTGCCGACGGAAGGGAACGAACATGGTCAGGCGTTCCGCGATGTCCAGCTGGAACAGGAACTGCTGGAAGAGGCCCAGAAACTCGGTCTTGGCGCGCAGTTTGGTGGTAAATACTTCGCGCACGACATTCGCGTTATCCGTCTGCCGCGTCACGGTGCATCCTGCCCGGTAGGCATGGGCGTCTCCTGCTCCGCTGACCGTAACATTAAAGCGAAAATCAACCGCGAAGGTATCTGGATCGAAAAACTGGAACACAATCCAGGCCAGTACATTCCACAAGAACTGCGTCAGGCCGGTGAAGGCGAAGCGGTGAAAGTCGACCTTAACCGCCCGATGAAAGAGATCCTCGCCCAGCTTTCGCAATACCCGGTATCCACCCGCTTGTCGCTCACCGGCACTATTATCGTGGGTCGCGATATTGCACACGCCAAACTGAAAGAGCTGATTGACGCCGGTAAAGAACTGCCGCAGTACATCAAAGATCACCCGATCTACTACGCGGGTCCGGCGAAAACGCCTGCCGGTTATCCATCAGGTTCACTTGGCCCAACCACCGCAGGTCGTATGGACTCCTACGTGGATCTGCTGCAATCCCACGGCGGCAGCATGATCATGCTGGCGAAAGGTAACCGCAGTCAGCAGGTCACCGACGCGTGTCATAAACACGGCGGCTTCTACCTCGGTAGTATCGGCGGTCCGGCGGCGGTACTGGCGCAGCAGAGCATCAAGCATCTGGAATGCGTCGCTTATCCGGAGCTGGGTATGGAAGCTATCTGGAAAATCGAAGTAGAAGATTTCCCGGCGTTTATCCTGGTCGATGACAAAGGCAACGACTTCTTCCAGCAAATCGTCAACAAACAGTGCGCGAACTGCACTAAGTAACCTCTTCGGCCCAGCGCCTGGCAGCATGCTGCCAGGTGATCCCCCTGGGCCACCTCTTTTGCGATTGTAATTTCACGCTTGCTGGTGAATAGTCAGTATTTTCCCTGACTTGCGAACTCACCATGACCCGCACACTCAAGCCGTTAATTCTTAACACCGGCGCACTGGCGCTAACGTTAATCCTGATTTATACCGGCATTTCGGCCAATGACAAACTCACCTGGCTGATGGAAGTGACACCGGTGATTATTGTCGTGCCGCTACTGCTTGCCACCGCCAGACGTTACCCGTTAACGCCGCTGCTCTATACGCTCATTTTCTTCCATGCCATCATCCTGATGGTCGGCGGACAATACACCTACGCGAAAGTCCCTGTCGGTTTTGACGTGCAGGAATGGCTGGGATTGAGCCGTAATCCGTATGACAAGCTGGGGCATTTTTTCCAGGGGCTGGTGCCTGCACTGGTGGCGCGAGAAATTCTCGTTCGCGGGATGTACGTGCGCGGACGTAAAATGGTGGCGTTTCTGGTCTGCTGCGTGGCGCTGGCGATAAGCGCGATGTATGAATTAATCGAGTGGTGGGCAGCGCTGGCAATGGGTCAGGGAGCGGATGATTTTCTCGGCACCCAGGGCGACCAGTGGGACACGCAATCCGATATGTTCTGCGCGCTGCTTGGCGCATTAACGACGGTGATATTCCTCGCTCGCTTTCATTGCCGCCAGCTACGGCGCTTTGGCTTGATAACCGGATAACAACGTGCGCTTTGTTGATGCCGGATGCGGCGTGAATTCCTTATCCGGTCTACAAAATTTGCAAATCCAAAGCATTACATTAAGACGTGGCCTGATAAACATATCGCATCAGGCCATTTTCGTTAGCTATTGTCCACGTCAGGCTTTCACATCACTCACTGCACCGACCGGAATATCAGCATGAACAGGCTCGGGCGGTACTTTGCGATATTTATCCAGCAGATGGATCTGGATCCTGCGCAGCGTGTCACCATTGAGGCGATAGAAACGGAAGTAGAGAATCAGCGTTACCATGAAAAACAGAGTTGGTAGAGCAATCATAATAAACTGCATACCTAATAGGGCTTGCGTAGACTGTTCAACATTCGGTACATAGCCAATCATCCCTAACACAACCGCAATGAAAAAAGCCGCAAAGGCTGAACCGCCCTTCACCACCATAGTCTGCACGGAGTAAGCGATGCTTTCACAGCGTACGTGCAGTTTATATTCACCGTAATCAACGGTATCTGCCACCATGATGACCTGTAATACCCAGAAAAGCGCCGTTCCCACATTCAGCAAGATACCCGCAATCACAATGAGGACGACGTTGTGATAGCTCATTAATGCCATTAACAGGAGAACACCACAGCTTAACACCGGAAGAATAGATGCTCCGGCCCATAAAATGCGTCGGGATAATGATTTAACTAAGCGTGGGAAGAATACTAACGTCACCAGGTTAGCAGCTCCCGCATACGACAGATAATAGGGGAACAAATCCGCATCACCGATAACATATGAGAAATAATAGATAGCAAAGCCGGTAATAATATTGCTGGCTACATTATAAGCAAGAGCCATACCCAAGAGGCATGAAAGCTGATCGTTTTTATAAATAAGCGCAACGATGGCTTTAAGTGTCAGATGGCTTCCTTCAGCAGACGGTTGATTGTCTGACGAAAAGACTTCATGCACATTGCGCAGAGTGATGATGGTTGAAACAATAAAAAAGGCGATCAGTACCAGAGTGAACATCTGAAAGCCAAATCCCCGATCGCCACCGCCGACATAATTAACAAATGGTAGCGTCACACCTGCCGTAACAAAGCCCGCCAGACTGGCAAAAAAACGCGGATAAGGAACCAGTTGTTCGCGCTCACGTTTATCGAGCGTTATGGTTGGAACCAGCGACCAGAAGGGAATATCCATAATGGTGTAAGTCATGCCCCAGAGGATGTAGGTCACGCAAACAAAGACAATCTGAGTAGTACCTTCAAACAGATGCGCACTAAAGAGGAGAAATAAGATTACAGAGTTTGCCAACGTACCGATCAGGATCCAGGGTTTGAACTTACCCCATCGCGATCGCGTAGCATTTACAATCCATCCCATAATCGGATCGTTAATAGCATCCCAGATCCTCGCCACCAGAAACAAAGTACCGACCAAACCCACAGACAGCCCGACGACATCGGTGTAGTAATACATGAGGTACATATACACAATGCCGATCGCAAAATCCTTCCCGAACGCTCCAAATCCATAACTGAGTTTTGTAGTCATTGAAATACTCATAGGGTATCGGGTCGTTGTTACCAACGCCCGCCTTCTGTTATTGGTATCGTCAGAGGTGTGCGCCGGAATAAATCCCCCGGCGCAGTAGCGTTTAGTCGCGTTTTAACGGTGCAACCAGCCTGGCAGCCAGTCGCCGTGGGCGGCAATCAGGTCGTCAACAAGAGCATATATTTCGTCAATGCCCAGCACGGCGGCAGTATGCGGGTCCATCATCGCGGCGTGGTAAACACGGTCGCGATTTTCTGTGAGAATGGCTTCCGTCAGCAGCGTCTGTACGTTGATATTGGTTTGCATCAGGGCGGCCAGATGCGAAGGTAGCGTACCGACTTTGGTCGGCTGAATGCCATTAGCATCAACTAAACAGGCCACTTCCACACAACATCCTTGTGGCAGGTTATCAATCAAACCATCGTTACGGACGTTGCCATAAATCACACTCGGCTCGCCAGTCCAGATAGCGTTCATGATTGTGCTGGCATATTCCCGTGACGGTTTAATATCAATCCGGGAGGCGTTCTTATACTCCTCCAGCTCTTTATGCCAGTTTGCCAATTGTTCGACGCAGCGTTTCGGATACTCATCCAGCGGCACTTTATAACGCTCAATCAAATCCTCACGACCAGGCTTAATAAACCACGGTGTGTATTCAGCAAAATGTTCTGACGATTCCGTGACGAAGTAGCCCAGCTTTTTGAACATTTCATAACGCACAATATTCTGGCAGCGAGTATTGCCATGAATATTCGGCTTCGGTGCCTGCCCTGCGTCATACGCTGCCAGCAGTTCTGGGTAGAGATTCACGTAACTGCCGTCGGCGGTTTTGCGCTCCAGTTCCAGGTAAAACGCCATATGGTTGATACCCGCGCAACGGTAACGCAACGTAGCCGGGTCGATATTGAGGTCACGCGCCAGCTCTTCCGCCGTTCCCTGCACCGAATGGCACAGCCCTACCTGTTTGATATGCGGATAGCGGGCATACATCGCCCAGGTATTCATCGCCATTGGGTTAACATAGTTGAGCATAGTGGCATCGGGGCAGACTTCCGTCATGTCCTCGCAAATTTGCCACAGGTGCGGAATGGTACGTAGCGCGCGCATAATACCGCCCGGCCCCAACGTATCGGCAATGGTTTGTTCCAGACCGTGGCGCTTACAGACCTCAAAATCAGTCACCGTGCAAGGTTCATAACCGCCAATCTGAAATGCCACTACGACAAAATCGGCATCCTGTAAGGCTTCTTTCTGTTGGGTGTGGCAGGTGATTTTGCCACTGGCCCCCGCTGAATCCATCAGCTTGCGCACAACAATGTGCGACTCTTCCAGACGGATGGGATCAATGTCCATCAGGGCAATATGCGCCGTTTTCAGCGCCTCGCGATGGAACACATCACCAAGAATATTTTTAACGAAAATCGTCGAACCAGCGCCGATAAATGTAATTTTGGGTGCAGACATCATGCAGATCTCCTGGCTTGCTTGAATAACTTCATAATGGCAGGCGAATCTGCAGAAAACCTCCGGCTTCCAGGTTGAGCATTCCCATAAACTCAGATCCTGCGTGAAGTGTCAGTAAATCTGAGTTTATGGGAATAAATTACCTGAAAAGCAGAGTTTTCGGCCTCATGGTACTCGGATGATCCCCTCGCCCCTCTGGCAAGAGGGCGAAAACCGTGCTCCCACTCGCAGTCATCCTCCCTCACTCCTGCCATAATTCTGATATTCCAGGAAAGAGAGTCATCCATGAATACAGATACGTTTATGTGCAGCAGCGACGAAAAACAGACCCGCAGCCCGCTGTCGCTGTATTCGGAATACCAGCGGATGGAGATTGAGTTTCGCGCACCGCATATCATGCCCACCAGCCACTGGCATGGTCAGGTCGAAGTGAATGTGCCTTTCGATGGCGATGTGGAATACCTGATCAACAATGAAAAAGTGAGTATCAATCAGGGACATATCACGCTGTTCTGGGCCTGTACACCGCACCAACTAACAGATACCGGAAACTGTCAGAGCATGGCGATTTTTAATCTGCCGATGCATCTGTTTCTCTCCTGGCCGCTGGATAAAGACCTGATTAACCACGTCACTCACGGCATGGTGATCAAATCACTGGCGACACAGCAACTTAGCCCGTTTGAAGTGCGCCGCTGGCAGCAGGAATTGAACAGTCCGAACGAGCAAATTCGCCAGCTCGCCATTGATGAAATTGGCCTGATGCTCAAGCGATTTAGCCTCTCTGGCTGGGAACCGATTCTGGTCAATAAAACCTCGCGCACACACAAAAACAGCGTCTCGCGCCATGCGCAATTTTATGTCAGCCAGATGCTGGGCTTTATTGCCGAAAACTATGATCAGGCGCTGACCATCAACGATGTGGCTGAGCACGTCAAACTTAACGCCAACTATGCAATGGGGATATTCCAGCGGGTCATGCAATTGACGATGAAACAGTACATTACCGCGATGCGCATCAACCACGTTCGCGCGTTACTGAGCGATACCGATAAAAGTATTCTCGATATTGCCCTGACGGCAGGCTTTCGTTCGAGTAGCCGTTTTTACAGCACGTTCGGCAAATATGTCGGCATGTCACCGCAACAATACCGCAAACTTAGCCAACAGCGCCGCCAGACGTTTCCCGGCTAAAGACGATATCAGTATCAGCCAAAAAAATAGTTTAGCCGTCGATAATAAGCAGTGAAAATAAATCAAAATAATCACATAACATATTGTTTATAAAAATGAATATTTAAAAAATGTTTGTTTTTCATGCGCTTTACAGCCCGAAAAGGCCGGAAGATACTTGCCCGCAACGAAGATTCCTTCATAACCGGGTAAGCAATGATGAAAGTATTAATTGTTGAAAGCGAGTTTCTCCATCAGGACACCTGGGTCGGTAACGCCGTTGAGCGTCTGGCAGATGCTTTAAGCCAGCAAAATGTTACCGTGATTAAATCCACCTCCTTTGATGATGGCTTTGCCATTCTCTCTTCAAACGAAGCCATTGACTGCCTGATGTTCAGCTATCAAATGGAACATCCGGACGAACATCAAAACGTCAGACAATTGATCGGTAAGCTTCATGAGCGCCAACAAAACGTGCCGGTCTTCCTGTTGGGCGATCGGGAAAAAGCCCTCGCCGCAATGGACCGAGATCTGCTGGAGCTTGTCGATGAATTCGCCTGGATTCTGGAAGATACCGCCGACTTTATCGCCGGACGCGCCGTTGCCGCAATGACCCGCTACCGCCAGCAGCTGTTGCCGCCACTGTTCAGTGCGCTGATGAAATATAGCGACATCCATGAATATTCCTGGGCAGCGCCAGGCCACCAGGGCGGCGTTGGCTTTACCAAAACACCCGCTGGACGTTTCTACCATGACTACTATGGTGAAAATCTGTTCCGCACCGACATGGGCATCGAACGGACTTCCCTCGGTTCTTTGCTTGACCATACTGGCGCATTTGGCGAAAGCGAAAAATATGCCGCACGCGTATTTGGTGCCGATCGCTCCTGGTCGGTAGTCGTCGGTACTTCCGGCTCTAACCGTACCATCATGCAGGCTTGCATGACCGATAACGATGTAGTGGTCGTTGACCGTAACTGCCATAAATCCATCGAACAAGGCTTGATGCTGACAGGCGCGAAACCGGTCTACATGGTGCCAAGCCGCAACCGCTACGGCATTATCGGGCCAATCTATCCGCAGGAAATGCAACCTGAAACCTTGCAGAAGAAAATCAGTGAAAGCCCGCTGACCAAAGACAAAGCCGGGCAAAAACCGTCTTACTGCGTGGTGACCAACTGCACCTATGACGGCGTGTGTTATAACGCTAAAGAAGCGCAGGATCTGCTGGAAAAAACTTCCGATCGTCTGCACTTTGACGAAGCCTGGTACGGCTATGCACGTTTCAACCCGATCTATGCCGATCACTATGCCATGCGCGGTGAACCTGGCGATCACAACGGTCCTACCGTTTTCGCCACCCACTCAACCCACAAACTGCTGAATGCGCTGTCACAGGCCTCTTACATTCATGTGCGTGAAGGTCGTGGGGCGATTAACTTCTCCCGCTTCAACCAGGCATACATGATGCATGCCACCACCTCCCCGCTGTATGCCATCTGTGCATCTAACGACGTGGCGGTGTCGATGATGGACGGCAACAGTGGCCTGTCACTGACCCAGGAAGTGATCGACGAAGCGGTTGATTTCCGTCAAGCGATGGCACGGCTGTATAAAGAGTTCACCCATGACGGTAGCTGGTTCTTCAAACCGTGGAACAAAGAAGTGGTCACCGATCCACAAACCGGCAAAACCTACGACTTTGCTGACGCGCCAACCAAACTGCTGACCACCGTTCAGGACTGCTGGGTAATGCATCCGGGCGAAAGCTGGCACGGCTTCAAAGATATTCCGGATAACTGGAGTATGCTCGACCCAATTAAAGTCAGCATTCTCGCACCGGGAATGGGTGAAGATGGTGAACTGGAAGAAACCGGTGTTCCGGCGGCGCTGGTCACTGCCTGGCTTGGTCGCCACGGCATTGTGCCTACCCGCACCACTGACTTCCAAATTATGTTCCTGTTCTCTATGGGCGTAACCCGTGGGAAATGGGGAACTCTGGTTAACACCCTTTGCTCCTTCAAACGCCACTACGACGCCAACACACCGCTGGCGCAGGTCATGCCGGAACTTGTTGAACAATATCCTGACACTTACGCGAATATGGGGATTCACGATCTGGGTGACACCATGTTTGCCTGGCTAAAAGAAAATAACCCTGGCGCACGGTTGAACGAAGCCTATTCCGGCCTGCCGGTGGCGGAAATCACCCCGCGTGAAGCGTACAACGCAATTGTCGATAACAATGTCGAACTGGTATCCATTGAAAATCTGCCTGGACGCATCGCGGCAAACTCAGTTATCCCGTATCCGCCAGGAATCCCGATGCTACTGTCTGGTGAAAACTTCGGCGATAAAAACAGTCCACAGGTAAGTTATTTACGCTCCCTGCAATCCTGGGACCATCATTTCCCTGGATTTGAACACGAAACTGAAGGGACTGAAATTATTGACGGTATTTACCACGTCATGTGTGTGAAAGCGTAACCACTATTCCGCTGAAGGCGTAATTGTTAAATAACATTACGCCGCCTGGCTTGAGGCCTTTTTAGTATGGCAACGTTTTCATAAAAATTGCTGCAAACAAAAATGTCATACTTTTTGCGCGGTCCCACCCCGCGCTTTTTTTCGCCTGTTATTTATCCTGTAAAAAAATATGTACATGAGAAATTACTATAAAAATTTGTAATATTAGTAAAACTCGTTATTTTTATGCATGTTTATATTCATCATACAATTATATAACCATTTCCCGGTATCGCTTTGCTTTAGCGAGAACTGGTCTTTTATTCGCACTCAGGAGTACATGTATGAGGATTTGCAGCGACCAACCTTGTATTGTTTTATTGACTGAAAAAGATGTCTGGATAAGGGTGAATGGGAAAGAACCTATTAGCCTTAAAGCTAACCATATGGCGTTATTAAATTGTGAAAATAATATTATCGACGTCTCCTCTCTTAATAACACTTTGGTTGCTCATATTAGTCACGACATCATCAAAGATTACCTCCGGTTTCTGAATAAAGATCTCTCGCAAATACCAGTATGGCAACGTAGTGCTACGCCCATCCTCACCCTGCCATGCCTGACGCCAGACGTCTTTCGCGTTGCCGCGCAACATAGCATGATGCCCGCTGAAACTGAGTCAGAAAAGGAACGAACACGTGCATTATTATTCACTGTGCTATCCCGTTTTCTCGACAGTAAAAAATTCCTTTCATTAATGATGTATATGTTACGTAATTGTGTAAGTGACAGCGTTTATCAAATTATTGAAAGCGATATCCACAAAGACTGGAATCTTAGTATGGTAGCCAGTTGTTTATGTCTTAGCCCAAGTCTGTTAAAGAAAAAGCTGAAAAGCGAAAACACCAGTTATAGCCAAATAATCACCACCTGCCGCATGCGTTATGCCGTCAATGAATTAATGATGGACGGTAAAAATATCTCTCAGGTCTCACAGTCGTGTGGCTACAACAGTACGTCGTACTTTATTTCTGTCTTTAAAGACTTCTACGGTATGACGCCTCTGCATTATGTTAGTCAGCACAGAGAACGCACTGTCGCCTGATTTTTAACCTTAACGAAGAGCTATATTAATAACGGCATCAGCGATAACCCGGTCGATAATAATTCAACTATCGAATGCAGGCGTATGATATGACGTAATTTATTGTCACGAAGCTCGCCTTCGCAGGAGTTTAATTATGTCTTCGGATGCTGATGCTCACAAAGTGGGCTTAATCCCCGTCACCCTGATGGTGTCGGGGAATATTATGGGGTCAGGTGTTTTTCTGTTACCTGCAAACCTGGCCTCCACTGGCGGGATTGCCATTTATGGATGGTTGGTGACGATTATCGGTGCGCTGGGGCTCTCGATGGTATACGCCAAAATGTCGTTCCTCGACCCAAGTCCTGGTGGTTCTTACGCTTACGCCCGCCGCTGCTTTGGCCCGTTTCTCGGTTATCAAACCAACGTCCTCTACTGGCTGGCCTGCTGGATCGGCAATATCGCCATGGTGGTCATTGGCGTAGGATATTTAAGTTACTTCTTCCCGATTCTGAAAGATCCACTGGTATTAACCATCACCTGCGTCGTGGTGCTGTGGATCTTCGTCCTGCTGAACATTGTCGGTCCGAAAATGATCACCCGCGTGCAGGCCGTTGCCACCGTGCTGGCGCTGATCCCCATCGTCGGGATTGCCGTATTTGGCTGGTTCTGGTTCCGTGGTGAAACCTATATGGCGGCATGGAACGTCAGCGGCCTGGGCACCTTCGGCGCGATTCAAAGTACCCTTAACGTTACGCTGTGGTCGTTCATCGGTGTGGAAAGTGCCTCCGTTGCCGCAGGTGTGGTGAAAAACCCGAAACGCAACGTCCCTATCGCCACCATTGGTGGGGTATTGATTGCCGCCGTTTGCTATGTACTTTCTACCACCGCGATTATGGGGATGATCCCTAATGCCGCACTGCGCGTTTCTGCTTCGCCATTCGGTGATGCCGCACGGATGGCGCTGGGTGACACCGCCGGGGCCATTGTTTCTTTCTGCGCAGCTGCGGGTTGCTTAGGTTCACTGGGCGGCTGGACATTGCTGGCGGGTCAAACGGCGAAAGCCGCTGCCGATGACGGGCTGTTCCCACCGATTTTTGCTCGTGTAAACAAAGCGGGTACGCCAGTGGCGGGGCTGATTATCGTCGGAATTTTGATGACCATCTTCCAGCTCAGCAGCATTTCGCCAAACGCGACCAAAGAATTCGGTCTGGTTTCTTCCGTGTCGGTCATCTTTACACTGGTGCCATATCTTTACACCTGTGCGGCGTTACTGCTGCTCGGCCACGGCCACTTTGGTAAAGCACGCCCTGCATATCTGGCTGTTACTACCATTGCCTTCCTCTACTGCATCTGGGCCGTAGTAGGGTCCGGCGCGAAAGAGGTTATGTGGTCATTTGTCACCCTGATGGTAATCACCGCCATGTATGCGCTGAATTACAACCGGCTGCATAAAAACCCGTATCCCTTAGATGCACCAATAAGCAAAGATTAATTCCCCTTAGTCAAGCAAACATAAAAGCCAACCTTAAGAACTTAAGGTTGGCTTAATTTTGCTTTGCGAGCATATGCGCACTTTGTTCGATGGAAACACCGTGATGTTGAAGCGCCTACTAAAAAGACCCTCTTTGAATTTACTCGCCTGGCTATTGCTGGCCGCTTTTTATATCGCTATCTGCCTGAATATTGCCTTTTTTAAACAGGTATTGCAGGCGTTGCCGCTGGACTCGCTGCATAACGTACTTGTTTTCTTGTCGATGCCGGTCGTCGCTTTCAGCGTGATTAATATTGTCCTGACACTAAGCTCTTTCTTATGGCTTAATCGACCGCTGGCCTGCCTGTTTATTCTGGTTGGCGCGGCTGCACAATATTTCATAATGACTTACGGCATCGTCATCGACCGCTCGATGATTGCCAATATTATTGATACCACCCCAGCAGAAAGTTATGCGCTGATGACACCGCAAATGTTATTAACGCTGGGACTCAGCGGCGTACTTGCTGCGCTAATTGCCTGCTGGATTAAAATCAAACCGGCCACCTCGCGCCTGCGCAGTGTTCTTTTCCGTGGAGCCAATATTCTGGTTTCTGTGCTCCTGATTCTGCTGGTCGCCGCACTGTTTTATAAAGACTACGCCTCGCTGTTTCGCAACAACAAAGAGCTGGTGAA
The DNA here is from genome assembly GCF_002965245.1 of Escherichia sp. MOD1-EC6021. Classification (NCBI taxonomy): domain Bacteria; kingdom Pseudomonadati; phylum Pseudomonadota; class Gammaproteobacteria; order Enterobacterales; family Enterobacteriaceae; genus Escherichia; species Escherichia sp. MOD1-EC6021. The sequence continues at coordinate 160,097 of NZ_PTRU01000007.1, read as the reverse complement.
GTCCTTAAGCCCCTCTAACAGCATTGTTGCCAGCTGGTCATGGTACTCCCATCAGCGACTGGCAAATCTGCCGCTGGTGCGAATTGGTGAAGACGCGCACCGCAACCCGTTAATGCAGAACGAGAAACGTAAAAATTTGACCATTTTGATTGTCGGCGAAACCTCGCGGGCGGAGAACTTCTCCCTCAACGGCTACCCGCGTGAAACTAACCCGCGGCTGGCGAAAGATAACGTGGTCTATTTCCCTAATACCGCATCTTGCGGCACGGCAACGGCAGTTTCAGTACCGTGCATGTTCTCGGATATGCCGCGTGAGCATTACAAAGAAGAGTTGGCACAGCACCAGGAAGGCGTGCTGGATATCATTCAGCGAGCGGGCATCAACGTGCTGTGGAATGACAACGATGGCGGCTGCAAAGGTGCCTGCGATCGCGTGCCTCACCAGAACGTCACTGCGCTGAACCTGCCTGGTCAGTGTATCAACGGCGAATGTTATGACGAAGTGCTTTTCCACGGGCTGGAAGAGTACATCAATAACCTGCAAGGTGATGGCGTAATTGTCTTACACACCATCGGCAGTCACGGCCCGACCTATTACAATCGCTATCCGCCACAGTTCAGGAAATTTACCCCTACCTGCGACACCAACGAGATCCAGACCTGTACCCAAGAGCAACTGGTAAACACTTACGACAATACGCTGGTCTACGTCGACTATATTGTTGATAAAGCAATTAATCTACTGAAAGAACATCAGGATAAATTTACCACCAGCCTGGTTTATCTTTCTGACCACGGTGAATCGTTAGGTGAAAATGGCATCTATCTGCACGGTCTGCCTTATGCCATCGCCCCGGATAGCCAAAAACAGGTGCCGATGCTGCTGTGGCTGTCTGAGGATTATCAAAAACGGTATCAGGTTGACCAAAGTTGCCTACAGAAACAGGCGCAAACGCAACACTATTCACAAGACAATTTATTCTCCACGCTATTGGGATTAACCGGCGTTGAGACGAAGTATTACCAGTCTGCGGATGATATTCTGCAAACTTGCAGGAGAGTGACTGAATGAAAATTCTAATTGTTGAAGATGATACGCTGTTATTGCAGGGACTGATTCTGGCGGCACAAACGGAAGGCTACGCCTGCGATGGCGTCACAACCGCACGGATGGCAGAGCAAAGTCTTGAAGCCGGTCATTACAGTCTGGTGGTGCTGGATTTAGGTTTACCTGACGAAGATGGGCTGCATTTTCTCGCCCGAATCCGGCAGAAAAAATACACCCTGCCGGTGTTAATTCTCACCGCCCGCGACACTCTGACCGACAAAATCGCCGGGCTGGATGTCGGTGCCGATGACTATCTGGTGAAGCCTTTTGCGCTGGAAGAGTTACATGCCCGTATCCGCGCCCTGCTACGACGCCATAATAATCAGGGCGAAAGTGAGCTGATTGTTGGCAATCTGACGCTGAATATGGGTCGCCGTCAGGTATGGATGGGCGGTGAAGAGTTGATTCTGACGCCCAAAGAATATGCTCTGCTATCACGGTTAATGCTCAAAGCAGGCAGTCCGGTGCATCGGGAAATTCTCTACAACGACATCTATAACTGGGACAATGAACCCTCGACCAACACCCTGGAAGTGCATATCCACAATCTGCGCGACAAAGTGGGCAAAGCCCGTATCCGCACCGTGCGCGGCTTTGGCTATATGCTGGTCGCGAATGAGGAAAACTAATTGAATCTGATGCGTTTTCTGCGCCGACCAATATCGCTGCGCCAACGGCTGATATTGACCATCGGGGCCATTTTGTTGGTGTTTGAGCTGATCAGCGTCTTCTGGCTATGGCATGAAAGTACCGAGCAGATTCAGCTGTTTGAGCAGGCGCTACGCGACAATCGTAACAACGATCGCCACATCATGCGTGAGATCCGCGAGGCGGTCGCCAGCCTGATTGTCCCTGGCGTCTTTATGGTCAGCCTGACGCTATTTATCTGCTATCAGGCGGTACGCCGCATCACCCGCCCGCTGGCGGAGCTGCAAAAAGAGCTGGAAGCGCGCACCGCCGACAACTTAACGCCCATTGCCATTCACAGCGCCACCCTCGAAATCGAAGCGGTGGTTTCGGCGTTAAACGATCTGGTCAGTCGCCTGACCAACACGCTGGATAACGAAAGGTTGTTTACCGCTGACGTCGCGCACGAACTGCGAACGCCACTGGCGGGGGTGCGTTTGCATCTGGAACTGCTGGCGAAAACGCATCACATTGATGTAGCACCGTTAGTGGCACGACTTGATCAGATGATGGAGAGTGTCTCCCAGCTACTGCAACTGGCGCGTGCCGGACAGTCATTTTCTTCCGGTAATTATCAACATGTAAAACTGCTGGAAGATGTCATTCTCCCCTCGTATGACGAACTCAGTACCATGCTCGACCAGCGCCAGCAAACCCTGCTATTGCCAGAGAGCGCCGCCGACATCATCGTTCAGGGTGATGCAACCCTGCTGCGGATGTTATTGCGAAACCTGGTAGAAAATGCCCATCGTTACAGCCCGCAAGGCAGCAACATTATGATTAAGCTGCAAGACGATGGCGGAGCGGTCATGGCCGTTGAAGATGAAGGGCCGGGTATTGATGAGAGTAAATGTGGAGAGTTGAGTAAAGCGTTTGTACGAATGGACAGCCGTTATGGCGGGATTGGTCTGGGGTTAAGTATTGTCAGCCGCATTACACAGTTGCATCACGGGCAGTTTTTCCTGCAAAACCGGCAAGAGACTTCTGGCACACGGGCCTGGATACGGCTGAAAAAAGATCAGTACGTGGCAAACCAGATATAAAGAAAGCTGCTGACCACCAGCACGCTGAACACGGTAGTTAAACTTTCATAAACACGGTTTTTCATTGCACTCTCCTCCGTTAACCTGGAGGAGAGTATGCGCGTCAGAGATTAAGTGAACCTTAAGAGTTCAATTGGCCTAATAAGACAGCGTCACATCAGGCCATCCGTTTCAGCTTATTCATCAATTCGCGGATGCTGCTGCACCAGGCGGGTACGTTTCGCCTGCAAATCGGCAATCTCGTGGTCAATATCATCGATTTTCTGCTCGATATTATCGTAATGCTCGACGAGAATTTCCTTCGCTTCCTGTATATCTGACGCCGCCGGTGTCGCACCTTTCAACGGACGATTCGCCGTCTCTTTCATGGTTACGCCGGTGATTAAACCAACCACCGCCACTACCATCAGGTAATAGGCAGGCATCATCAGATTCTGCGAGCTTTCGACCAGCCAGGCCGCCAACGTTGGCGTCAGACCGGCAACCAGCACCGAAATATTAAATGCCGCCGCCAGCGCGCTGTAACGGATATGCGTCGGGAACATCGCTGGCAAGGTAGAAGCCATAACGCCCGTAAAGCAGTTAAGGATCACCGCCAGCATCAGTAACCCGGCAAAAATCAGGCCGATGACGTTACTGTTAATCAGAATAAACGCCGGGATCGCCAACACAAACAGTGCAACACTACCAAGTAGCACAAACGGACGACGGCCAAAACGGTCACTCAGCAAGCCCATCACCGGCTGGACAAACAGCATACCGATCATAATGGCGATAATAATCAGCACCCCGTGGTCTTCGGAGTAATGCAGGTTATGCGACAAATAACTCGGCATATAGGTCAGCAACATGTAGTAAGTCACGTTGGTGGCAATTACCAGACCAATACATGTCAACAGGCTGCGCCAGTATTTAGTGGCAATCTCTTTAAACGAGACTTTCGGGCCATCCTGCAAACCTTCGCGGTCGCCCTGTTCCAGTTTATCAACATGCTGCTGGAACGCCGGAGTTTCTTCCAGCGCATGGCGCAGGTAAAGCCCGATAATCCCTAACGGCAGAGCAATAAAGAACGGAATACGCCAGCCCCAGTCGAGGAAGTTCGCTTCGCCGACAATGGTCGAAATTAACACCACCACGCCCGCACCCAGCACAAACCCGGCAATAGAACCGAAGTCCAGCCAGCTGCCCATAAAGCCACGTTTACGGTCAGGGGAGTATTCCGCAACAAATATCGACGCCCCGGTATATTCACCGCCGACCGAGAAACCTTGTGCCATCTTACAGATCAACAGCAGAATCGGTGCCCAAATACCAATCGTGTCGTAGGACGGTATTAAACCAATACAGAACGTACTGATCGACATAATCACAATAGTGATAGCGAGGATCTTCTGGCGACCATATTTATCGCCCAACATACCAAAGAAGAGTCCGCCAAGCGGTCGAATCAGAAAGGGAACGGAGAAAGTGGCAAGTGCAGCAACCATCTGCACGCTGGGGTCAGCCCCCGGGAAAAAAACTTTACCTAATGCGTAAGCAACAAAACCATAAACACCAAAATCGAACCATTCCATTGCATTACCCAGTGATGCTGCGGTAATGGCTTTACGCAGTTTACCGTCATCAATAATAGTGACATCACGAAGGGTAATCGGTTTTACTTTTTTCCTTTTCAGCATAGCTTTCCTCGCAGAGTTGGCCCATTTCCGCAAACGCCAGAAAAATCAGCGCGACGGCCGCAAAAGGGGAGCGGGAATTGCAGGATGCAATCTCTGTAACAAGCGTAGCGGGTTTGCTTACACCCTCCGGTTAAGGAATGTACAATCAAACCAGTTGACGCCTGAATTGGGCAGTTAATGAGCTTTTTACCCTACCAGTGTTTAAATTTGTGATCAACTTCACACATGATTTTCGTTTAGGAGTCATTGATGTAACTGATTATTTACACCAAATTTACAGAGAAGATTTCCTCGACCATTGCCCCTGCCAGACGCTGCGCTGAACAGAGTCGTGGCATCCCCAGTGCGACAGTTTGCCAGCGTTGGGTCACTGACCAGCAAACGGGTTGTTTATCTGCCGTGGTCCACTTTCCCAGCCAACTTAAAAAATCAGCATGCTCCCCTCCCGCCGGAACGGTCGAAGAGGCAAACCACTGATGGTAATAGTGACGCGTGGTCGGTGCCGCATTGATACTCTCTGCCAGATGTTGTGTCGCTTTCTCGCGCAAATCACCCAGCAACAACGCCACCGCTTGCGGGCTTCCCAGACGGCAGGCATCGCCAAATGCCCCCCAGCGCAACTCCTCCAGAACGATAAAACAGCGCCCAGGCAACGACCAGGCGTTATACGCCCCAGCACGCCAGCGGGTAAAAATTTGCTCGCTCTGATCACCTGCCTGCACCAGTAGGCCTCGTTGCGTTAACGCCTTTTCCTTCCAGCGACAACGGGCTGAAAACCACTCATACAAGGCGGCAATTTGCTGGGGGAGCTCCGGGAAAGCAGAGTGCTGGCGGTGATCCATTTTTTGCAGCAGCGCCAGATGCTGCGCGATCTGCGTCAGCGCCAGATGACCGGGATCCAGCATCGACGCCAGTTTTTCCACCAATGTCAGACGCAGGCTAAGCGGCGCATTTAACATGCCGCCGTTCGTCCATGCCTGAAGCTGCACGCGCGCAAGAAGTTCCTGCATCAGTCGTTCACGAAACTGCTGCTGATGGGCTTGTGGATGGCGGGCATCATCGCCCTGCGCCAGATCCACTAAAAAGCGGGGATGAATCGACTCCAGCACACGACCGGGGCCGTCCAGCAACGTCTTGGTCAATATCGTTCTGCCGTGAAAAGTGTTTGAATATCATCGCGAAATAGCTGAGCGTCGGTGTAAATCCAGCCATGAGTCATCACAGTCTGCTGCAATTGCTGCTGCATCAGCCTGACCACCGATTCATTTTGTTGACGCAGAGCCAGACTTTCGCGTAAACGCGTCTGTAATTCCGTCAAACATGAAGCGAACTCAGCGAAAAAAGTATTCATGCCTGCCGTAACAGATTCATCGACCTGCTCTGCCAGAACTTTAGCCATTTGTTGGCAATAAAGATCGACTTCTGCGCTTAATGCTCGTTGCAACGCACTGTAATCAACCGTCTCTATCGGGGATTTCTCATTTCCCCGTCCCCAGTCGGGCTGATTCAACCAGCGCGAAAAAGTCTCACGCACAACGCCTAAACGCGTGCTCTGCTCGTCCATTGCGTCCTGGCGCGAAATGACTTCACTGAACAGCTGGCGAGTGTTGAAGTGGGGAACTGCGCCGTGAAAAACAGGAAAATGAAACCCAGGACGAAACCCTGACTCGCTCAATTCCATTTTGACTTGTTGCTCAATGGGCCGAATAACATCGGTTAACACCCGGCAAAGAGTGGATTCAAGCTCGGCAAAACGCAGCGTAAAGTCGCGACTGATGGTGTTCTGCGCCGTCTGTAACAGTGTCTCACAGCAGGTACGAATCTCGCTTAATGACCCCGAATCATCCTGAAACAACGCGGCTAACTGGGCATTCACCGCATCTTGCTGTTGACGCAGAAAGAGGTTGGCGGAGGTCAGGGCCAGCTCGATTTCATGTTTAATCTCGCCGCTCACCTGAGCCTGATTGAGTTGAAATAGCTGCAAACTTTCTTCGATCTGGTGGATATTTTGCCGCAATTGTTCACAAGCGACGTTTAACCCGTGCGCACGAAAATCCAGGTATTCCCGCGCCTGCTGCGCGTAATTCAACAGTTTATGCGCGGTAGATCGCAGAGCATACAACGAGGCGTTAGCGTAAGCGGCATGAAGCAACGCCTGAATTGGCTGGGCGAACAGCGAATCTTCCCACAACTGATCGGCAGCATGACGAATATGTTCGAGGTCCGCCAGGTCGGCATGACGCCAGCGCCTGCCGAGCGCGGCATGGGCAAAATCTTCCACCCAGCGTTGTTGCTCTGGCGCGGGTAACTTACCGTTGTTGGCTAACTCATTACGCGCCCGATTCGCCAGGTAGCCCCACATCGACGACACTGGAAATATCTGCTGTGGTGTAATACAGCCTTTCATCAGCGTCCCGGAAATCAGTGCCCGCACCTGGTCGGCGTCGTCACTGTTACGATCCTGTTGATCGAACTTATTGACCAGCACATACAGCGGCACCGATTGCCCCACCGCCAAAATCGCCTCACGGACCTCTTCATCGGAGATCGATTTCAGTTGCGTATAATCCAGCACCGCCAGTACCGCCGAGGCGCGAGCCAGCTGCTGGTTAAGCATTTTTTGCAGATGCGGTTGCCCGGCTTCATTTGGCCCAGGGGTATCCAGTAACGTCAACTGACCGGGATAACTCTCCAGCCCCGCCAGATGGACAAACTCCACTTCAATCACGGGAATATGCTCAATGGCGGCGTAAGCAGAAAAAGGAAAATCGACGTCCAGCGCCTTCGCCAGTCGCACCAAATCATTCAAACTTTTCAGACAATGAAAAATAGGCTGGGCACCCAAATAATATTTTTCGAAAGCGACGCCATTTTCGATCCGCTGCATAAGCGCACGCATATCTTTATCTATTTCCAGCACATCGGTCAGATGCTTAATATCGCAGTCACGCAGGCGCTGTTGTAATTGTTGAATTAAACAGTCGATTGGCGCGACATGTGAAAAATGCAGTACCGGTTCTTTTTGCCCGGGCGTATGGCGAATAAGCGTCGGCAGCGCAGTCATTGGGCGATTGCGATTAGGCAGAACCTCCGTACCAACAATGGCATTAATGGTGGTTGATTTCCCTGCTTTCATAGTACCGACAATCGCCAGCACCATTTCCAGTCGGGAAATTTTACGCAACTCATTATTCAGCATCGCGTGACGTTCGGCGATATTAGGCTGACTCCAGGGTAAAGCCAGTTGTGGCGCATCGTCTCCGGGTACAGAGAGAGGCATTTTTTCCAGTAACTGCAACTGTTGGCGAGAAAGCTGTAACAGGCGTTCAGCCTCCTGACTTAACTCATACAGGGTCTGTGTGTACATAGAAAATTTTTCCTTAAAGCAAATTTTATTACTTTTATTTAGCCAGATTGTTTTTGAGTTCTGTTTTCGGCTTTTATAATTACTGCAAGAAATAATTTTATATTTAGAGTGTTGTTTTTTATTAGAATAAATAACGTCTTCCGATACGTTTAAAACGTCAGAAAGATAAAAATATCACGTGAATTAAAAAAAGAACAAGTAGAGCATTAACCTTATCTTAAATAATAAATGGAGGCAAAAAGATTATTTTCTTTTTGCGTTTCCTTTCAAATGAAAACGATCGTCGTCTAAAATCAGCAGTACCCCCGACAAACTCAGGGATTTTGTGTATAATTGCGGCCTTTTTCGGCAATCTGCCGTTTTTTGGCGCTTTTGCCCTGCTGACTTTTGAGGAAATCCACATGTCATTACCACACTGCCCAAAATGCAACTCCGAATACACCTACGAAGATAACGGCATGTACATCTGCCCGGAATGTGCCTACGAATGGAACGACGCAGAACCTGCACAGGAAAGCGACGAGCTGATCGTTAAAGATGCTAACGGCAATCTGCTGGCTGACGGCGACAGCGTTACCATCATTAAAGATCTGAAGGTGAAAGGTAGCTCTTCGATGCTGAAAATTGGCACCAAAGTGAAAAACATTCGCCTGGTTGAAGGCGACCACAACATCGATTGCAAAATCGACGGTTTTGGTCCGATGAAACTGAAATCTGAGTTTGTGAAAAAGAACTGATTGTATTGCTCAATGTAATATTGGCACATGATCGGTAGGCCGGATAAGGCGCTCGCGCCGCATCCGGCTACGGTGCCGACTGCCTGATGCGACGCTCGCGCGTCTTATCAGGCCTACAAATTCTCGCACCATCCGGCAACGGTGCCTAATGCGACGCTTACCGAGTCTTATCAGCCCCCGCTCATCTGTATAATTTTCGAACTACACTTAACTGGCTTCTCTTAACTGAGGTCACCATCATGCCGTTAAGTCCCTACCTCTCTTTTGCTGGTAACTGTTCCGATGCGATTGCCTATTATCAACGCACGTTGGGCGCGGAACTGCTTTATAAAATCAGCTTCGGCGAAATGCCGAAATCAGCGCAGGACAGCGCCGAGAACTGCCCTTCCGGTATGCAATTTCCCGATACCGCTATCGCCCATGCTAACGTGCGTATTGCCGGAAGCGATATCATGATGAGCGATGCCATACCGTCAGGAAAAGCCAGCTACTCCGGTTTTACACTGGTACTCGATTCGCAACAGGTCGAAGAAGGAAAACGCTGGTTTGACAACCTTGCCGCTAACGGAAAAATCGAAATGGCCTGGCAGGAAACTTTCTGGGCGCATGGCTTCGGCAAAGTCACCGATAAATTTGGCGTGCCGTGGCTGATTAATGTCGTTAAACAACAACCAACGCACTAACCCGCCGGGAGGCCCGCCCTCCCGCACTGTCATCGAATTCCCGTTAACTCTTCATCTGTTAGTCACTTTTAGTTAACAAAATCGTCACGATAATCCGCCACGATGGAGCCACTTTTTTAGGGAGGCTGCATCATGCAAACGATTATCCGTGTCGAGAAGCTCGCCAAAACCTTCAATCAGCATCAGGCGCTGCATGCGGTTGATCTGAACATTCATCACGGTGAAATGGTAGCTCTGCTTGGGCCGTCCGGTTCCGGCAAATCCACCCTTTTACGTCATTTAAGCGGTTTGATTACCGGCGATAAATCTACCGGTAGCCATATCGAGCTGCTGGGCCGCACAGTCCAGCGCGAAGGCCGCCTGGCCCGCGATGTCCGCAAAAGCCGCGCCAACACCGGCTACATCTTCCAACAATTCAACCTGGTGAATCGCCTGAGCGTACTGGAGAACGTGCTGATTGGCGCGCTCGGCAGCACGCCATTCTGGCGCACCTGTTTTAGCTACTTCACCCGCGAGCAGAAACAGCGTGCGTTACAGGCACTGACTCGCGTTGGGATGTTGCACTTTGCCCATCAGCGCGTTTCCACGCTTTCCGGCGGCCAGCAGCAGCGTGTGGCGATTGCCCGCGCGCTGATGCAGCAGGCGAAAGTGATTCTGGCGGACGAACCGATCGCCTCGCTGGACCCGGAATCGGCCCGCATCGTGATGGATACCCTGCGCGACATCAACCAGAACGACGGCATCACCGTGGTGGTGACGCTGCATCAGGTGGATTACGCCCTGCGCTACTGCGAACGCATCGTCGCCCTGCGTCAGGGGCACGTCTTCTACGACGGCAGCAGCCAACAGTTTGATAACGAACGTTTTGACCATCTCTACCGCAGCATTAATCGCATCGAAGAGAACGCGAAAGCTGCCTGACATCCCCATCATTGAGGAAAACGAATGAACGCTAAGATAATTGCCTCGCTGGCCTTCACCAGCATGTTCAGCCTCAGCACCCTGTTCAGCCCGGCGCACGCCGAAGAGCAGGAAAAGGCGCTGAATTTCGGCATTATTTCAACGGAATCACAGCAAAACCTGAAACCGCAATGGACGCCGTTCTTACAGGATATGGAGAAGAAGCTTGGCGTAAAGGTCAACGCCTTCTTTGCCCCGGACTACGCGGGCATTATCCAGGGAATGCGCTTCAACAAAGTGGATATCGCCTGGTACGGCAATCTGTCGGCGATGGAAGCGGTGGATCGCGCCAACGGTCAGGTCTTCGCCCAGACGGTCGCGGCGGATGGATCGCCGGGTTACTGGAGCGTGTTGATCGTCAACAAAGACAGTCCGATCAACAACCTGAACGATCTGCTGGCGAAGCGTAAAGATCTCACCTTTGGCAATGGCGATCCTAACTCCACCTCTGGCTTCCTCGTCCCCGGCTACTACGTCTTCGCCAAAAACAATATCTCCGCCAGCGACTTCAAGCGCACCGTCAACGCCGGGCATGAAACCAACGCGCTGGCCGTCGCCAACAAGCAGGTGGATGTGGCGACCAACAACACCGAGAACCTCGACAAGCTGAAAACCTCCGCACCGGAGAAGCTCAAAGAACTGAAGGTGATCTGGAAATCGCCGCTGATCCCAGGCGATCCGATCGTCTGGCGCAAAAATCTTTCCGAAACCACCAAAGACAAGATCTACGACTTCTTTATGAACTACGGCAAAACGCCGGAAGAGAAAGCGGTGCTGGAGCGCCTGGGCTGGGCCCCGTTCCGCGCCTCCAGCGACCTGCAACTGGTGCCGATTCGCCAGCTCGCGCTGTTTAAAGAGATGCAGGGCGTGAAAGGCAATAAAGGGCTGAATGAGCAGGACAAGCTGGCAAAAACCAGCGCCATTCAGGCGCAACTGGATGACCTGGACCGCCTGAACAACGCGTTAAGCGCGATGAGTTCGGTGAGTAAAGCGGTGCAGTAAATCGTAAGTCAGATAAGACGCCACGGCGTCGCATCCGACAATGTGCAGACGTTGATGCCGGATGCGGTGCAAGCACCTTATCCGGCCTACAGACCGGAGCCAAACATGCAAACCATCACCATCGTCCCACCCAAGCGCAGCTGGTTCTCGCTTCTGAGCTGGGCCATTGTTCTCGCCGTGCTGGTCGTCTCGTGGCAGGGCGCGGAAATGGCCCCGCTCACGCTGATTAAAGACGGCGGCAACATGGCGACGTTCGCCGCCGACTTCTTCCCGCCCGATTTCAGCCAGTGGCAGGATTACCTCACCGAAATGGCCGTCACGCTGCAAATCGCCGTCTGGGGCACCGCGCTGGCAGTCGTTCTCTCCATCCCCTTCGGCCTGATGAGCGCCGAAAACCTGGTGCCGTGGTGGGTTTACCAGCCCGTTCGCCGCCTGATGGACGCCTGCCGCGCCATTAACGAGATGGTCTTCGCCATGCTGTTCGTGGTCGCCGTCGGTCTCGGCCCGTTCGCTGGCGTGCTGGCGCTGTTTATTCACACCACCGGCGTGCTCTCCAAGCTGCTTTCCGAAGCGGTGGAAGCGATTGAACCCGGCCCGGTGGAAGGCATTCGCGCCACCGGTGCCAACAAGCTCGAAGAGATCCTCTACGGCGTGCTGCCGCAGGTGATGCCGCTGCTGATCTCCTATTCCCTCTATCGCTTCGAATCCAACGTCCGTTCGGCGACTGTCGTCGGCATGGTCGGCGCGGGCGGGATTGGCGTCACGCTGTGGGAAGCGATTCGCGGTTTTCAGTTCCAGCAAACCTGCGCCCTGATGGTGCTCATTATCGTCACGGTCAGCCTGCTGGATTTCCTCTCTCAACGGTTGCGTAAGCACTTTATCTGATAAGCGAGGCATTGATAGCTATGCACTTGTCTACACATCCGACCAGCTACCCAACACGCTATCAGGAGATAGCCGCAAAACTTGAGCAGGAGCTTCGTCAACACTACCGGTGCGGCGACTATCTTCCCGCCGAGCAGCAACTGGCGGCACGCTTTGAGGTGAATCGCCACACCCTGCGCCGCGCCATCGACCAACTGGTGGAAAAAGGCTGGGTACAGCGCCGTCAGGGCGTCGGCGTGCTGGTGCTGATGCGCCCGTTCGATTACCCGCTCAACGCCCAGGCGCGTTTTAGCCAGAACCTGCTGGATCAGGGTAGCCATCCCACCAGCGAAAAACTGCTGTCGGTGCTTCGCCCGGCCTCCGGCCACGTCGCTGACGCGCTGGGGATAACCGAGGGCGAGAACGTTATCCACCTGCGCACTCTGCGCCGGGTCAACGGCGTCGCACTCTGTTTAATCGACCACTACTTTGCGGACCTCACCCTCTGGCCGACGCTGCAACGCTTCGACAGCGGCTCGCTGCACGATTTTCTGCGTGAGCAAACGGGGATTGCGCTGCGCCGCAGCCAGACGCGGATCAGCGCCCGCCGCGCCCAGGCCAAAGAGTGCCAGCGTCTTGAAATCCCGAATATGTCGCCGCTGCTGTGCGTGCGCACCCTTAACCACCGTGACGGTGAAAGCAGCCCGGCGGAGTACTCCGTCAGCCTGACGCGCGCCGACATGATTGAATTCACTATGGAGCACTGAATGCACGCAGATACCGCGACCCGCCAGCACTGGATGTCCGTGCTGGCGCACAGCCAACCGGCTGAACTGGCAGCCCGCCTGAAGGCGCTGAACATCACCGCCGACTATGAGGTGATCCGCGCCGCTGAAACCGGCCTGGTGCAGATTCAGGCGCGGATGGGTGGCACCGGCGAACGCTTTTTTGCTGGCGACGCCACGCTCACCCGCGCCGCTGTACGCCTGACTGACGGCACGCTCGGCTACAGCTGGGTGCTAGGACGCGACAAACAGCACGCCGAACGCTGCGCGCTGATTGACGCGCTGATGCAGCAATCTCGCCACTTTCAAAACTTATCAGAAACCCTTATTGCCCCGCTGGACGCTGACCGTATGGCACGCATTGCCGCACGCCAGGCCGAAGTAAACGCCAGCCGGGTCGACTTCTTTACGATGGTTCGCGGAGACAACGCATGACCCTGGAAACCGCTTTTATGCTTCCCGTGCAGGATGCCCAGCACAGTTTTCGTCGCCTGTTAAAGGCAATGAGCGAGCCGGGCGTGATTGTCGCCCTGCATCAGCTCAAACGCGGCTGGCAGCCGCTGAATATCGCCACCACCAGCGTGCTGCTGACGCTGGCCGATAACGACACGCCGGTGTGGCTTTCTGCGCCATTAAGTAACGATATCGTCAGCCAGAGCCTGCGTTTTCATACCAACGCGCCGCTGGTCAATCAGCCGGAACAGGCGACCTTCGCAGTGACGGATGAGGCGATTGCCAGCGAGCAGCTCAACGCCCTTTCCACCGGCACCGCCGTTGCGCCGGAAGCCGGTGCGACGTTGATTTTACAGGTCACCAGCCTGAGCGGCGGGCGCATGCTGCGCCTTACTGGCGCGGGTATTGCCGAAGAACGAATGATCGCCCCGCAGCTGCCAGAGTGCATTCTGCACGAACTTACCGAGCGCCCGCACCCGTTCCCGCTCGGCATCGACCTGATCCTGACCTGCGGCGAGCGCCTGCTGGCTATCCCGCGAACCACTCATGTGGAGGTGTGCTGATGTACGTTGCCGTGAAAGGGGGCGAGAAGGCGATCGACGCCGCCCACGCCCTGCAAGAGAGCCGACGCCGGGGCGATACCGATTTGCCTGAACTGAGCGTCGCCCAGATTGAACAGCAGCTTAATCTCGCGGTGGATCGCGTGATGACCGAAGGCGGCATTGCCGACCGCGAACTGGCCGCACTGGCGCTGAAACAGGCCAGTGGCGATAACGTTGAAGCAATTTTCCTGCTGCGCGCCTACCGCACGACGCTGGCAAAACTGGCGGTAAGCGAGCCGCTCGACACCACCGGGATGCGTCTCGAACGCCGTATCTCCGCCGTTTATAAAGACATTCCTGGCGGCCAGCTGCTTGGCCCGACCTACGACTACACCCATCGCCTGCTGGATTTCACCCTGCTGGCGAATGGCGAAGCGCCGACGCTGACCACCGCCGACAGCGAGCAGCAACCGTCCCCGCACGTTTTCAGCCTGCTGGCGCGTCAGGGGCTGGCGAAGTTTGAAGAGGATAGCGGCGCACAGCCGGATGACATCACCCGTACACCGCCGGTTTACCCTTGCTCTCGCGCCTCCCGCCTGCAACAGCTCATGCGCGGCGACGAAGGCTACTTGCTGGCGCTGGCCTACTCCACCCAGCGTGGTTACGGGCGCAATCACCCATTCGCAGGCGAAATCCGCAGTGGCTATATCGACGTCTCTATTGTGCCGGAAGAGCTGGGATTTGCGGTGAACGTCGGTGAATTGCTGATGACCGAGTGTGAAATGGTTAACGGTTTTATCGACCCGCCGGATAAGCCGCCGCACTTCACGCGCGGCTACGGGCTGGTGTTTGGCATGAGCGAGCGCAAAGCGATGGCGATGGCGCTGGTTGACCGTGCGTTGCAGGCCCCGGAATACGGCGAGCACGCGACAGGCCCCGCACAGGATGAAGAGTTCGTGCTGGCGCATGCCGACAACGTCGAAGCCGCAGGCTTTGTCTCGCACCTCAAACTCCCGCACTACGTCGATTTCCAGGCCGAGCTGGAGCTACTCAAACGTCTGCAACAGGAGCAGAACCATGGCTAATCTGAGCGGCTACAACTTTGCGTACCTCGACGAGCAGACCAAACGCATGATCCGCCGCGCCATCTTAAAAGCGGTGGCGATCCCCGGCTATCAGGTGCCGTTTGGCGGGCGCGAGATGCCGATGCCATACGGCTGGGGAACCGGCGGCATACAGCTTACCGCCAGCGTGATTGGCGAAAGCGACGTGTTGAAGGTGATTGACCAGGGCGCGGATGACACCACCAACGCGGTGTCGATTCGCAACTTCTTTAAGCGCGTGACCGGGGTAAATACCACTGAACGCACGGACGATGCGACGCTTATCCAGACGCGCCACCGCATCCCCGAAACGCCGCTGACCGAAGATCAGATCATTATCTTCCAGGTGCCGATCCCGGAACCGCTGCGCTTTATCGAGCCGCGCGAAACGGAGACCCGCACTATGCACGCGCTGGAGGAGTACGGCGTGATGCAGGTGAAACTGTATGAAGATATCGCCCGCTTCGGTCATATCGCCACCACCTACGCCTATCCGGTGAAGGTGAACGGACGCTACGTCATGGACCCATCGCCGATCCCGAAATTTGATAACCCGAAAATGGACATGATGCCCGCCCTGCAACTGTTTGGCGCGGGGCGTGAGAAGCGTATTTATGCGGTGCCGCCGTTTACCCGCGTGGAAAGCCTCGATTTCGACGATCATCCGTTCACCGTTCAGCAGTGGGATGAACCCTGCGCCATCTGCGGATCGACCCACAGCTATCTCGATGAAGTGGTGCTGGATGACGCCGGAAACCGCATGTTTGTCTGTTCCGATACCGATTATTGCCGCCAACAGAGCGAGGCGAAAAGCCAATGAATCAACCGTTACTTTCGGTCAATAACCTGACCCACCTTTACGCGCCGGGCAAAGGCTTCAGCGATGTCTCTTTTGATTTATGGCCGGGGGAAGTGCTGGGCATTGTCGGGGAATCCGGTTCCGGGAAGACCACGCTGCTGAAATCAATCTCCGCCCGTCTGACGCCGCAACAGGGGGAGATTCACTATGAAAACCGTTCCCTCTATGGCATGAGCGAGGCCGACCGCCGTCGCCTGCTGCGTACCGAATGGGGCGTGGTGCATCAGCATCCGCTCGACGGCCTGCGCCGTCAGGTGTCAGCAGGCGGCAATATCGGCGAACGGCTGATGGCGACCGGGGCGCGTCATTACGGCGATATTCGCGCCACCGCGCAGAAGTGGCTGGAAGAGGTGGAGATTCCCGCCAACCGTATCGACGATCTGCCGACCACTTTTTCCGGCGGCATGCAGCAGCGTTTGCAGATTGCCCGCAACCTGGTGACGCATCCGAAGCTGGTGTTTATGGACGAGCCAACCGGCGGGCTGGATGTATCAGTGCAGGCGCGCCTGCTCGATCTGCTGCGCGGTCTGGTGGTGGAGCTGAATCTGGCGGTGGTAATTGTCACCCACGATCTGGGCGTCGCCCGCCTGCTGGCGGACCGTTTGCTGGTGATGAAACAGGGGCAAGTGGTGGAGAGTGGGTTAACCGACCGCGTGCTCGACGACCCGCATCACCCGTATACCCAGTTGCTGGTGTCATCGGTTTTGCAGAATTGAGCCGGAGCCGGATGCGGCGTAAACGCCTTATCCGGCTTTTCAGGCCGCAACGCCTGATGGCGCTTCGCTTATCAGGCCTACAAAACCATCGTAATACGTTGATATTGATTCATTTGTAGGCCGGATAAGGCGCAGCCGCCATCCGGCAAAAACACGAAGAGGCCAAAATGATCCGCGTCGAAAACGTCAGTAAAACCTTCATCCTGCACCAGCAAAACGGCGTGCGCCTGCCCGTCTTACAACGCGCCTCGCTCACCGTCAACGCAGGCGAATGCGTGGTGCTCCACGGCCATTCCGGCAGCGGGAAATCGACCCTGCTACGTTCGCTGTACGCCAACTATCTGCCCGACGAAGGGCAAATCCAGATTAAACACGGTGACGAATGGATAGACCTGGTCACCGCCCCAGCGCGCAAAGTGGTGGAAATCCGCAAAACCACTGTCGGCTGGGTAAGCCAGTTTCTGCGCGTCATCCCGCGTATTTCGGCACTGGAAGTGGTGATGCAGCCGCTGCTCGATACCGGCGTTCCGCGTGAAGCCTGCGCCGCTAAAGCCGCCCGATTACTGACGCGCCTGAACGTGCCTGAACGCCTGTGGCACCTGGCACCATCGACCTTCTCCGGCGGCGAACAGCAGCGCGTCAACATCGCCCGTGGCTTTATCGTCGACTATCCGATTCTGCTGCTGGATGAACCCACCGCCTCGCTGGACGCTAAAAACAGCGCCGCCGTAGTGGAACTGATCTGCGAAGCCAAAGCCCGCGGCGCGGCCATCGTCGGTATCTTCCATGACGAAGCCGTACGCAATGACGTCGCCGACCGCCTGCACCCAATGGGAGTCTCTTCATGATTATCAATAACGTCAAACTGGTGCTGGAAAATGAAGTGGTGCACGGTTCACTGGAAGTACAGGATGGCGAAATTCGCGCCTTTGCCGAAAGCCAGAGCCGCCTGCCAGAGGCGATGGACGGCGAAGGCGGCTGGCTGCTGCCGGGGCTGATTGAGCTGCATACCGACAACCTCGATAAATTCTTCACTCCGCGCCCAAAAGTGGACTGGCCTGCCCACTCGGCGATGAGCAGCCACGACGCGCTGATGGTGGCGAGCGGCATCACCACCGTGCTGGATGCCGTGGCGATTGGCGACGTGCGCGACGGCGGCGATCGGCTGGAGAATCTGGAGAAGATGATCAACGCCATCGAAGAGACGCAGAAACGCGGCGTCAACCGCGCCGAGCACCGTCTGCACCTGCGCTGTGAACTGCCACATCACACCACGCTGCCGCTGTTTGAAAAACTGGTGCAGCGCGAGCCGGTCACGCTGGTGTCGCTGATGGACCACTCACCGGGCCAGCGCCAGTTCGCCAATCGCGAGAAGTATCGCGAATATTACCAGGGCAAATACTCGCTCACCGATGCGCAGATGCAGCAGTACGAAGAGGAACAACTGGCGCTTGCCGCACGCTGGTCGCAGCCGAATCGCGAAACCATCGCCGCAATATGCCGCGCGCGACAAATTGCCCTCGCCAGCCACGATGACGCCACGCACGAGCACGTTGCCGAATCCCACCAGCTTGGCAGCGTAATCGCCGAATTTCCCACCACGTTCGAAGCGGCGGAAGCTTCGCGCAAGCATGGCATGAATGTATTGATGGGCGCGCCGAATATTGTGCGCGGCGGTTCGCACTCCGGCAACGTGGCGGCAAGCGAACTGGCACAGCTTGGCCTGCTGGATATCCTCTCTTCCGACTACTACCCCGCCAGCCTGCTCGATGCGGCATTTCGCGTCGCCGATGACGAGAGCAACCGCTTTA
Organism: Escherichia sp. MOD1-EC6021; assembly: GCF_002965245.1. Lineage (NCBI taxonomy): Bacteria > Pseudomonadati > Pseudomonadota > Gammaproteobacteria > Enterobacterales > Enterobacteriaceae > Escherichia > Escherichia sp. MOD1-EC6021. The sequence continues at coordinate 141,698 of NZ_PTRU01000007.1, read as the reverse complement.
CGCTGTCGCAGGCGGTGAAGCTGGTGACCAAAAATCCGGCGCAGGCGCTTAATCTTCAGGATCGCGGGGTGATTGGCGAGGGCAAACGCGCCGACCTGGTGCTGGCGCATCGCAAGGGCAACCACATTCATATCGATCACGTCTGGCGTCAGGGTAAAAGGGTGTTCTGATGACGGGAAAACTGATTTGGTTAATGGGGGCCTCTGGCTCCGGAAAAGACAGTCTGTTGACGGAACTCCGCCAGCGGGAACAAACTCAGCTACTGGTAGCGCATCGCTACATCACGCGCGCCGCCAGCGCCGGAAGTGAAAACCATATCGCCCTGAGCGAGCAGGAGTTTTTTACCCGCGCGGGGCAGAACCTTCTGGCCTTAAGCTGGCACGCCAACGGCCTGTATTATGGCATCGGCGTCGAGATTGACCTCTGGCTGCACGCCGGATTCGACGTGGTGGTCAACGGCTCACGTGCGCATCTGCCGCAGGCGCGGGCGCGCTATCAATCGGCGCTGCTGCCCATCTGTTTACAGGTTTCGCCAGAGATCCTGCGCCAGCGCCTGGAAAACCGTGGCCGTGAAAACGCCAGTGAAATTAACGCCCGCCTGGCGCGCGCCGCCCGCTATACTCCACTGGATTGCCATACGCTCAATAATGACGGCAGCCTGCGCCAGTCGGTCGACAAACTGCTGACGCTGATTCATCAGAAGGAGAAACACCATGCCTGCTTGTGAGCTTCGCCCGGCCACGCAGTACGACACCGACGCAGTTTACGCGCTGATTTGTGAGCTAAAACAGGCGGAGTTTGACCACCACGCGTTTCGCGTGGGGTTTAACGCCAATCTGCGCGACCCGAACATGCGCTACCATCTGGCGCTGCTGGATGGCGAAGTTGTCGGCATGATCGGCCTGCATTTGCAGTTTCATCTGCATCATGTCAACTGGATCGGCGAAATTCAGGAACTGGTGGTGATGCCGCAGGCGCGCGGTCTGAACGTCGGCAGTAAATTACTGGCATGGGCCGAAGAAGAAGCCCGCCAGGCCGGGGCCGAAATGACCGAGCTTTCCACCAACGTCAAGCGCCACGACGCGCACCGTTTCTATCTGCGCGAAGGCTACGAGCAGAGCCACTTCCGCTTCACCAAGGCGCTGTAACATGAGCCTGACCCTCACACTTACTGGCACTGGCGGCGCACAGGGTGTTCCCGCATGGGGCTGTGAGTGCGCGGCCTGCGCCAGAGCGCGGCGCTCACCGCAGTATCGCCGCCAGCCATGCAGCGGCGTCGTGAAGTTTAACGACGCGATCACCCTGATCGACGCCGGGCTGCACGATCTCGCCGATCGCTGGTCGCCCGGATCGTTCCAGCAGTTTTTGCTGACGCACTACCATATGGATCACGTGCAGGGGCTGTTTCCGCTGCGCTGGGGCGTGGGCGATTCGATCCCGGTCTACGGCCCGCCGGATGAACAGGGCTGCGACGATCTGTTTAAACATCCGGGCCTGCTTGATTTCAGCCACACGGTGGAGCCATTTGTGATGTTTGATTTGCAGGGATTACAGGTCACGCCGCTGCCGCTCAACCATTCGAAACTCACATTCGGTTACTTACTGGAAACGGCGCACAGCCGGGTGGCGTGGCTATCTGACACCTCTGGCCTTCCGGAAAAAACGCTGAAATTTTTACGCAATAATCATCCGCAGGTGATGGTGATTGATTGCAGTCACCCGCCGCGCGAGGATGCGCCACGCAATCACTGTGATTTAAACACCGTGCTGGCGCTGAATGAGATTATCCGCTCACCGCGCGTGATTTTGACGCATATCAGCCATCAGTTTGATGCGTGGCTGATGGAAAATGCGCTGCCATCGGGGGTTGAGGCGGGGTTTGATGGGATGGAGATTGGGGTGGAGTGATGGGTGAGGGGCGATGCCTGCTCTAGACTCAACATCACCGCCCATACTCATCTTCCATTCTCCGCTCTTCATCTTCTAGCTGCCGACGCTCTTGATCCAGCTGGCGCTGGCGATCGTCCAGCTGCTTGCGGCGATCTTCAAACTGGCGGCGGCGATCGTCATATTGTCTGCGCCGATCGTCGTTCACTTCACGCTGCCAGCCGTCGTCGCGCGAATCTTCATAGTCTCGCCCACGGTCAGGGTTATAAGCATCGTTAATCGCCTGCTGAATATTGCCAATGGTGTCGTCGATAATATCGGCCTGGGCCGGAACGGTGGACAGCGTGAGCAGGGTGAATAAAAGAAATAGCGGAAAACGTTTCATTAGCCAACCTCAAAAAGAAACTCTATCCACATTAGTCATTACTCATCCATGCAAGTAGTGGATGAATCTCAATTTTTCCGCTGCTCTATTGCCGTAATCGCCTCCACGCGTTGTTGATGACGACCGCCTTCGTACTGCGCGCCCAGCCACACATCCACAATCATTTTTGCCAGTTCGAGGCCAACCACTCGTGAACCAAAAGCCAGTGCAACTTCACTGGCGTAATGCGGATAATCAGTGCGCTCTGACGACCTGGTTTCTTTATCAATCCCCTCACTCATTGACCATGAATAAAAGGCTGGCACAGCAACGCAGAATCCTGCGGTGCCAGCGACATGACCGCCCATTGCTCCGGTACGTTTTTTAATAAGAAACACCGGTTGCATTGATTAATTGTGCTCAGTATTTGCCGAAGTACAATATATATAATAAATATATAAAACACCTCATATTATTTACAGAGATAATAAATTCGCGTACTTTTCCCTCTTCAGCACAAATGCCTAATAAAATGGCTCGTTCCGCTCACACTTCCACTTATTAAAGTCGCAAATTCCCAATTATGATAACGCCAGCTTTAAATGACGTATTTTTCATGGATTACATATTTACGACATAAATGATAAATGGAGATTTATATGAATAACTCTCGGTTATTCCGTTTGAGCAGGATTGTTATTGCGTTAACTGCCGCCAGCGGCATGATGGTAAATACCGCTCACGCAACAGATGAAGCGAAAGCCGCGACTCAATATACCCAGCAGGTTAATCAGCATTACGCAAAATCATTACCGTTTAGCGATCGTCAGGACTTTGACGATGCCCAGCGCGGATTTATCGCCCCGCTGCTGGATGAAGGTATTCTGCGCGATGCGAATGGCAAAGTTTACTACCGCGCGGATGATTACAAATTTGATATTAATGCCGCTGCGCCGGAAACCGTAAACCCCAGCCTGTGGCGTCAGTCGCAAATCAACGGCATTTCTGGCCTGTTCAAAGTCACCGATAAAATGTATCAGGTGCGCGGCCAGGATATCTCTAACATTACATTCGTGGAAGGCGAGAAAGGCATTATTGTTATCGACCCGCTGGTAACGCCGCCTGCCGCAAAAGCCGCACTTGACCTCTATTATCAACATCGTCCACAAAAACCGATTGTTGCTGTTATTTATACTCACAGCCACACCGACCACTATGGCGGCGTGAAAGGCATTATCTCTGAAGCGGATGTTAAATCCGGCAAAGTGCAGGTGATCGCTCCGGCAGGCTTTATGGACGAAGCCATCAGTGAAAACGTGCTGGCGGGTAACATCATGAGCCGCCGTGCGCTTTACTCTTACGGTCTGTTACTGCCGCACAACGAGCAAGGCAACGTGGGCAACGGCCTGGGCGTGACGCTGGCAACGGGCGACCCGAGCATTATTGCGCCAACCAAAACGATTGTCAGAACTGGCGAGAAGATGGTTATCGACGGTCTGGAGTTTGACTTTCTGATGACTCCGGGTAGCGAAGCTCCAGCCGAAATGCACTTCTATATTCCGGCCCTGAAAGCCCTGTGTACCGCCGAAAACGCCACGCATACCCTGCACAACTTCTACACCCTGCGCGGCGCGAAAACCCGCGACACCAGCAAGTGGACAGAGTATCTGAACGAAACGCTGGATATGTGGGGTAACGACGCGGAAGTACTGTTTATGCCGCACACCTGGCCGGTCTGGGGCAATAAGCATATCAATGATTATATTGGTAAATATCGCGATACTATCAAATACATTCACGACCAGACCCTGCACCTGGCGAACCAGGGTTACACCATGAATGAAATTGGCGACATGATTAAGCTGCCACCTGCGCTTGCCAATAACTGGGCCAGCCGCGGCTATTACGGTTCTGTTAGCCACAACGCCCGTGCAGTGTATAACTTCTATCTCGGCTATTATGACGGCAATCCAGCTAACCTACATCCGTACGGTCAGGTGGAGATGGGCAAACGTTACGTGAAAGCGCTGGGCGGTTCCGCCCGTGTCATCAACCTGGCGCAAGAAGCGAACAAGCAAGGGGATTACCGCTGGTCAGCAGAGTTGCTGAAACAGGTGATTGCCGCCAATCCGGGTGACCAGGTGGCGAAGAATCTGCAAGCGAATAACTTTGAACAGCTGGGCTATCAGGCCGAGTCCGCCACCTGGCGCGGTTTCTACCTGACCGGCGCAAAAGAGCTGCGCGAAGGGGTGCATAAGTTCAGCCACGGCACCACGGGTTCTCCGGACACCCTTCGCGGGATGTCGGTCGAAATGCTGTTCGACTTTATGGCCGTTCGCCTCGATAGCGCGAAAGCCGCAGGTAAGAATATCAGCCTGAACTTCAATATGAGCAACGGCGATAACCTCAACCTGACGCTGAACGATAGCGTGCTTAACTACCGTAAAACGCTGCAACCTGAAGCCAACGCCTCTTTCTACATCAGCCGTGAAGATCTTCACGCCGTGCTGACCGGACAAGCCAAAATGGCGGATCTGGTAAAAGCGAAGAAAGCCAAAATTATTGGCAATGGCGCGAAACTGGAAGAAATTATTGCCTGTCTGGATAATTTCGATTTGTGGGTGAATATCGTAACCCCAAATTAATGCCACTCACTTTTGGGGGCGCTTAAGCCCCCAAAAGTATTTATTTTAAAAATACATACAACCAATTAATACATAAAATATATAAGTTATGAATGCGGTGGCTGAATAAAGCTATTTTTATTCATCGAGAAAATAGCCATACTGACGCCTTCAATGGATATTGATATTCACTACAGATATTGTTCGCAGCAGACAGGATGTATTTAATATGCCAACAGTTCTCTCTCGCATGGCGATGCAACTCAAAAAAACAGCCTGGATAATTCCCGTCTTCATGGTTTCGGGATGCTCATTATCTCCGGCAATCCCGGTGATCGGCGCTTATTATCCCAGCTGGTTTTTCTGCGCCATTGCCAGCCTTATTTTGACGCTCATCACGAGGCGAATTATTCAGCGGGCAAATATCAATCTGGCATTTGTCGGAATTATTTATACCGCCCTTTTTGCTCTCTACGCCATGCTGTTCTGGCTGGCATTTTTCTAATCTATTTGAGACGCGCTCATGGAAAGTACGCCGAAAAAAGCTCCTCGCAGTAAATTCCCTGCTCTGTTAGTGGTTGCGTTGGCGCTGGTTGCCCTTGTTTTCGTTATCTGGCGCGTAGACAGTGCGCCATCAACTAATGACGCCTACGCGTCAGCAGATACCATTGATGTGGTGCCGGAAGTCAGCGGTCGCATTGTAGAACTGGCGGTCACCGACAACCAGGCGGTGAAACAGGGCGATTTGCTGTTCCGCATCGACTCGCGCCCGTACGAAGCCAATCTGGCGAAAGCCGAAGCCTCCCTCGCGGCGCTGGATAAGCAAATTATGCTCACCCAGCGTAGCGTTGACGCACAACAGTTTGGTGCCGACTCGGTTAATGCCACGGTAGAAAAAGCCCGTGCCGCCGCGAAACAGGCCAGTGATACATTACGCCGCACCGAGCCATTACTGAAAGAAGGTTTCGTCTCAGCGGAAGACGTTGACCGTGCAAGAACGGCGCAGCGCGCCGCAGAAGCAGATCTTAATGCCGTATTGTTGCAGGCGCAGTCAGCCGCCAGCGCCGTCAGCGGCGTGGATGCGCTGGTGGCGCAACGTGCGGCAGTGGAAGCGGATATTGCGTTGACGAAACTGCATCTGGAAATGGCGACCGTTCGCGCGCCGTTTGATGGCCGAGTCATTTCCCTCAAAACCTCGGTTGGGCAATTTGCTTCTGCCATGCGCCCTATTTTCACCCTAATCGACACTCGTCACTGGTACGTGATCGCCAACTTCCGCGAAACCGATCTGAAAAATATTCGCTCGGGTACACCCGCAACGATTCGCCTGATGAGCGACAGCGGCAAAACCTTCGAGGGTAAAGTGGATTCGATTGGCTACGGCGTGCTACCGGATGACGGCGGTCTGGTGCTGGGCGGCCTGCCGAAAGTGTCTCGTTCTATTAACTGGGTCCGCGTTGCCCAGCGTTTTCCGGTCAAAATCATGGTTGAAAAACCTGACCCGGAAATGTTCCGCATCGGCGCTTCGGCAGTCGCTAATCTTGAGCCGCAATAATGAGCGCGCTCAACTCCCTGCCATTACCGGTGGTCAGGCTGCTGGCGTTCTTTCATGAAGAGTTAAGCGAGCGGCGACCAGGCCGCGTGCCGCAGACTATGCAACTCTGGGTAGGCTGCTTGCTGGTGATTCTGATCTCGATGACTTTTGAGATCCCTTTTGTGGCGTTATCACTGGCAGTGCTGTTTTACGGTATTCAGTCGAACGCGTTTTACACCAAATTTGTCGCGATCTTGTTTGTGGTCGCCACGATGCTGGAAATCGCCAGCCTGTTTTTGATCTACAAATGGTCATATGGCGAACCGTTGATCCGATTGATCATTGCCGGACCGATCCTGATGGGCTGTATGTTTTTGATGCGCACCCATCGGTTGGGGCTGGTCTTTTTCGCCGTCGCCATTGTCGCTATTTACGGGCAAACCTTCCCCGCCATGCTCGACTATCCGGAAGTGGTCGTGCGCTTAACGCTGTGGTGTATCGTTGTCGGCCTCTACCCGACGTTATTGATGACGTTAATCGGCGTGCTGTGGTTTCCCAGCCGTGCTATCACGCAGATGCATCAGGTGCTTAATGATCGGCTTGATGATGCCATTAGCCACCTGACGGACAGCCTCGCACCGCTACCCGAAACGCGGATTGAAAGAGAGGCGCTGGCGCTGCAAAAACTCAATGTCTTTTGCCTCGCGGACGATGCCAACTGGCGAACTCAGAGCGCATGGTGGCAAAGCTGCGTGGCAACGGTAACCTACATTTACTCGACGCTGAATCGCTACGATCCCACCTCTTTTGCTGATTCTCAGGCAATTATTGAATTTCGGCAAAAATTAGCCTCAGAAATCAACAAACTGCAGCATGCCATTGCCGAAGGTCAGCGCTGGCAAAGCGACTGGCGGATCACTGAAAGTGAAGCGATGGCGGCACGGGAATGTAACCTGGAGAATATCTGCCAGACATTGTTGCAACTGGGTCAGATGGACCCAAATACGCCGCCAACGCCCGCCGCCAAACCGCCATCAATGGTCGCCGATGCTTTTACCAATCCAGACTATATGCGCTACGCGGTAAAAACGCTGCTCGCCTGTTTGATCTGTTACACCTTCTACAGCGGCGTGGACTGGGAAGGCATTCACACCTGTATGCTGACCTGCGTGATCGTCGCTAACCCCAATGTCGGTTCGTCGTACCAGAAGATGGTGTTGCGTTTTGGCGGGGCTTTTTCCGGCGCAATTCTGGCGCTGTTATTCACGCTACTGGTCATGCCCTGGCTGGACAATATTGTCGAATTGCTATTTGTGCTGGCACCGATTTTCCTGTTAGGCGCATGGATTGCCACCAGCTCTGAACGCTCTTCTTATATCGGCACACAGATGGTGGTCACCTTCGCGCTCGCCACGCTCGAAAACGTTTTTGGCCCGGTGTACGACCTGGTGGAAATTCGCGATCGCGCCCTGGGTATCATCATTGGTACCGTGGTGTCCGCGGTGATTTACACCTTTGTCTGGCCTGAAAGTGAAGCGCGCACACTGCCGCAAAAACTGGCTGGCGCGCTGGGTATGTTGAGTAAAGTAATGCGGATCCCACGCCAGCAGGAAGTCACGGCTCTGCGCACTTATCTGCAAATTCGTATAGGTCTGCATGCGGCGTTTAATGCCTGTGAAGAGATGTGCCAACGCGTGGCGCTGGAGCGTCAACTGGACAGCGAAGAACGCGCGTTACTGATTGAACGTTCGCAAACGGTTATTCGTCAGGGCCGCGATATTCTTCACGCCTGGGATGCAACCTGGAACTCGGCGCAGGCGCTGGATAACGCACTACAGCCGGACAGAGCAGGCCTGTTTGCCGACGCACTGGAGAAATACGCCGCCGGCCTGGCAAGCGCATTCAGTCGTTCTCCTCAAATAACGCTTGAAGAAACACCCGCCTCGCAGGCCATTCTGCCGACCTTATTAAAACAGGAGCAACACGTCTGCCAGCTTTTCGCCCGCTTGCCAGACTGGACAGCCCCGGCATTAACGCCCGCCACGGAACAGGCACAAGGAGCCACGCAATGATCAATCGTCAACTTTCACGCCTGCTGTTGTGCAGCATTCTCGGCAGCACGACGCTGATTTCCGGCTGTGCCCTGGTACGTAAGGATTCTGCGCCTCATCAACAGCTCAAACCGGAACAAATCAAACTGGCCGATGATATTCATCTTGCCAGCTCCGGTTGGCCGCAGGCGCAGTGGTGGAAACAACTCAATGACCCGCAGTTGGATGCTTTGATCCAACGGACGCTAAGTGGTTCACACACCCTCGCCGAAGCGAAACTGCGGGAAGAAAAAGCGCAGTCGCAGGCCGATTTGTTAGATGCCGGTTCACAATTACAGGTCGCAGCGTTAGGGATGCTCAACCGCCAACGTGTCTCGGCGAACGGCTTTTTAAGCCCTTATGCTATGGATGCGCCAGCACTGGGTATGGACGGGCCGTACTATACGGAAGCCACAGTCGGTTTGTTTGCCGGACTGGATCTTGATTTGTGGGGTGTGCATCGCTCAGCGGTTGCTGCCGCCATTGGCGCGCATAATGCCGCGCTGGCAGAAACAGCAGCAGTGGAGTTATCACTCACAACGGGCGTGGCGCAGCTTTATTACAGCATGCAGGCCAGCTACCAGATGCTCGATCTGTTAGAACAAACACGCGATGTGATTGATTACGCGGTGAAAGCGCACCAGAGCAAAGTGGCGCACGGCCTGGAAGCGCAAGTGCCTTTCCACGGCGCGCGGGCGCAGATTCTGGCGGTCGATAAACAAATTGCTGCCGTTAAAGGGCAAATCACCGAAACGCGAGAATCTCTGCGTGCATTGATTGGCGCAGGAGCCAGCGATATGCCGGAGATCAAAGCGGTGGCATTACCGCAAGTCCAGACCGGTATTCCGGCGACACTCTCTTATGAGTTGCTCGCCAGACGCCCGGATCTGCAAGCCATGCGCTGGTATGTTCAGGCGTCATTAGATCAGGTGGATTCCGCGCGGGCGCTGTTCTATCCGAGCTTTGATATCAAAGCGTTTTTCGGCCTGGATTCTATCCACCTGGATACCTTATTCAAAAAAACCAGTCGCCAGTTCAACTTTATCCCAGGTCTGAAATTGCCGCTGTTTGACGGTGGACGGTTGAATGCCAATCTCGAAGGCACGCGCGCCGCCAGCAACATGATGATTGAACGTTACAACCAGTCAGTACTGAATGCGGTGCGCGACGTTGCAGTCAACGGCACGCGTCTGCAAACGCTCAACGACGAGCGGGAGATGCAGGCAGAACGCGTAGAAGCAACGCGCTTCACCCAGCGCGCTGCCGACGCCGCCTACCAACGAGGCTTAACCAGTCGCTTACAGGCCACCGAAGCCCAGTTGCCGGTGCTTGCCGAGGAGATGTCATTACTGATGCTGGACAGCCGCCGGGTGATCCAAAGCATTCAGTTGATGAAATCGCTGGGCGGCGGGTATCAGGCGGCTCCCGTCGTCGAGAAAAAATAAAATGTCTACCGCGTGATGGCTGTCACGCGGTATTTCGTTTCGTCACGTCAAAACTGACGACAGCCTGTTTTTCGTCAGAGTTTTGAATAAATAGTGCCCGTAATATCAGGGAATGACCCCAAATAAAATGTGGCATAAAAGATGCATACTGTAGTCGAGAGCGCGTATGCGTGATTTGATTAACTGGAGCGAGACCGATGAAAAAAGTCGTCACGGTTTGCCCCTATTGCGCATCAGGTTGCAAAATCAACCTGGTCGTCGATAACGGCAAAATCGTCCGGGCGGAGGCAGCGCAGGGCAAAACCAACCAGGGTACCCTGTGTCTGAAGGGGTATTATGGCTGGGATTTCATTAACGATACCCAGATCCTGACCCCGCGCCTGAAAACCCCCATGATTCGTCGCCAGCGTGGCGGCAAACTCGAACCTGTTTCCTGGGATGAGGCACTGAATTACGTTGCCGAGCGCCTGAGCGCCATCAAAGAGAAGTACGGTCCGGATGCCATCCAGACGACCGGCTCCTCGCGTGGTACGGGTAACGAAACCAACTATGTAATGCAAAAATTTGCGCGCGCCGTTATTGGTACCAATAACGTTGATTGCTGCGCTCGTGTCTGACACGGCCCATCGGTTGCAGGTCTGCACCAATCGGTCGGTAATGGCGCAATGAGCAATGCTATTAACGAAATTGATAATACCGATTTAGTGTTCGTTTTCGGGTACAACCCGGCGGATTCCCACCCTATCGTGGCGAATCACGTAATTAACGCTAAACGTAACGGGGCGAAAATTATCGTCTGCGATCCGCGCAAAATTGAAACCGCGCGCATTGCTGACATGCACATTGCACTGAAAAACGGCTCGAATATCGCGCTGTTGAATGCAATGGGCCATGTCATTATTGAAGAAAATCTGTACGACAAAGCGTTCGTCGCTTCCCGTACAGAAGGCTTTGAAGAGTATCGTAAAATCGTTGAAGGCTACACGCCAGAGTCGGTTGAAGATATCACCGGCGTCAGCGCCAGTGAGATTCGTCAGGCGGCGCGGATGTATGCCCAGGCGAAAAGCGCCGCCATCCTGTGGGGCATGGGTGTAACCCAGTTCTACCAGGGCGTGGAAACCGTGCGTTCTCTGACCAGCCTCGCGATGCTGACCGGTAACCTCGGTAAGCCGCATGCGGGTGTAAACCCGGTTCGTGGGCAAAACAACGTGCAGGGTGCCTGCGATATGGGCGCGCTGCCAGATACTTACCCTGGCTACCAGTACGTGAAAGATCCGGCTAACCGCGAGAAATTCGCCAAAGCCTGGGGTGTAGAGAGTCTGCCAGCACATACCGGTTATCGCATCAGCGAGCTACCGCATCGCGCAGCGCATGGTGAAGTGCGTGCCGCGTACATTATGGGCGAAGATCCGCTACAAACTGACGCGGAGCTGTCGGCAGTACGTAAAGCCTTTGAAGATCTGGAACTGGTCATCGTTCAGGACATCTTTATGACCAAAACCGCGTCGGCGGCGGATGTCATTTTACCGTCAACGTCGTGGGGCGAGCATGAAGGCGTGTTTACTGCGGCTGACCGTGGCTTCCAGCGTTTCTTCAAAGCAGTTGAACCGAAATGGGATCTGAAAACGGACTGGCAGATTATCAGTGAAATCGCCACCCGTATGGGTTATCCGATGCACTACAACAACACCCAGGAGATCTGGGATGAGTTGCGTCATCTGTGCCCGGATTTCTACGGTGCGACTTACGAGAAAATGGGCGAACTGGGCTTCATTCAGTGGCCTTGTCGCGATACTTCAGATGCCGATCAGGGGACTTCTTATCTGTTTAAAGAGAAGTTTGATACTCCGAACGGTCTGGCGCAGTTCTTCACCTGCGACTGGGTAGCGCCAATCGACAAACTCACCGACGAGTATCCGATGGTACTGTCAACGGTGCGTGAAGTCGGTCACTACTCTTGCCGTTCGATGACCGGTAACTGTGCGGCACTGGCGGCGCTGGCTGATGAACCTGGCTACGCACAAATCAATACCGAAGACGCCAAACGTCTGGGTATTGAAGATGAGGCATTGGTTTGGGTGCACTCGCGTAAAGGCAAAATTATCACCCGTGCGCAGGTCAGCGATCGTCCGAACAAAGGGGCGATTTACATGACCTACCAGTGGTGGATTGGTGCCTGTAACGAGCTGGTTACCGAAAACTTAAGCCCGATTACGAAAACGCCGGAATACAAATACTGCGCCGTGCGCGTCGAGCCGATCGCCGATCAGCGCGCCGCCGAGCAGTACGTGATTGACGAGTACAACAAGTTGAAAACTCGCCTGCGCGAAGCGGCACTGGCGTAATACAGTCCTTTCTACAGCCTCCTTTCGGAGGCTGTTTTTTTATCCATTCGAACTCTTTATACTGGTTACTCCCTACCCAATCGTATTATCAAAATGAAAAAAATTATCGCATTGATGTTGTTTTTGACATTCTTTGCCCACGCGAACGGCTCCGAGCCTGGCAGTCAGTATCTCAAGGCTGCAGAGGCTGGAGACCGACGCGCACAATATTTTCTTGCCGACAGCTGGTTTAGCTCCGGCGATTTGAGCAAAGCCGAATATTGGGCACAGAAAGCCGCCGACAGCGGTGATGCTGATGCCTGCGCGCTGTTGGCGCAGATCAAAATCACCAATCCGGTCAGTCTGGACTATCCACAAGCAAAAGTTCTTGCAGAGAAAGCGGCGCAAGCGGGCAGTAAAGAAGGTGAAGTAACGCTGGCGCATATTCTGGTAAATACGCAAGCGGGTAAACCGGATTATCCAAAGGCGATTTCGCTGTTAGAAAACGCCTCGGAAGATCTGGAGAACGACTCTGCCGTCGATGCCCAAATGCTGCTTGGTTTGATTTACGCCAACGGCGTGGGCATTAAGGCCGACGATGACAAGGCAACCTGGTATTTCAAACGCAGCTCTGCGATTTCCCGAACCGGTTATTCCGAGTACTGGGCGGGAATGATGTTCTTAAATGGTGAAGAAGGTTTTATCGAGAAGAACAAACAGAAGGCGCTGCACTGGCTGAACCTGAGCTGTATGGAAGGGTTTGATACCGGGTGTGAAGAGTTTGAAAAATTAACTAACGGTTAATGTAGGCCTGATAAGACGCGGCAAGCGTCGCATCAGGCATTGATGTCGGATGCGGCGTAAACGCCTTATCCGACCTACAAAATCACGCTAAATCAGGCTATTGCGCAGTCTGGCGTAGGCCTGATAAGACGCGGTAAGCGTCGCATCAGATATTGATGTCGGATGCGGCGTAAACGCCTTATCCGACCTACAAAATCACCCTAAATCAAGCTATTGCGCTGTCTGGCGTAGGCCTGATAAGACGCGGCAAGCGTCGCATCAGGCATCCACACATTGCCGGGTGTATGTCCCCGGCAATCCTCAATTATTGATCCGCAGTTTTATCAAATTTGCCCAGCACTTCGCGCTCATAAGCCAGCGCTTTCTTACGGTCAAATTTGTGTTCCCACTTGGCAATCACCAGCACCGCCAGCGCATTACCCACCACGTTCAGCGCAGTACGCGCCATGTCGAGGATACGGTCAACACCGGCAATAAACGCCAGACCTTCCAGCGGGATCCCTACGCTGCCCAGCGTTGCCAGCAACACCACAAACGACACGCCCGGCACGCCAGCAATCCCTTTCGAGGTCACCATCAGCGTCAGCACCAGAATGATTTCCTGCCAGATGGACAGGTCAATACCATACAGTTGAGCGATGAAGATAGCGGCAATACTTTGATATAGCGTTGAACCATCAAGGTTAAAAGAGTAACCGGTCGGCACCACGAAACTGGTGATCGACGCCGGTGCACCGTAGGCTTCCATCTTCTCAATAATTCGCGGCAGCACGCTTTCAGAACTGGCAGTGGAGTACGCCAGAATCAGCTCATCTTTCAGAATACGAATCAGGATCCAGACGCTTAACCCGCACAGGCGCGCCACAATTCCCAGCACTACCAGCGCGAAGAACAGAATGGCGAAATGCACCAGCAGCACCAGTTTCGCCAGTGGCCACAGAGACGAGAAACCAAAGTTAGCCACCGTCACCGCAATCAGCGCAAACACACCCACCGGCGCATAACGCATCACTATATGAGTCACTTTAAACATGGTTTCAGAGATGGAGCGGAACACGGTCACCAGCGGTTCACGATGCGTCGCGGGCAGGGAGGAAAGCCCCAGACCAAACAGCACCGAGAAGAAGATGATCGGCAGCATTTCGCCTTTCGCCATCGACGCCACAATATTCGTCGGCACCAGAGACAAAATCGTGCCCATAATACCGTGGGAACTGCTCTGTACCGCTTCTGTAGTGCTCTGATATTTCGAGATATCGACGGTTGCCAGCTGCGACATATCCACCCCGGCACCGGGCTGGAAGACGTTCGCCAGGGTGATCCCCAGAATGATGGCGACAGTGGTGATCACCTCGAAATAGATAATGGTTTTCGCGCCAATACGCCCGAGCTGTTTGGCATCACCAACACCCGCAATACCCACCACCAGCGTGGAAATAACAATCGGCACAACAATCATTTTGATCAGATGGATGAAGATATCACCCGCCGGAGAGAGCAAATTGACGACCAGCCAGTCGCGGCTGTCGCTATGGTAGTGCAGGTAGCTTCCCAGGAGAATGCCCAGCACCATAGCAAACAAAATCTGCCAGGCCAGGCTGAATTTTATATTTTTCATCAGAATAACTTCCTCAATGGAGCGCCGTTCCCCGTTCAGAAACGCGAGAACGTGACATACTGCCAGGGCATGAATTGTGTTGCGTTGGTTTGTAGATTTTTTTAACGCTTATGATCAGTATCATTTGCGCGGTATGTTGCGCAACCCTTTAACAACAGAGCTTTTCGCTGCATTAATGCATAATAACGCGAGTTTATGGCAGGATTAATGAATAACCATTTGTTATGGAAAGATTTTTATTTGTTTAATCTGCAATAATACTGATTGGTGATTATTTTTGGCAGATGTTCATTCGATTATTTTTTATGCAGCTCAATAACATAATCTTCATCGCCAGATGATTAATCCGATCTCCGCTGCAACAGTTTCGCCATATTAATCGACTCGACCAGCTGTGTCCGGTTGATCCGGGGTGAGTTGAGATCCATCACTTTTTGCCATAGTTCGATGGCTTGCGCGTAATTCGCCTGCATAAACGCATCTGAAGCCAGCAGCATCAGAGCGGTGATTTCGTTAGAGTCCAGCGCGAGGGCTTTGTCGATCAGTGTGCGAGTCTGGGCGGTCATATGCTGGCTGGCCTGGTAATAAAGCACCGTCGCCAGCGCCGCATACAGTTCAGCGTTTTCACCACGTAGTCGCAACGCCTGACGGTACGCCAGCAGCGAATTGCTGTAATCGTTTTGCCACAGATAATACTCGCCCAGTAACGCCCATTGTTCGCTGTTTTGTGGATTAGCGCGGATTTTATCCTGCAATGCCTGAAGCTGCGCTTCCGGGGTTTGCTGGCTGGCAAACTGATGTAGCGGATCGCGCTGACGCTGATACTCCGCACGTACCGCCTGCCATTTTGGGCTTAACAGATAACTGCCGATACAGAGAAATACCATCAATATCGTGAGTGTTGTCAGCATTTTCACCGGTATTTGAGGCTGTTTCATCGCTTCGCCCTTACCCGCCAGAGGATCAGTATCATCAGCAGTAACAACACCACTGGCAGCGCCCACAACACCAGCGTCTGACCGGTTAACGGTGGGTTATAGCGAACAAAATCTCCGTAGCGTTCGGTCATCCAGCCAATGATTTCGACTTCACTTTTCCCCTCCGCCACCATGCTGTAAACCTGATGGCGCATACTGACTGCCACCGGCGCATTGGATTCCAGTAAGTTCTGATTCTGGCACTGCGGGCAGCGTAACTGGCTGGCAATAGTTAACGCCTGTTCCTGTTGTTGCGGATTGGCGAATTGCCAGGTGTCTACAACCTGAGCGCGCGCAAAACAGGTAAATAACAGCAGTAGCGTGAGAAGCCCTTTATTCATCGCGCTTCCTCCCCCGCCATCCGCTTAACAATGCGCCCGCAATCATCAACAATCCTCCCCCCCAGATCCAGCGCACACCGCGTTGTACATACAAACGAAAAGCGTAACGATCCGGTCCGGTTTTCTCGCCCATGACCGCATACCAGTCATGGATGCCGTTCCAGCGAATTGCCGGTTCCATCATTTGCTGACGACGTGCTTCGTAAAAACGCCGCTCCGGCGTCAGTTCACCAATGCGTTGCTGATGGTCAAACAGCGCCACTATCGCTTTTTCGCTGGTGTAATTACCTTTGGCTTGCAGATCGAGGCGCTCAAAACGGAAGGTATATCCTGCCAGAGTCACCTGCTGACCCGGCTGTAAATTCAGGCTGATCTCCTGACGGCTGACGCTTGAAACCACGATCCCCGCGGCAAATAACAGCACACCCGCATGCGCCAGCAGCGCCGGAAGCTGCACGCGTTTGCCAGAGACAAACGTCGCCAGCACAATCACCACCAGCATCAACAGACCAAACGGTAACGTCGCGCGGTTAAAATACGGCGCGCCAACGGAGAGGCGTCCCCAGCCCAGCAGGCCGTAAATCATCGGATAAAGCGTTCCCACCAGCACGATCAGTAGCACTGCGCAAAACAGCAACAGCGTAGCGAGGATTAACATTTCCCGCGATAACCCCGAAAAATGCACCGCCGGGCCACCGTCCCGCGCTCGCCAGCCATACAGAGCCAGAGACACAAGGCTAATCAACGCAAACAGGCTGAACAACGGCACGGCGCGGACGTTATCCAGTGCGAACGCATGAACCGAAACCAGAATGCCAGAGCGGACAATTAAGGTGCCCAGCAGCGACAGCATCAGAGTAACTATCGCCAGTAACAGCGACCAGTGGCGGAAAATCCCCCGCTGGCGTGTCAGGGACAAACTGTGCAGCAGCGCAGTGGCAGAAAGCCAGGGTAATAAAGAGGCGTTTTCCACCGGGTCCCAGAACCACCAGCCGCCCCAGCCCAGTTCGCAATAGGCCCACCAGGAACCAAGGATGATCCCCGCAGTTAATGCCCCCCAGCCTGGTAGTGCCCAACGCCAGCAAATTCGGGCGCTGACACCATCAAACTCGCCGCGCAGTAGACTCGCCAGCGCCACACTCGCCGCCACCATCAAACCACCATAGCCGAGATAAAGCAGCGGCGGATGAAAGATAAGACCGGGATGTTGCAGCATCGGATTGAGATCGCGGCCTTCGATTGCTGGTGGAAATATCCGCACGAAGGGATCGGACCACAGCACCACAAACAGTAGCAGTGCGGCGAGCATGAGAGATAAAACGGCTAGCGTCAGCGGAAATAGCGGATCGGTTTGCTGCCGATAATGCCAGGCAAACAGCGCGCTCCACGCGGAAAGGAGTAGCACCCAAAGTAGCAGCGAACCTTCATGCCCTCCCCACACTGCCGCCAGTTTGAGTTCCCACGACAGCAGGCTGTAGCTATGTTGGGCGACATAAATGACCGAGAAATCGCTGATGAGAAAACAATACGTCAGTACGCCAAAGGCGAGCAGCAGGAGCGCGAACTGCGCCAGAATGCCGATGCAAGTGAGTCGCATCATGGCAGGCCAGCGCAACCGCACTCCCGCAAAGGTTGTCAACGGGGTCAACACGTTGACCCCAAGACTTAACAACAACGCCAGAAAACCGACTTCAGGAAGGAATACGTCCAGAAACCACCTCTTTTCTGGCTTACGCCACCGTTAACTGCCCGGCGTAGAGAATGAAAAAGCGCAGCATCAACACCCCGACCAGGCTGGCCCCACACGCTGCCAGCACGGCAGGAATGCCGGAACTGCGATTGACCCACGGTTTGAGCAACATTGGCACAATCAGCCCCAGCCCGGCGACACCAAGCCAGAACCACCACGTCCAGAAACCGCCGCCCAATGCCGCCACCAGCGCACGCACTTTACCGTCATCGCCCAGGGCCAGACCGACGAAAAACGCCACCAGCAGGAAGATTTCGCCCCATACCACAGGGATTTCCATCCGGTGAACAAAGTGCGCTTCCGTGGAATGCGGGTTACTGCGTTGGCGTATCGCCATGGCGATCAGCGCCACCGCCGCACCGGACGAGATGCCGGAGAAGAGGAATAGCACCGGTAAAATCGGATTATTGAGGAACGGATATGATTTCAGCGCAGACAGCAGAAAGCCGGTATAAGCCCCCAGCAACACCGCCAGCACCAGCATTAGCGTTTCCAGTCCGCGGTGAACGGGCGTCAGCAGGCTCAGAACCTTTTGCACAATTCCCAGCTTCGGCAACCAGCGTTGTTGCAGGGCAAGCAAATCGTGTTCAAAGATTTTCGCCAGCCACAACACCAGCACCACCATGTAGAGCTGAAACAGCATCACCCCCATCGACATCACCGAGGTAAAACTGTAGTGGAACATCAGCTTCCAGAAGGTCCACGGTCTTGTCAGGTGGAAGACGAGAATCAACAGACCGAGGATCACCGCGCCAGGCCCGACAATCAGCGTGGTGCGCAGCAACGTACTGTCTGCACCGCCCGCCTGCGGGTAGAAGCGACGTAACAGCACGGCCAGCGTCACCAGACCGGCAGAAATACCAATCAAAAACAGGTAGATGGCAATCGGCCAGTCCCACACCAGCGATTCAAAATGAAATGCGGAAGTCTGCGTCATTGGCTCACCTCCCCGTATTTAAACGGTACGCGGTACAGCTTCGGTTTGGTTCCCAGCGCCAGCTTGTAGCGGTAAGTGGGCTTCTGGCGTAGCAGTTGTGAAATCTCACTGTTGGGATCGTCCAGATTGCCAAACGTCAGCGCCTTCGTCGGGCAAGCCTCAACGCACGCGGGGAGCTTACCGGCCTGCAAATTGGTCTTACGGCAGAAATCGCATTTGTCCGCCGTCTTCGTGACCGGATGGATAAAACGCACACGGTACGGACAGGCGGCGATGCAGTACTGACAACCGACGCAGAGATCCGGGTTAACATCGACAATCCCGCTGGCAGCATCGCGAAAAGACGCACCCGTTGGGCAGACGTCAACGCACGGTGCATGGTCGCAGTGCTGGCAAGACTTACGAAAGAAGCGATATTTCACATCAGGAAATTCGCCCTGCGGCTCGCTACGAATAATTGTCAGGCGCGAGACGCCTTCCGGCACCTTGTTCACTTCCCGACAAGCATCCATACAGGCAGTACAGCCGATGCATAACGACTCGTCATGCACCATGCCGTAACGCACCCCATTGATATTCAAAGTTTTCGCCACCACGCGTCCTGTGGTGCCGCTGACGGCTGCCAGCACGCCGACGCCGGTGAGAAACTGGCGACGAGACCAGGTCATGGCTGCTCCTTAAGCAACGGAACAGACGCCGGGTTAAAGTTCGGATTGGTGCGCTGATCGCTGTGGCAATCGACGCAAATCTTAATCCGTCCTTTGTCACTTAACGTCTGCATCGTATCTTGCTGTGGATGCAGGGAATGGCAGCTGGCGCACGCCACTTTGGTTACGTGGACATCGTGCGGCCAGAACGCTTTTTGCAACTGTTCCGGCAGATGGCAGGACATACAGACGCTGTTCTGCTCTCCAACCTTGTACATCGGCTCGTTAAAGCGCATCACATCTTTCACCCCTTCGCGGTGTTGCGGTGATGGCTGGCCGTGACAGTTGGTGCAGGTGACCGGCAGTTTGTTATTCGGGTTGATAACGGAAGCATGTTTGCCATGCATACCTTCGGTATCTGGTTTATGACAGTCCAGACAGGCGGCATCCGGGTTACGCTGCTGGGTAACTTCGTAGCGATCACCAGATGCCTGCGACGCAGGGGTAGCGGTAATTCCGTTCAGGCTCCACAACAGGCCCGACGCCAGCACCCCGGCAGTTAATAACGAACGTAATACGCTCATATTCACTCCATTGTGTTTTCCGCCCCTTGCGAGGCGGAACGGGGGTTATTGGCTTAACAGACCGTTTTTACGTGCCTGCTCTTCCCACTGCGGGATCACCGTTTTGATAAAGTCCTGCTTCTCGGCCTTGATTTGTTCCATGTTCAGGCCAATTGCCTGCTGGGCTTTCTCTTTGGTTGAGATATCCGGGATCGGGATTTCATGGGTAATGCCTTTGGTTGCCAGTAAACGCGCCAGTTTGGTACGCGCATCCGCGGCTTTATCCATCGCCGTACCGAGCATCCTCAGACCTTCTTCCGGTGCGTGCATATGAATGCCGTGGGAAGCGATCGCCAGATCCCAACGCCACTGAGCATGACGGATATCGTCCTGAATCGGTTTCATTTCGGCTTCCGTCGCGCCTGCATCCAGCGCCGCTTTCGCTTCGAAGTGAGCGTGAACCAGTTGATCTTCAACCTTGATTTTCAGGTCGTTAATTGACTGCTTACGTTCCGCGACCACTTTTTGCAGGGCAGCTTTGTCCTGGGTATGGCAGTTCGCACAAGTCTGGGCGAAGTTATCAAACGGATTACCAATTTTATGGTCGGTGTAGAGTTTGCCTTCAGCGTTCTGCACTTTTGGCATATGGCAGTCGATACAGGTCACGTTGTTTTTGCCGTGAATGCCCACTGTCCAGGTTTCATATTCCGGGTGCTGCGCTTTCAGCATTGGCGTTTTCGACAGGGAGTTAGTCCAGTCAGAGAAGGCAATTTTGTCGTAATACTGCTCCATATTTTCGACTTTCATGCCGTCATCCCACGGGAATTTAACGGCTTTGTTTTTGCCATCGAAGTAATACTCCACATGGCACTGACCGCAAACCATCGATTGCTGGTCGAAGCGTCCGGCTTTCTCAAAAGGTTTACCAATGGCTTCCATCGCGCGAGCCGCATACGGACGGGAAAGGGTTAATTCCGGTTTGCCTTTGGCGAACTCTGGTGAGGCGGTGTTATGGCAGTCGGCACAACCTAAGTTGTTGACGATTTCCGGGCCGCCACGCGCCCATTTACCATGGAAGTAGCCATCTTCGCCGTCTTTCTGGATCAGACGCGCCACATCCGGGCTTTTACAACTCCAGCATGCCATCGGTAGCGGACCATCCTCAGCATTTTTCGGCGCACCGGTACGCAGGGTTTCACGAACATCGGTTACCGCAAAGGCATGTCCGCGCGGCTTGTTGTAATCGCGCGAGAAGGGATACCCCGCCCACAGAATCACCAGTCGTGGATCTTCCGCCAGGGCGTCAACACGCTCTGACTGTTCCGAGGTGGCTTTCCAGGAGAGATATTGATCGGGATGCTGCGGGGCAAAGGTTTCATTCTTCGCTTCCACAGTTACAGGTTTTGCGGGAGCAGCCGTTTGTTCAGCGTGAACAGAAGTGAAAAAGAAAAAAGGAATCAATAAGCTGAAGATACGGCGTGCGTTTATTTTTATCCTTGTCATAGGGGCTTCATCCGAATTGCGCCATTGTTGCAATGGCGGTTTTTATTGTTTTTCACGACAGTAACCGCACCTACACTGTCATGACATTGCTCGCCCCTATGTGTAACAAATAACCACACTGTGAATGTTGTCTTTAATCAATTGTAAGTGCATGTAAAATACCACTTTAGAGTTAGTCAGTATTTTCCTCTTTTTCAATAGCATGCATAACTGCATGTTCCTCAAAGAATTAATCAACTTTTGTTGCTGACCTTCAAAAATTACCCTGCCGTTTATTTGCACAATTCTACTTTTGCGTGATCTGTCGCCCAAATACTAAACAAAACTGCCAATACCCCTACATTTAACGCTTATGCCACATATTATTAACATCCTACAAGGAGAACAAAAGCATGAGTCAAATTCACAAACACACCATTCCTGCCAACATCGCAGACCGTTGCCTGATAAACCCTCAGCAGTACGAGGCGATGTATCAACAATCTATTAACGCACCAGATACCTTCTGGGGCGAACAGGGAAAAATTCTCGACTGGATCAAACCGTACCAGAAGGTGAAAAACACCTCCTTTGCCCCCGGTAATGTGTCCATTAAATGGTACGAGGACGGCACGCTGAATCTGGCGGCAAACTGCCTTGACCGCCATCTGCAAGAAAACGGCGATCGTACCGCCATCATCTGGGAAGGCGACGACGCCAGCCAGAGCAAACATATCAGCTATAAAGAGCTGCACCGCGACGTCTGCCGCTTCGCCAATACCCTGCTCGGGCTGGGCATTAAAAAAGGTGACGTGGTGGCGATTTATATGCCGATGGTGCCGGAAGCTGCGGTCGCAATGCTGGCCTGCGCCCGCATTGGCGCGGTGCATTCGGTAATTTTCGGCGGCTTCTCGCCGGAAGCCGTTGCCGGACGCATTATCGATTCTAACTCACGACTGGTGATCACTTCTGACGAAGGCGTGCGTGCCGGGCGTAGTATTCCGCTGAAGAAAAACGTTGATGACGCGCTGAAAAACCCGAACGTCACCAGCATTGAACATGTGGTGGTACTGAAGCGTACTGGCGGAAAAATTGACTGGCAGGAAGGGCGCGACCTCTGGTGGCACGACCTGGTTGAGCAAGCCAGCGATCAGCACCAGGCGGAAGAGATGAACGCCGAAGATCCGCTGTTTATTCTCTATACCTCCGGTTCTACCGGTAAGCCGAAAGGCGTGCTGCACACTACCGGCGGTTATCTGGTGTACGCGGCGCTGACCTTTAAATATGTCTTTGATTATCATCCGGGCGATATCTACTGGTGCACCGCCGATGTGGGCTGGGTTACCGGACACAGTTATTTGCTGTACGGCCCGCTGGCCTGCGGCGCGACCACGCTGATGTTTGAAGGCGTACCGAACTGGCCGACGCCTGCCCGTATGGCGCAGGTGGTGGACAAGCATCAGGTCAATATTCTCTATACCGCGCCCACGGCGATCCGTGCGCTGATGGCGGAAGGTGATAAAGCGATCGAAGGTACCGACCGTTCGTCACTGCGCATTCTAGGTTCCGTGGGCGAGCCAATTAACCCGGAAGCGTGGGAGTGGTACTGGAAAAAAATCGGCAACGAGAAATGCCCGGTGGTCGACACCTGGTGGCAGACCGAAACTGGCGGTTTCATGATCACGCCGCTGCCTGGCGCTACCGAGCTGAAAGCCGGTTCGGCAACACGTCCGTTCTTCGGCGTGCAACCGGCGCTGGTCGATAACGAAGGTAACCCGCTGGAAGGGGCTACCGAAGGCAGCCTGGTGATCACCGACTCCTGGCCTGGTCAGGCGCGTACATTGTTTGGCGATCACGAACGCTTTGAACAGACCTACTTCTCCACCTTCAAAAATATGTATTTCAGCGGCGACGGCGCGCGTCGTGATGAAGATGGCTATTACTGGATCACCGGGCGTGTGGACGACGTGCTGAACGTCTCGGGTCACCGTCTGGGAACAGCGGAGATTGAGTCGGCGCTGGTGGCGCATCCGAAGATTGCCGAAGCCGCTGTCGTGGGTATTCCGCACAATATTAAAGGTCAGGCGATCTACGCCTACGTCACGCTTAATCACGGGGAGGAACCGTCACCAGAACTGTACGCAGAAGTCCGCAACTGGGTGCGTAAAGAGATTGGCCCGCTGGCAACGCCAGACGTGCTGCACTGGACCGACTCCCTGCCAAAAACCCGCTCCGGCAAAATTATGCGCCGTATTCTGCGCAAAATTGCGGCGGGCGATACCAGCAACCTGGGCGATACCTCGACGCTTGCCGATCCTGGCGTAGTCGAGAAGCTGCTTGAAGAGAAGCAGGCTATCGCGATGCCCTCGTAACTCTCAATTGCCGGATGCGATCCGGGCAACAAGTCGGAAACGATTTGTAGGCCTGATAAGACGCGACAGCGTCGCATCAGGCATTGATTGCCGGATGCGGCGTATAACGCCTTATCCAGCCTACATTCGGCGAGGGTTACCTGGGCGTTAACCCGCTCCCATAAGGGCGCGGGAATTAAAACAATCCCTACATTACCTCTGGAGAATCTGTGATGAATGGCACTATTTATCAGCGGATAGAAGACAATGCGCATTTCAGGGAGTTAGTCGAAAAACGGCAACGGTTTGCCACCATCCTGTCGATTATTATGCTGGCAGTTTATATCGGCTTTATTTTACTGATCGCCTTCGCGCCCGGCTGGCTGGGCACTCCGCTGAATCCGAACACCAGCGTCACACGCGGTATTCCGATTGGTGTTGGAGTAATTGTGATCTCCTTTGTTCTCACTGGTATCTACATCTGGCGGGCGAACGGCGAATTCGACCGTCTTAATAATGAAGTCCTGCATGAGGTACAAGCATCATGAAAAGAGTTCTGACGGCGCTTGCCGCCACACTCCCTTTCGCAGCTAACGCCGCGGATGCTATTAGCGGGGCCGTAGAGCGCCAGCCAACGAACTGGCAGGCGATTATTATGTTCCTGATTTTCGTCGTGTTTACGCTCGGCATTACCTACTGGGCGTCAAAACGCGTACGTTCGCGTAATGACTACTACACCGCAGGCGGCAATATCACCGGTTTTCAGAACGGGCTGGCGATTGCCGGGGACTATATGTCCGCTGCCTCATTCTTGGGTATCTCCGCGCTGGTGTTTACCTCCGGCTATGATGGCTTAATTTACTCGCTGGGCTTCCTGGTGGGCTGGCCGATCATTCTGTTCCTGATTGCCGAACGTCTGCGTAACCTGGGGCGCTACACCTTTGCCGATGTAGCCTCTTACCGTCTGAAACAGGGGCCGATTCGTATTCTTTCGGCCTGTGGTTCTCTGGTGGTGGTGGCGCTTTACCTTATCGCCCAGATGGTGGGGGCAGGTAAACTCATCGAGCTGCTGTTTGGCCTTAACTATCACATTGCGGTAGTACTGGTCGGCGTGCTGATGATGATGTACGTCCTGTTCGGCGGTATGCTGGCGACCACCTGGGTACAGATTATCAAAGCCGTGCTGTTGCTGTTCGGTGCCAGCTTTATGGCCTTTATGGTGATGAAACACGTCGGCTTTAGCTTCAACAATCTGTTCAGCGAAGCGATGGCGGTACACCCGAAAGGTGTCGATATCATGAAGCCGGGCGGATTGGTGAAAGATCCCATCTCCGCGCTGTCTCTGGGTCTGGGGCTGATGTTTGGTACGGCTGGTTTGCCGCACATTCTGATGCGCTTCTTTACGGTCAGCGATGCCCGCGAAGCGCGTAAGAGCGTGTTCTACGCCACCGGATTTATGGGCTACTTCTATATCCTGACCTTTATTATCGGCTTTGGTGCGATCATGCTGGTCGGTGCGAATCCGGAATATAAAGACGCGGCGGGCCATCTGATTGGTGGTAACAACATGGCGGCAGTTCACCTGGCCAATGCTGTGGGCGGCAACCTGTTCCTCGGCTTTATTTCAGCGGTTGCTTTCGCCACCATTCTTGCGGTGGTTGCGGGACTGACGCTGGCAGGCGCTTCCGCGGTTTCGCATGACCTGTACGCTAACGTCTTCAAAAAAGGCGCGACTGAACGAGAAGAACTGCGAGTATCGAAAATCACCGTCCTGATTTTGGGCGTGATTGCGATTATCCTCGGCGTGCTGTTTGAGAATCAGAACATCGCATTTATGGTGGGCCTGGCGTTTGCCATCGCGGCGAGCTGTAACTTCCCGATCATTCTGCTTTCCATGTACTGGTCGAAACTGACTACCCGTGGCGCGATGATGGGAGGCTGGCTGGGGCTGATTACCGCAGTGGTACTGATGATTCTCGGCCCTACCATTTGGGTACAGATCCTCGGTCACGAAAAAGCCATCTTCCCGTACGAATACCCGGCGCTGTTCTCTATCAGTGTGGCATTCCTCGGCATCTGGTTCTTCTCGGCAACGGATAATTCAGCGGAAGGTGCGCGCGAGCGTGAACTGTTCCGTGCACAGTTTATCCGCTCCCAGACCGGCTTTGGCGTTGAGCAAGGCCGCGCGCATTAATCTCTACCCTTCCCCGGTCGCTTGATCGGGGAATACTCTTCCTCTCCAATATGCATCATCTTTTCCCATAATATTAAACAAATAAACTCAATAAAAAATGAGCGATTTTTGACAGTCGTAGAAAATGATAATGCAGAGAATATGCCTTTTCTTTCTTGTTAATTATAAGGATATTTTATGCGCTATAATGGTTTAAATAATATGTTTTTCCCTCTTTGCCTGATTAACGATAACCACTCTGTCACAAGTCCATCACATACAAAGAAAACAAAATCAGATAATTATAGCAAACATCATAAAGACACGTTAATTGACAATAAAGCCCTCTCTCTTTTCAAAATGGATGATCATGAAAAAGTGATAGGCTTGATTCAGAAAATGAAAAGAACTTATGATACTTTACCATCAGGAAAAATCACTAAAGAAACTGACAGGAAAATTCATAAATATTTTATAGATATAGCTTTATATGCAAGTAATAAATATGACGATAGAATTACGAGAAGAGTTTACCTTAATAAAGATAAGGAAGTATCAATTAAGGTAGTGTATTTTATAAATAATGTCACTGTCCATAATAATACTATCGAAATCCCACAGACAGTAAATGGTGGTTACGATTTTTCACACCTTAGCCTGAAAGGTATCAGGATTAAAGATGAAGATTTATCCAATTCGGATTTTGCAGGTTGCAGACTACAAAATGCTATTTTCCAGGGCTGTAATATGTATCAAACGAATTTTAATTTTGCCATAATGGAAAAAATAATTTTTGATAATTGTATTCTCGATGACTCAAATTTCGCTCAGATAAAAATGACTGACGGAACTCTAAATGCATGCTCCGCTATGCATGTTGAATTCTTCAATGCAACAATGATTAGAGCTAAAATTAAAAATACCTTCCTTGACTATTCAAATTTTTATATGGCGTACATGGCTGAGGTGAATCTTTATAAAGTAATAGCGCCATATGTTAATTTATTTAGAGCCGACCTTAGTTTCTCTAAACTCGATTTAATTAACTTTGAACATGCTAATCTTTCTCGCGTCAACCTGAACAAAGCAACCCTCCAGAATATAAACTTAATTAATAGCAAACTCTTTTTTACGCGGCTGACAAATACGTTCCTCGAAATGGTTATATGTACCGATTCTAATATGGCTAATGCTAATTTTAATAATGCCAATTTAAGCAATTGCCATTTCAACTGTTCTATTTTAACAAAAGCCTGGATGTTTAATACCCGTTTCTATCGGGTTAATTTCGATGAGGCTATCGTCCAGGGAATGGGCATATCCATTCTCCGTGGGGAGGATAATATTCCCATTAATAGTGATATCCTGATAACACTACAGAAACTCTTTGAAGAGGATTGTGCCACTCATACTGGCATGTCACAAACTGAGCATAATATTCAGGAAGTGTCTATGAATACCACTGAAGATACTATGCAATACGCAGATTGAGATTAAGCCGAAGAATAGCCAATGAATTGACTTTAAAAGAGAGATACTCACGGACTTCTGACTTATTTATTTTAGAATCATGAATGTTAGCCCGAGGTAATCTGAAAAAGGTGCAAAAGATTGCACCTTTTTCAGATTACCTCCGGCCTGGTTACGTCGCTTTCGGCTTACTGATTTTCCTCAATCAACAACGCTTCAAGCAAATCGAGATCGTGCAATAATTTTTGCAGCGTTTCGTTACTGATCTCCCGCGTGGCGCGCAGGTGGTACAGTTCAGCACGTTCAGAACGCAATGCCGCCAGACGGAAGCGACGCTCAAGGTTCTCTTCCTGCACGGAACTTTCAACGTCGTTACGTCCATCGGCGCGACGACGCAGGTTACCAATGACGCGAGAACTGACCTCCGTGAGCAGCTGGTTATCGATATTCTCTTCGGTATCCGCCGCCAGACGCTCCTCCATTTTCTGGATTGCCACAATCGCCACTTCTGCCGTTGCCGCTCGCGCAATACGCTCCTCTTTCAACTGCTGCGAATGGTCTGCGACTTCAATGTGTTGCAGCAGAATGGGCAACATCACCACGCCGACAAACAGCGAAAAGAGAATGACGCCAGCCGCCAGGAACACCAACTCATAGCGCGCCGGGAAGACGTTGCCATCCGGCAAGAGTAGCGGGATAGAGAGCACACCGGCTAGTGTGATCGCCCCACGCACCCCGGCAAAAGACGCAATCAGGATTTCTCGTGTGGTCCACGAACCAAACTCCATCGGCTTCTTCTTCAGGAAACGGTTGCTGAACTTTTTCATCGTCCACAGCCAGCCAAAACGGACCAGCATCAGCGCCGCATAAATCAGAATGATATCGGTAAACAGCATCCAGATTTCGACGTTAGGGTCGATTTCTGCCGCCATCAGCGACGTCTCCAGAATACCCGGCAGCTGCAGACCTAACAGCAGGAACACCATGCCGTTAAAGACAAATTCCAGCATCGCCCAGGTGCTGTTTGCGCGCAGGCGCATTGCCAGCGGCGCACGGCGCATCACACCGGAGCGGGTGATGGTCATCCCGGCGGCAACCGCAGCGAGGATGCCGGAAACGCCAATATGTTCGGCAATCAGATAAGAAGCGAATGGCAGCAAGAACAGCAGAACAATCTGCGTCGCGGGTTCATCACCGCCCCAGCGGCTGAGGAATCGCAGCGAACGACCATACAGCCAGCTCACCACAAAACCGGCGAGAATACCGCCTATTGCCACTTTCATAAATTCCACCGTTGCACCGCCGACGGTGAAGATCATCGTCCCCATCGCCACTGCCACAGCAAACTTTAATGACACCAGGCCGGAGGCGTCATTCATCAACGCTTCGCCCTGCAAAATACCCATGATTTTTTTCGGGATGCGCCCTTCGCCAACAATACCGGAAAGCGCCACAGCATCGGTCGGAGAAAGCACCGCCGCCAGCGCAAAGGCGGGAATCAGCGGAATGCCCGGCACCACCCAGTAAATAAGGAAGCCAATGCCAACCACGGTGACCACCACCAGCGCCAGCGCGAGGCCGAAAATCTCCCGACCATGTTCGAGAAATTCACGGGTCGGCGTTTTCCAGCCATCTGCGAACAGCAACGGCGGGATAAACAAGACTAAAAAGAGTTCAGGATCAAACTCCACATGCAAACCAAACGTCGGCCACGCCAGTAGCGCACCGATGGCGATTTGCATAAGCGGAAGCGGGATCTGAAAGGGCATGACACGAGTGACCACCCCGGACAGCGAGACCACGAGGGTCATTATCAGTATGGTGAAGAAGATTTCCATGCGTTCCCTGTTTGCGATGTTTTTTATGATCTGAGAAAGGCGTTATGCCTGAATTCTCATTTTTTCAGAATATCGCAAAAGCTCACACAATGTGCGGAGAAAATAAAAACGGGCAGCCATTGCCACCCGTTTTCAGAATCTTATTAAAGCTTAGATAGCCCAACCGCCCGCATAGAAGGTCACCAGCGCCACGGCGATGACGACCGTACCGATGTTCAACTTGCGCCATTCTCCGGAAACCAGACGACCAATCACCAGAGTCGCGAAGCCGATCATGATGCCTGTTACGATGTTACAGGTCAGTACGATGAATACTGCTGTTACCAGGCCCGCCATCGCATCAACAAAATCAGCAAAGTCAATTTTCGCCACATTGCTCAGCATCAGCAGGCCAACGTACATCAGCGCCGGAGCCGTTGCGTAACCCGGAACGAGGTAAGAGAGTGGAGAGAGGAACAGAATCAGCAGGAACAACACGCCAACGGTGATAGCCGTCAGACCGGTTTTTCCGCCCGCCGCTGTACCCGCCGCAGACTCGATGTATACCGCTGCCGGTGCTGCCCCCACCAGACCAGAGAAAACACTGCTCATGGAGTCGGTGGTCAGTGCTTTCCCGCCGTCGATAATTTGCCCGTCTTTATCCAGCAGGTTTGCCTGGCCCGCGACGGCCCGGATGGTTCCGGTGGCATCGAAAACAGCAGTCATCACCAGTGCCAGCACGCTCGGCAGAACCACAGGGTTCAGCGCGCCCATAATGTCCAGGCTGCCAATCAGTGAATTGCCGTTTTCATCGCTCAATGAAGGCATGGCGAAAACGCCAGAGAAGTGGACGTTAGGATCGAAGATCAAACCGACAATTGAGATACCGATAATGGTCAGCAGAATGCCACCGGGGACTTTCAGTTTTTCCAGGCCGATGATCACAGCCAGACCTACCAGTGACATAATCACCGGGAAGGTCGCGAAATCACCCAGCGCAACAGGCAGACCATCAAGCGGGTTTTTAATCACCAGACCGACACCATTAGCAGCAATGAGCAGCAGGAAAAGACCGATACCGATCCCCGTGCCGTGCGCCACACCGTGCGGCAAGTTGCGCAAAATCCAGCTACGGATACCCGTGGCAGAAATTATCGTAAACAGCACACCCATCAGGAACACGGCACCCAGCGCGACAGGTACACTAATATGTTGCCCCAGTACCAGGCTGAATGCGGTAAACGCCGTCAGGGAGATAGCGCAACCAATCGCCAGCGGCAGATTAGCCCACAGCCCCATCACGATAGAACCGAGTCCAGCAACCAGACAGGTTGCAACGAAAACTGCCGCTGGCGGAAAGCCCGCTTTACCCAACATGCCTGGAACGACGATAACCGAGTAGACCATCGCCAGAAACGTTGTTAACCCGGCAACCACTTCCTGACGGACAGAGCTTCCACGTTGTGAAATTTTAAACCAGGCGTCGAGTGAACCGCCGGTACGCGCTGATGGCGTAGACATAAGAAAACATCCCCTGAGAGTTTAATTTTCGTCAAGATGCGTGGCGGACATTCCCCTGCCAGCGAAACGTTATCTTCCTGCTCCAGGTTTGCGACAATTTGGTGCGTCGCAAAAAAGCAAACGTTTAGCTCCGCGCATACAAAACGGATGGTAAAAAAAAGCAAACGATTATCCGGCGATCATAGCGGCTTTTTCAACCGAAGTTTGCTGCTTTTTTCTCTTTTATTGTCTTGACGATGAAAAACCAGGCAATTGATGCGCAAACGTTATCGTCGATGCGCAAGATTGCAGCGTTATCGAGCCGCATACCGTTCAGGATTGCGATAAAAAATCGTCTGAGATGACAAAAATATTGCGGCTAAAAAGCGTCCTTTTACACTGGCGAAGAAACGCCGGTGACATACAATTAAAGCATCAACACCAACCGGAACCTCCACCACGTGCTCAAATGAGGTGTGTTGACGTCGGGGGAAACCCTCCTGTGTACTAGCGGGATAGAGAGAAAGACAAAGACCGGAAAACAAACTAAAGCGCCCTTGTGGCGCTTTAGTTTTGTTCATCTTCCAGCAAGCGTGCGCCGGTACCTTCTTCTCCTAATCGGTCGCCCGGGTTACGCAACGGGCAATCACTGCGCGAAAGGCAGCCACAACCAATACATCCATCCAGTTCGTCACGCAGCGCCACTAAGGTATGAATGCGCCGATCCAACTCTTCTCGCCATTGGGACGAAAGCTGTTTCCACTCTTTCGCACTTAACGTATGCCCTTCGGGCAACACGCCAAATGCTTCACGAATGGTCGCCAGCGGAATGCCAATACGCTGAGCAATTTTGATGATTGCGACATATCGCAACACATCACGTTTATATCGCCGCTGATTGCCACTATTACGGATACTGCTAATCAACCCTTTGCTTTCATAGAAATGCAGCGCCGATACCGCCACACCGCTGCGTTTTGCCACTTCGCCGGGGGTTAGCAGCGCTTTAATGCGGGGTAATTTCTTTTCCATAAATCGCTTTACCTCAAGTTAACTTGAGGAATTATACTCCCCAACAGATGAATTAACGAACTGAACACTGAAAAGAGGCAGATTTATGTCCCATCAGAAAATTATTCAGGATCTTATCGCATGGATTGACGAGCATATTGACCAGCCGCTTAACATTGATGTCGTCGCAAAAAAATCAGGCTATTCAAAGTGGTACTTACAGCGGATGTTCCGCACGGTGACGCATCAGACACTTGGTGATTACATTCGCCAACGCCGCCTGTTGCTGGCCGCCGTTGAGTTGCGCACCACCGAGCGTCCGATTTTTGATATCGCAATGGACCTGGGTTATGTCTCGCAGCAGACCTTCTCCCGCGTTTTCCGTCGGCAGTTTGATCGCACTCCAAGCGATTATCGCCACCGCCTGTAGTTTTATTGCCCGCGCGTTAACTCCCGCGCGGGTAATTGCTCCATCCATTGCATAAACACCTGCGGCGGCATCGCCTTCGCAAAGAACCATCCCTGGCAATAGCGCACGCCGCGTTTGCGCAGCCAGTTAACCTGTTCCTCAGTTTCGACGCCTTCAGCGATCGTTTTTAACCCCAGACTGTGCGCCAGCTCGATGATGTGTTCCGCAATCAAATGACTGGTTTTATGGGTGGTCAGCGTCTCAACAAACGATTTATCGATTTTCAAAATATCGACATTCAATGATTTAAGGTTATGCAAGTTAGAGTAGCCAATACCAAAATCATCAATTGCCACTTCGTAACCAGCCTGGCGGAAAGCCAGAATAATTGGTGTCATTTTGTCGACATCAAGAAATGCATGTTCAGTCACTTCAAATTTAATTTGCTGTGGACGCACCGCGTATTGCTCTGTTTTCTGATTGGTTCGCGCTATCAACCGTGACGTATGAAAATCGGAGGCCGACAGGTTAATAGAAACATAGCGATCGGCATGTGTTGCCAGGTATGCGCCCAGATCGCGGAAGACATTATCAATAACATAATCAGTTACCTGTCCGATCATCCCCTCCTTTTCTGCCAGCGGAATAAACTCTGCCGGATTCATTACTTGCCCCTGCTCACCAGGCCAACGTAACAATGCTTCAGCCCCGATACATTTTTCTGTTTTGATATCGATTATTGGCTGGTAATAAAGGCAAAGTTGATGTTTTTCGAGGGCGCGTTGCAATTTGCGTTTGGGAGACAAATAGTTTTGTCGAATACGTAGCCAGAGTAATAGCAGAACAAGACTCCCCAAAATACCGGCGGGTAACGCAAAAATAAGATGATTATAAAAATGCGCTATAAGACGTTGATATGAAGTCGCAACAATGGCTGCAATTGGGCGTTTTGTCGAATAAACTGTCGCATATAAATAGCCATTTCTTTGTACAGTTAAATCCTTCAAATGAATCAGTGGAGAAAACGTTGCTGCCGAGGCCTCGTTGCTTAACGAGAAAAAGGTTTTCGTTACCGTATCATATACACCCCATTGCAATGTCGGATCATCAGACATCACTTCACTCCAGAAGAGAGGGTTGATGACCACCACATAATTTCCCCGCTGCATATAGGTCATTTTATAGCCAGAGAAAAAAGGCGTATCGCGGTAATAATAGATAGAAACGTTAGGTTCACGCTTATAATCGGCCGGTGCAATCGTATAGCCGTTTACAGACGCTATCAGCGATGAGCATAAAAAATGGTTATCACGGGCATAGATCAATTCATTAATATAAAGATAGCCACGAATAATATTCAACATTCGCTTTTGATGGGCTGGAGTGCAAACTTGCCCCTGATAGCGTTCAGCAGCATCGCTCACTAAATCTGCCTGGCGAATGACCAGCTCGGATTTATCCAGCGCCAGCTGAGCAAAAGTTTGGAGCTGACTATTCACTTCTGATTTTGCCCAAAGGAAGGCAATCCATAGCGACAGAATGATGGGAAAGAGAACTAAAAAGATAATGCCCGGCAACGCCAGTAATTGGTGTCGTGCACGATGACTCATTGCTATCAATTTCCTGCCTGTTTATACCCGGTCATTGCAAGGCGAGAACCCTGGTTATCGACGTCTTTAGATAAATCTTACGGTATAAATAGCACTTTTGCCTGATTTGAAATTGATACCTTTTTAATCGTCACCTGAATAAAAATAATTCATTGATATTCAAAACTAATTTCCTACAGGAATGCAGAGGCGGTGGGAAGATATACCCTTAATGCCCCTGAAAAACCACATAATCTGTACAGCAATAAAAGTCACGTCCTAATATGGCTAACAAACAATCAATTGTGATATAGTTCACAAAATTAATGAAACAAAAAGAGTGTTTCATTTTTGTGTTCTGCAAGCCCCGCGATAGCCAGAGTGTACCACGCCTCCCGTGAACAACGCCGCGCTGTCCAGGGCATCGGCTCTTTTCAGAGGAATTGTTTGATGGCTACCCTCACCACTGGCGTGGTTCTTCTTCGCTGGCAACTTCTTAGTGCCGTAATGATGTTTCTGGCCAGCACACTCAACATCCGTTTTCGCAAATCAGATTATATTGGTCTTGCGGTGATTAGCAGCGGCCTGGGCGTTGTTTCTGCCTGCTGGTTCGCTACCGGATTGCTCGGTATTACCATGATGGATATTACCGCTATCTGGCACAACATTGAGTCGGTGATGGTGGAAGCCATAAATCAGGCGCC
Source organism: Escherichia sp. MOD1-EC6021 (assembly GCF_002965245.1). NCBI lineage: Bacteria > Pseudomonadati > Pseudomonadota > Gammaproteobacteria > Enterobacterales > Enterobacteriaceae > Escherichia > Escherichia sp. MOD1-EC6021. The sequence continues at coordinate 107,287 of NZ_PTRU01000007.1, read as the reverse complement.
ACCTGAATGGCCAATGATTATGACCTGATGGCGGGAGTTTGTGCAGGATCCCCGGTGATTCTGCACAAACAAATGATTAAGACCTACAGTTTGATTGTAATCTGAGTTCCCACAACCCAGGCGTCGTCGATTTCACTCACCCCACCGGGATCAATCAGCAACTGCACATTGGGTCGCAATGTTAACCACGGCGTCACCACAAAACTGTAATGCAATTCTGCCGCATACTCAGCGTCTCTTACTGGCGTCCAGGCGGGATTATCATAATCATCAAGACCCTTTTTATCATTGAGCAATTGCGCCCGTCTGGCTACTTTACTGTTTTCGTGCATTTTGCTGACGCCAAAGCCAATGTAATCCTGCCCCCGACCGGAAAATGGCCCTTTATAAATAGCGCCAATTTGCGTCTGGTAATCCATTGTCGCAGTATCCCGATCATTCATCGCCAGATGCCAGAACAGAGAAAGGCCACCACGAGGAGAACGGGGATCAGCAGTCACTTGCTGGAGTAAGTAGATCCAGCCACCGTAACGCCCATCGTGAGTCGCCGGGGGACGTTGGCTCGTAACGTAGTCATCGCCTTCTGCATCCTTCAGGACGTCACTGGCTTTTGCTGTGTTATACCAGGCTCCTACTTTCCAGGCACCCGGAAGTTTATTCGCACCCAGCGTTGGTGTATACCCAAATTCCATAAGGTACATATTTCCTAATCTTCCAGTATTATCCAACTGGAAACTGCCGCTTCGCGTCGCATAATTTGGGTTATACATAAACGCGCCGGTCTGCAAATAAACTTGCGGTGTAAAATTATAACGTAACCTGGCCCCCCACTGACCAATCGGTGTGTTATACCAGACTCCCGCACCATGACCTGCCAACGAACCACAGAGGGAAAGGTTCTGGAAATAACAACCATTGTTATCGAAGTCTTCGCCAACCGGCATTAATCCTAACTTTAAATCAATCGTTTTTGCATACCATGATTGACGATACCAGAATTGCGCGGCATGCCAGGTTTGACTCCGGCCATAGTTACTGTTTACCGTCGAGCCAATCACTGGGGCTCGAGGATCCTGAATTCTGTCGCTGGTAAGATCGCGGCCGTTACGATCGATAACAGAGACTTTAAACTCTCCATCCGTGATACCCGCAATTTTTTGCAGATCAAAATCGGCACCGATAATATACTGGTCGCTATATCGCGCCGTCCGATCCTTGTTATAACCGCCTGAAATATTCGATGTCACCATCGAGCCATATTCCAGAGTAAAATCATATCCTTTGTTTTTTAACTCACTACGCACTCCATTCCAATCTCCAGCCATATATTTTCCGGTTGAGGAAAAAGGTAACTCATTGGCTAACGAACCAAATGGGAACATCAGTATCATCAGGAAAATATAATTTTCCCGTATAGAATGATCCATATTATTTATCCTTTGCAATCCGAATATAACATTCAGAGAAGCGCTACTGGCAAATATTTCTTAATGCTGGTGAAACACAGAAATTCTCTGGCAGGCCGATCCTTTCTTCCCGGTCAGTACGGCTACGGCGAAAGCTCTTCCAGTGATTTTCCCTTCGTTTCAATAGCGAACAAATAGGTAACCAGGCCGCCTATTAACGCGATGACTGCGAACACAATAAAAACAAAGCGGATCCCAAAACCAGAAACAATGAATCCCACCAGCAACGGTCCAACGGAAGAGCCAGCCCGCAACCAGGCACTGGAAAATGCCGTTCCAATCGCTCTCAGGCGAGTGGGGTATAGCTCTGCAGAGTAGAGATAAAGAGAGAAGGCAATGGTCTGGAGAATGGCATACGTCATACTACCGAAAATAAGGATTTCAATGGCAGATTTGGCTCCGAAAATACAAAGAGTCACTAACGGGATAATGGCCAGTAAATAAGCCCAGGTATACCAGCATTTTCTTCCAATACGATCGATAAGCAGTGCACAAATTACCGACGCAAAAACTCCACAGGAGGAAGTAATCCAACCATAAGCCAGACTGGTTTCCAGTGGTAAGTGAAAAAGCGTTTTATACATGGTAGGAAACCAGGTGATCATACCATTGTTCACCGTATAAACGGTCAGCCATAGTCCCCATAACATAAACGTGCGTGATTTATAGATGCCGGAAAATAGTTCTTTTACGCCACCTGCAGGTTCCTTTTGCACAACTGCAGGATTAATCACCGGCTCAGGTAATTCCATTCCTCGCTGCAGCGCTTCTTTCTCAAACGCCGCAACGACTTTCTCAGCCTGAACATGGCGACCTTTCGCTGTTAACCAGCGTGGAGACTCAGGCATTAACCAGCGTAACGGAACCGTCAATGCCGAAGGGATAAGACCTATCAAAAACATCACTTTCCAGCCGTAAAGCGGAACAAGAAAATAGCCTACAAGACCAGCAAACATCATACCGATCGGAAAAATCACCTCGTAGAGTAAAAAAAAGCGGCCACGTTTTTTTGCTCCGATAAATTCATTGATATAAGCGCTGGCAACCGGAACTTCTGCCCCTATTCCTAATCCTTGCAGGAAACGGATAACCAGAATCGACCATCCATTCCAGGCAAACAGGCAAGCGGCATCCATCGCGACGAACATCACAATGGTGATACGCAACACGCCAATGCGGCCAATTTTTTCTGCCAGAGAGCCAAAAAAGAGTGCGCCGCAGAGCTGCCCAACATAGCTTGCGGCAATGATCAGCCCGATGAAGGTTGGTGTTAATCCCCATTCCTGAGTGAGTTGCGGTAGCGCAAAAGCTATCGCGATAATGGTGTAAGCATCAAAGAATGTCGATAAACCCACCACTACACGAATAGCTAAAAGACGCCTGGTGACAGGGAGTCGTTCGAGCCTGGCAAGCAGCGTTGCGGGATCGCCTTCCCGCGGACTGGCAATAATACTTTCAGAAGTAATAACCTGAGTTGACATAGCGATATCCTGTTGATTGATTCGCAAGACAACGAACTGCGCCAAACCCAGCGGCTGGCAGCTATTCACTTGCAGTTATTTGAGAATCTATCTGCATAAAAACCATAATGAAAACGTTTCTGCAATCGTTTTCATGTATAATTATCGTCATTAGTTTCCCGGGGGATGTCAATTCGACTCAGCGAATATTTGTTAATCAGTTCACATTCCGGATATCTGCTTAGAGAAAAAATGTGATGTTGTTCTTAAAGCCATCAAGAAAGCTCGCGACAAAGATCGGATACGTACACGCTCAGGACGTAGTAAACATCCAACATTTCTTTGTACATACAAAAAATTGCCGTACCATTTTACAAGGCCAATCATTACGCACTGGCCTTTTGAATGACGGGACCTTTCAGGTAATTAATACATACGGGAGTCAGCTATGAGCCTGGAAAGCGAAGAAAAAGACCAAACAGAAAAAAAGCTGATCACCATGCGTGACGTGGCGAATGCTGCCGGGGTGAGTATTTCTACCGTTTCGCGTATCCTGGATGAAAGATTACCGCCATCTAAAAGCGCTTCTGCCGAAAAAGTACGCCAGGTCGCACGCGAATTGGGCTATCGTCGGGATTATGTTGCCTCCAGTCTCCGTCGCGGCGGCACCGGGACACTTGGTGTATTAGTTCCACGCCTGACTGATGCAGTTACTGCAATGTTGTTTGAAGAAATCGCTAAAGCAGCGTCGCATCGTGGTTACTTCGCAGTGGTCGCGACTTGTGGAGACGATCCCCAGCAAGAGCGAGAATCTGTAGAATCACTTCTCGACAGGCGGGTCGACGGCTTGATTATGTCAACCTGTCGCCTCGGCGATCCCCTACCGCAAACTTTGCGTGAAAGGGATATTCCCCATGTGCTCGCCCTGCGTACTGATGGTGTTAGCCCATCATCCATCGGCGATGATGAACTGGGTGGTTACCTTGCTACTCGCCATCTTATTGATTTAGGACATAAAAACATCGGTTTGATAGGTGGCCCGGATTTTGCCTCAAATGCGCTTAATCGCCGTAAAGGTTTTGAAAAGGCAATGCGCGAAGCCGGACTAACTATACAGCCGCAATGGTGCTGTTCATCAGACTTTAACATCCAGTCGGGAGAAGAAGCAGGGATGAAACTCCTCAGAACGACTCCTGCTCCAACCGCTATTTTTGCGGTAAATGACGAAATAGCGATTGGTGTGGTTGCTGCCGCTCACCATTTGGGGATAACAATCGGCCAAGAGTTGTCGTTAGTGGGTTATAACGACATTCCTCTGGTCAGCCGACTTCCTGTGGCGCTCACTTCCGTAAGAACGCCGCTAGAGCATATCGCCAGTAATGCTGTGGACATGTTGATTAATGCCGACAGTGGCCGCTCTTTGCGTACAACCATACCGACTTTAATACCAAGAAAATCAACGAGTTCACCCAAGTAAAGCCTGTCTTTCATTTGCTGCAAAACCCGGGGTTTTGCAGCAAATGAAGAACATTAAAATTCTTATATTCCTTCCCTGATTTTGTGATCCCTGCTGCATTTTTCAACAACTGTTGATTGACAACCTCATTCATCAGGTTCAAATTCAATCTCGTGAAAACGATTGCAAGAACGTTTTCATTTCGTTTCTTGCATTGTCCACATAATAAAAAAGACTAAATTATTAAGGAGATAGTCATGATCAATATAGATCTCAGAGGTTTGACCCCGGCACCGGTTACCCCTTTCAATCGTGATGGTAGTATTGATTTTGATGCTATCCAGCGTCTGGGAAGCTGGCTGGGTAGTATTGACGGCGTTAAAGGGTTAGTTGTACTTGGTCATGCTGGTGAAGGTACTTTCCTGACACAAGATGAACAGGCCGCTGTGATCCGTGCTTTCGTAAAATCCGTAGATGGCAAGCTGCCTATCATTGCCGGTATCACCGGTGAAGGGACTGACGTCGCTGCTAAAGAAGCCAAACGTGCCGTGGAAGCTGGTGCTTCAGCAGGCCTGTTATATCCTTCTCATGGATGGTTGCGTTTCGGCTACCAGGACGGCGCACCACAAGATCGCTACCGCGTTGTCTATGAAGAAAGCGGCCTGCCCTTGATCCTGTTTCAGTATCCTGATGTGACTAAAGCAACCTATAATCTGCAAACACTGCTGGATATTTCCGCACAACCCGGTGTTTTTGCTATGAAAAATGGTGTACGCAATATGCGTCGTTGGGATACAGAGATCCCGGTTATCCGCCGCGAGCGTCCGGAATTACAGATCCTCAGTTGCCATGATGAATATCTGGTACACACTGCTTTTGACGTAGATGGTTTCCTTGTCGGCTATGGCAATATTGCGCCAGAACCGCTCATCGAGATGATCAAAGCAGGTAAAGCTGGCGATTATAAAAAAGCACGCGCGATACATGACCGTCTGCTGCCAGTAACGAAGTGCGTATATCATCGCGGTTCCCATATGGAAGGAACCGTCGCCCTGAAACACGCGCTGGTTGCTCGCGGTATTCTCGAACATGCTACTGTTCGTTCACCGCTATTACCGCTGGAGCATGGTGCCGAAGAAGAAATTCATGCTGCTATGCGTGCAGCTGACCTGCCGCGCGTTAAATAACTCCGGCAACAGAAAAGAAAGCAGTATTCTAAATCACTACTCCTGATGGTTATTGCTTTCTTTCACTTAATGCCACATTAACGACGACAGCCACCTTTACATACAATCATAAGGTGGCTCATTCTCTTCATCAGCCTATTGTCGCGCCGGGCTATTTTGAATAACTCAGATGTAATAATGATGAGATTGTTAGAATCCAGGCCATAGTACAACGTCTCAGAAGCCAGAAGGTAAGTAATGCCCTGGTCATGGCATGAATTGAAGGAACATCATGAAACTGCTCAGTTTTTCTGTAGATAACGAAGAAAAGTATGGTGCCATCGTATCCGATGGAATTATTGACTTGCATAAATTATTTCCCGAACTTCCCGACCTGAAATCATTCGTTGCCAGTCAACATTCATTAGACATCGCTTTGTTTGCAGGTAAAAAAGCCGATTACCATCAGGGCGAAGTGACTTTTCTGCCCGTAATTACTCGACCAAATAAAATCATCTGCGCAGGTATGAACTACCGGGAAAAATGTGCAGAATTTAATGAAAAAGGTGGCGATCCGACGCTATTTATCCGTTTTGCTGATACTCAGACGGGCCACCGTTGTGGGTTAATAAAACCGACCCTGAGTAATGAATTTGATTATGAAGGCGAACTGGCGGTAATTATAGGTCGCCAGGGTTCTCACATTCCTGCTGATGAAGCATTTAACTATATTGCCGGGTATAGCTGTTATATGGATGGTTCCGTTCGTGACTGGCAGCACAGCTGGTTTACTGCCGGTAAAAATTGGCCTGCAACAGGTGGATTCGGGCCATGGATGGTTACGCCAGATGAAATTCCTGACCCTCAAAATCTGAATATTATCACCCGTCTTAACGGCAAGGAAGTGCAGAATGATAATACACATAGCATGCTGCACTCTATTAAGGATTTGATTGCCTATATCAGTACTTTCACCACCTTATCGCCCGGTGACGTGATATTAACAGGCTCTCCGGGTGGGGTCGGTAAAAAACGCTCTCCACCGCTCTTCTTGTGGCCTGGTGATATTGTTGAAGTTGAGATTTCAAGAATTGGTTGCCTGATAAATCACATTATAAGCGACAACGAAGAGTATCCGGTCACTTTACAATCAGAACTCGATAACGCCTGCTGATTATAAAGTTAACGAAAAATTCGGATAGATAGCCTGGCACTTTAGAAATTAACATTAAGTGGTAGGCAATCCTTTCAAGGAGTATGCGTGATGATCTTGCTGCAATTTATTATCGTTTTATTTTTCCTGTTTTTAGGAATGCGTATTGGCGGCATTGGTGTCGGATTTGCTGGTGGGGCAGGTGTCATCGCCTTGTGCGCCCTTGGTGCAACACCCGGCGATTTACCGATGCTGGTGATCGTTTTTATTATGGTTGTCATCATTGCAATTGCTGCAATGCAAGAAGCGGGTGGGATTGACTATCTGGTTGGTTTAACCGAAAAAATGCTTCGCCGCTACCCTCGCCTGCTGGTAATAACTGCACCTCTGTCTACATGGCTATTAACCATGATGGCCAGTACCGGTCAGGTGTCATTTGCCTGTATGCCGGTTATTGTGGGTGTCGCGAAGGAAAATCAACTTCGTCCCACCCGGGCGTTGGCGCTTTCGGTTACCGCTTCATTGTTAGGTATTGTTGCCTCGCCTATCTCTGCCGCCGTTATTTTCTTTTCAGGCATCCTGGAAAAAAATCACCAGGGATGGGGATATTTGCAACTCATTGCCGTTTCTATACCGGCTACTTTATTAGCGTTGATTTGTACTTCGCTTTTTTACCTGTTCTGGGACAAACTTCGCCAGAATGATCAATTACCCGTACATATGGCTGTAACGAAAAAATCTCTGTCTGCGCCTGTGGTACAGGGAGCTCGTCGCTCAGTACTAATATTTATTTTTGGCCTAGTTGTAGTACTTTTTTACGCCATCATTGCCAGTCCGAAAACAGGCGTTATCATACATCCCGTTTTAAATAGTGGACAGGTCCGTATTTCAGTAATGATGGCTGTAGCACTCGCCATTGTTATGTTTTGCCGGGTAAATGTGAATAACATTCCTGCGACATCAGTTTTTAAAACAGGGATGACGTCATGCATCTGTATTTTAGGTGTCGCCTGGCTCGGTTCTACATTCATGGATAGTAACCAGGTGTGGTTTCAAAGCATGATTTCCGGATATTTATTAGATTCACCATTGTTGCTGGCAATTATTATTATGCTGGCGTCATGTTTTCTATATTCTCAGGCGGCCTCCACCAAAATACTTTTTCCTATTGCATTAAGTATGGGTATCGCCCCTGCCACTCTGGTCGCCTGCTTTCCAGCAACGGCTTCTCTTTTTATTTTACCTAACTACCCCACATTATTAGCCGCCGTGACTCTTGATGATACGGGGTCAACGAAATTAGGAAATCGAATAATCGATCATCCGTTTATTGTTCCTGGTTTAATGGCAACCGTGTTATCGATACTCTTCGCCGCGGGATTCGCATTGTTTATTTAAAATGTATATGGCAGGAGTCAATATCATCAGACTCATAGTTCACATAAAACAAACTGCAGCATCATCAACATCACTCAGGTATTAAAAATCCCCAACCAGCCTGTTGGGGATAAATATGTATTTTTCAATGTCCCGAGTAGCTACCGGGCAGATATCAATCTGAGGCTGTGGCTAACGCACACTGGCGGTAACCACCTGAACCAAAAGAAATCTTAGAACGGAATGTCGTCATCAAAATCCATCGGCGGCTCGTTAGACGGCGCTGCCGGGGCGGACTGCTGCGGGCGAGACTGCGCGCCGCCGCTGAACTGATTGCCACCCTGCGGCTGCTGAGGCTGACCCCAACCGCCCTGCGGCTGACCACCACCGATATTACCACCTGCCGGAGCGCCACCACCCTGACGACCACCCAGCATCTGCATGGTGCCGCCAACGTTCACCACGACTTCTGTGGTGTAGCGATCCTGACCGGATTGATCGGTCCATTTGCGGGTACGCAGCTGACCTTCGATATAAACCTGAGAACCTTTACGCAGATATTCGCTGGCTACTTCTGCCAGTTTGCCGAACAGCACAACGCGGTGCCATTCAGTCTGCTCTTTCATCTCGCCGGTCGCTTTATCACGCCAGGATTCGGAAGTAGCCAGCGTAATGTTGGCAACTGCGCCACCATTTGGCATGTAGCGTACTTCCGGGTCCTGACCCAGATTACCAACGAGAATAACCTTGTTTACGCCTCTGCTGGCCATGTTCGTGTCTCCTGAAAAAAAATCGTTCTGAATAAGTGTAAACGCGCGATTGTACCATTACCAATAGCGCTTTTACTATGTTGTGACCTCGGTTCAGGGAAACAAACCTGGCCAGACATTGTTACACAACACTCCGGGTAATGCATTCCAATACTGTATATTCATTCAGGTCAATTTGTGTCATAATTAACCGTTTGTGATCGCCGGTAGCACCATGCCACCGGGCAAAAAAGCGTTTAATCCGGGAAAGGTGAATGGATAAGATCGAAGTTCGGGGCGCCCGCACCCATAATCTCAAAAACATCAACCTCGTTATCCCCCGCGACAAGCTCATTGTCGTGACCGGGCTTTCGGGTTCTGGCAAATCCTCGCTCGCTTTCGACACCTTATATGCCGAAGGGCAGCGCCGTTACGTTGAATCCCTTTCCGCCTACGCGCGGCAGTTTCTGTCACTGATGGAAAAGCCGGACGTCGATCATATTGAGGGGCTTTCTCCTGCCATCTCGATTGAGCAGAAATCGACGTCTCATAACCCGCGTTCTACGGTGGGGACAATCACCGAAATCCACGACTATTTGCGTTTGTTGTTCGCCCGCGTCGGTGAGCCTCGCTGCCCGGACCACGATGTACCGCTGGCGGCGCAAACCGTCAGCCAGATGGTGGATAACGTGCTGTCGCAGCCGGAAGGTAAACGCCTGATGCTGCTCGCGCCAATCATTAAAGAGCGCAAAGGCGAACACACCAAAACGCTGGAAAATCTGGCAAGCCAGGGTTACATCCGTGCTCGTATTGATGGCGAAGTCTGCGATCTTTCCGATCCGCCGAAACTGGAACTGCAAAAGAAACATACCATTGAAGTGGTGGTTGATCGCTTCAAGGTGCGTGACGATCTCACCCAACGTCTGGCAGAGTCGTTTGAAACCGCGCTGGAGCTTTCCGGTGGTACCGCGGTAGTTGCCGATATGGACGATCCAAAAGCGGAAGAGCTGCTATTTTCCGCCAACTTCGCCTGCCCAATTTGCGGCTACAGTATGCGTGAACTGGAACCACGCCTGTTTTCGTTTAACAACCCGGCGGGTGCCTGCCCGACCTGTGACGGCCTTGGCGTACAGCAATATTTCGATCCTGACCGCGTGATCCAGAATCCGGAACTGTCGCTGGCAGGTGGTGCGATCCGAGGCTGGGATCGCCGCAACTTCTATTACTTCCAGATGCTGAAATCGCTGGCAGATCACTATAAGTTCGACGTCGAAGCGCCGTGGGGCAGCCTGAGCGCGAATGTGCATAAAGTGGTGTTGTACGGTTCTGGCAAAGAAAACATTGAATTCAAATACATGAACGATCGTGGCGATACCTCCATTCGTCGTCATCCGTTCGAAGGCGTGCTGCACAATATGGAGCGCCGTTATAAAGAGACGGAATCCAGTGCGGTACGCGAAGAATTAGCCAAGTTTATCAGCAATCGCCCGTGCGCCAGCTGCGAAGGAACGCGTCTGCGTCGGGAAGCGCGCCATGTGTATGTCGAGAATACGCCGCTGCCTGCTATCTCCGACATGAGCATCGGTCATGCGATGGAATTCTTCAACAATCTCAAACTCGCAGGTCAACGAGCGAAGATTGCGGAAAAAATTCTTAAGGAGATTGGCGATCGCCTGAAATTCCTCGTTAACGTCGGCCTGAATTACCTGACACTTTCCCGCTCGGCAGAAACGCTTTCTGGCGGTGAAGCCCAGCGTATCCGTCTGGCGAGCCAGATTGGTGCGGGCCTGGTTGGCGTTATGTACGTGCTCGATGAGCCGTCTATCGGCCTGCACCAGCGCGATAACGAGCGCCTGCTGGGTACGCTTATCCATCTGCGCGATCTCGGTAATACCGTGATTGTGGTGGAGCACGACGAAGACGCAATTCGCGCCGCTGACCATGTGATCGATATCGGTCCAGGTGCGGGTGTACACGGCGGTGAAGTGGTCGCGGAAGGTCCACTGGAAGCGATTATGGCGGTGCCTGAATCGTTGACCGGGCAGTACATGAGCGGTAAACGCAAGATTGAAGTGCCAAAGAAACGCGTTCCGGCGAATCCGGAAAAAGTGCTGAAGCTGACAGGCGCACGCGGTAATAACCTGAAAGACGTGACGCTCACGCTGCCAGTCGGTCTGTTTACCTGCATCACAGGGGTTTCAGGTTCCGGTAAATCGACACTGATTAACGACACACTGTTCCCGATTGCCCAACGCCAGTTGAATGGGGCGACCATCGCCGAACCGGCACCTTATCGCGATATTCAGGGGCTGGAGCATTTCGATAAAGTGATCGATATCGACCAAAGCCCAATTGGTCGTACTCCGCGTTCTAACCCGGCGACCTATACCGGCGTGTTTACGCCTGTGCGCGAACTGTTTGCGGGCGTACCGGAATCCCGTGCGCGCGGTTATACACCAGGACGATTCAGCTTTAACGTTCGCGGCGGACGCTGCGAAGCCTGTCAGGGCGACGGCGTGATCAAAGTGGAGATGCACTTCCTGCCGGACATTTACGTACCGTGCGACCAGTGCAAAGGTAAACGCTATAACCGTGAAACGCTGGAGATTAAGTACAAAGGCAAAACCATCCACGAAGTGCTGGATATGACCATCGAAGAGGCGCGTGAGTTCTTTGATGCCGTACCTGCACTGGCGCGTAAGCTGCAAACGTTGATGGACGTTGGTCTGACGTACATTCGCCTGGGGCAGTCCGCAACCACACTTTCTGGTGGTGAAGCCCAGCGCGTGAAGCTGGCGCGTGAGCTGTCAAAACGCGGCACCGGGCAGACGCTGTATATTCTTGATGAGCCGACCACCGGTCTGCACTTCGCCGATATTCAGCAACTGCTCGACGTACTGCATAAACTGCGCGATCAGGGCAACACCATTGTGGTGATTGAGCACAATCTCGACGTGATCAAAACCGCTGACTGGATTGTCGACCTGGGACCGGAAGGCGGCAGTGGCGGCGGCGAGATCCTCGTCTCCGGTACACCAGAAACCGTCGCGGAGTGCGAAGCTTCGCATACGGCGCGCTTCCTTAAACCGATGCTGTAATCGCAAAGGCCGCTTTCTGAGCGGCCTTTTCCTTTCAGAGTTGCACCAGCAATTTACGTTTTTCTTCCGGCAGTAAATTCACCGCCTGCTGATAAGACGCATCCACCAGATAATAGATTTGCGAATCCGGTAGCGATCCGTCGAGATACACGGTGCTCCAGTGCGCTTTATTCAGATGGCGGCTTGGACGCACATCGCTGTGCTGCTGACGTAGCAGCTCCGCCAGCTCCGGGCTGGTTTTCAGCGAAACAGCTGGGCGATTTTCTACTTCTTTCACCATCGCAAACAGTACATCTTCCACTTTGATCTGCGTCGCTTTCCAGTCGTTATGCACGCTCTGTTCTGCGCCTGGTTTTGCCATGCAATATTGTAGCAACTCCGAAATGGTCATTTTTTACTCCCCTTGTAGTGTCGCGATGATGCGACGCGATCCGCCGTGGATGCGATGTTCCCCCAGCCAGATGCCTTGCCAGATGCCGGTCTGAATACGCCCTTTATGCACCGGCAATACAAGCGATGTTCCCAGCATTGAGGATTTGATATGAGAAGGCATATCGTCGGCCCCCTCATAGTCATGCTCATAATTTCCGTTATCGGGAACGGTGCGGAGGAAAAAACGCTCCATGTCGTGGCGTACGGTGGGATCGCAGTTCTCATTAAGTGTCAGAGAGGCGGAGGTATGTTGCAGCAACAGATGCAGTAAACCGATGTTAACGCGCGGCATATCAGCCAGCTGATGCAGTATTTCATCCGTTACCAGATGAAATCCACGAGATTTGGCGCTAAGCGTGAGCGTCTTTTGATACCACATGTGCTGCTCCTTGATAAAACTCTCTTAATCAGTTTGCAGCAAGACAGCGAAAGGATAAAGGTGTGATTAAAAAAACAGCATTCGGGAGAGTGTCACGCTCTCCCGCTCTGTCAGTATTCTGAATTGACGATCACCTCTTCACCAAACGCACCCGCTTGTGGCAAGGGTTTGTAGGTAGAGTTGGAGGCACGTAGAATGCGGATACCACGAGCACCGACTTCGCGTGCGGCGGTAATATCGTTATCGGAATCGCCATAAAAAATTCGGATATTTTTATCCTGTAGCCATTGCGATTTTGTATTTTGACCTGGTTTATCGCCTGCAAAAATTACCGGATTCATGTTGGTGGCAGGAATGTGAAAATTATCCGCCAGCGTTTTTGACACCGTTTCTGTTTTCGTCGGGCTACGACCAGTCACAAAGAAGATCGCGTCACCGCGGCGTACATGCATATCAATCAGCTGACGAGCAACCTCTTTTGGAATGCTGAATTCATCCCAGCCATTGTTCATTTTTTCCCAGAACACAGGATTTTTCAGATAATCTTCACTTTCTGGCGAGAAGGTTTTTTTGCCGCGCCAGAATCCCGGACTGGAAAAAAGCACCGTGTCATCAATATCAAACCCCACCGCCATTGGTGGACGCCCTGCGAGGCTATTTTCTATTTGTGTGACTGAAACCCAATGAACAGGAGCCTGCTCTGCAAGTCTGGCAACGTTAGTACCAGGATTAAGCGGTGAAGGTGACGAGGCAAGGGCAACAGCGGAACTGTTTAGAGCGAACAATAAGCAAACGGCACTCAAAGCCTGTGTGATCTTGCGCATATTTTTCCCTAAATAGTCAGTCTATTGAAACGTTTTATTATGAGATTTGTTGCAAAAACCATCTGACCATAACGCCAGCTGCCAGGGAATAAAAGGGTTATCTACGGCTTTTGTTAAGAAAGGGAGCAGGATCACATGCGATCAGACTATGTTTGTTGTATTTAATAACTTAATGGCTCTCTATTGTGTAAAAATATTCGGATATAAAAACTTCTATTTTCTCAGTAGGAAATATCGCTTATCAGAACCCATTCCTTTGTACGATTAGCCGAAAAAATACGTATACCCACTTATTGATGATTGAGCAGGCGGCTGTTCATCCGCCTGCCAACGACATTACATCACCGCAGCAAACGCCTTTGCCACACGTTGTACATTTGCCGTATTTAACCCGGCAACACACATGCGACCGCTGGCGATGAGATAGACCCCAAACTCTTCACGTAGTCGGTCAACCTGAGCAGCACTTAAACCGGTATAACTGAACATACCGCGCTGATTAAGCAGATAATCGAAATTGCGCTCTGGCATCTCTGTGCTCAATACGTTCACCAGTTCCTGACGCATCGCCAGAATGCGAGTACGCATCTCTTCTACTTCCGCCAGCCAGCTGGCTTTCAATGCCTCGTCATTCAGCACCGCCGCCACCACCTGCGCACCAAAATTCGGCGGGCTGGAGTAGTTGCGGCGAACTGTTGCTTTCAATTGCCCCAGTACGCGGCCTGCGGCTTCGGCATCTTCACACAGCACAGAAAGTCCGCCGACGCGCTCGCCGTAAAGGGAGAAAATTTTCGAGAACGAATTGCTCACCAGAGCGGGTAATCCAGCGCTGGCAATGGCGCGAATGGCGTAGGCATCCTCTTCCATACCGGCACCAAATCCTTGATAGGCAATATCAAGAAATGGGATAAGCTCGCGGGCTTTGAGAATTTCAATCACCGCATCCCACTGGTCATTGGTGAGATCGGCACCGGTTGGGTTGTGGCAGCATGGATGCAGCAACACAATACTGCGGGCAGGTAATGTTTCCAGCGTCGCTAACAGGTCATTAAAACGCACGCCGTTGGTTGCTTTGTCGTACCAGGGGTAAGTACTCACTTCGAAACCAGCCCCGGCGAATATTGCTACGTGGTTTTCCCAGGTGGGATCGCTGACCCATACGCCTGATTCCGGGAAGTAACGCTTCAGGAAGTCAGCGCCCACTTTCAATGCCCCTGAGCCGCCAAGGGTTTGAATGGTTGCTACGCGCTGTTGTTGCATTACCGGATGGTCCGCACCAAACAGCAGCGGCGCAATGGCATGGCGATAGCTATTAAGCCCTTCCATCGGTAAATAAAGCGAAGCGCCATGAGGCTGCGCATTCAGGCGCGCTTCCGCATCCGCCACGGCTTTCAGTTGGGGAATAATTCCGTCTTCGTTGTAGTACAGACCGATACTTAAATTCACTTTGTCGCTGCGAGGGTCTTCTTTGAAACGCTCCATAAGCGTAAGAATCGGGTCGCCAGCGTAGGCGTCAACTTTTTGAAACACGCGATGGTTCTCCAGGTTTACGGGCAGGTGGTTAAACCACAATAAACCGGAAGGTGGGGAAGATCGAGAGGATGTTCAGGGGTGAACGACAATTAGCAACAAAAAGTGACCAATGACAAACGCACATTCGCCAGAGGCACGACCTTTATAACAGCATGAAATAATATCAATTTATTGAATTAGTAAGATTTTATTAGCCGGATAGGCATTCATACCACATCCGGCACAGATAATCAGATATTACAGAACGATTAATCCACGTATTTCATCGCGACCCTTGAAGTCAGGCGCGTGATAAGTTCGTAAGCGCTCACTTTCGTCATTTCAGCGATACGTTCTACGGGCAAACCTTCGCCCCATAAAATGACCGGGTCCCCGGCTTTATCCTGCGCCTGTGGACCTAAGTCGACGCAGATCATATCCATCGCGACTCGCCCGACAATCGGCACTTCGCGACCGTTCACCAGCACTGGCGTACCGGACGGCGCGGCGCGCGGATAACCATCACCATAACCCATCGCGACTACGCCCAGGCGGGTATCACGTTCGCTTACCCAGGTTCCACCATAACCGACAGGCTCTCCGGCTTTATGCTCACGCACGGCAATCAGGCTGGAGGTTAGTGACATCACTGGCTGACAGCCAAAATCGGCACCGGTGGAGCGATCTTCCAGCGGCGAGACGCCATAAAGAATGATGCCCGGGCGCACCCAGTCAAAATGCGACTGTGGCCACAGCAGAATGCCCCCCGACGCGGCAATGGAACGTTGACCAGGTTTGCCTTCACAAAAGGTATTAAAGATATCGAGTTGTTTCTCGGTTGCACCGCATTTTGGCTCATCCGCGCGCGCAAAATGGCTGACAATATTCACCGGCTGACGAACGTTTTTGCACCGCGTCAGACGATGATAAAACGCCTCAGCCTGTTCCGGCCTTACACCCAGACGGTGCATACCAGTATCGAGTTTCATCCAGACGGTAACCGGCTCGTCCAGGCTGGCCTCTTCCAGCGCAGCAAGCTGTTCTTCGTTATGCACGGCGGTATGAAAATGCTGCGCAGAAATCGTCGGTAAATCTCTGGCATCAAAGAAGCCTTCGAGTAACAGTACAGGTTTGGTGATTCCCCCCGCACGCAGTCGCAGAGCTTCTTCGAGACGGGCGACGCCAAAGGCGTCAGCATCGGGGAGCGTTCGCGCGGTCTCAAGAAGACCGTGACCATAAGCGTTCGCTTTCACCACCGCAACCATTTTACTGGCAGGTGCCAGTTCACGAAGACGTTGCAGGTTGTGTCGCAGAGCGCGGCGGTTAATCACAACAGTTGCCGCTTGCATTTGTGTTCCTTGATAAGTGTTTGCTTTAATTACCTAATTCATAAAATAATTATTATTCGTCGTCGTACTGCGGCCCCGCATAGTTGTCGAAGCGTGACCACTGACCATTAAAGGTCAAACGTACCGTACCGATAGGGCCGTTACGTTGTTTACCGATAATAATTTCCGCGATGCCTTTTAAATCACTATTCTCGTGATAAACCTCATCACGGTAAATAAACATGATCAAGTCCGCATCCTGCTCGATAGAACCAGATTCACGCAGGTCGGAGTTGACCGGGCGTTTGTCGGCACGTTGTTCCAGAGAACGGTTCAACTGGGACAGCGCCACCACCGGCACGTTCAGTTCTTTCGCCAGTGCTTTCAGCGAGCGGGAGATTTCTGCAATTTCCAGCGTACGGTTATCGGAAAGCGCCGGTACGCGCATCAGTTGCAGGTAGTCGATCATGATAAGCCCAATGCCGCCATGTTCTCGGGCAATTCTCCGCGCGCGGGAGCGCACTTCCGTTGGTGTCAGGCCGGAGGAATCATCAATATAGATATTGCGTTTTTCGAGCAAAATACCCATGGTGCCGGAAATACGCGCCCAGTCTTCATCATCCAGCTGCCCGGTACGGATTTTAGTCTGGTCAACACGCGACAGCGACGCCAGAGAACGCATCATAATCTGTTCTGATGGCATCTCAAGAGAGAAGATAAGTACCGGTTTATCCTGCAACATCGCCGCGTTTTCGACGAGGTTCATCGCAAATGTCGTTTTACCCATCGACGGACGCGCGGCGACGATGATCAAATCCGACGGCTGCAAACCAGCGGTTTTTTTGTTGAGATCGTCATAACCGGTGTTTACCCCGGTAACGCCATCGTGTGGCTGCTGAAACAGCTGCTCAATACGCGCCACGGTTGCGTCGAGCACATCGGCGATGTTCTTCGGCCCTTCGTCTTTGTTTGCACGACTTTCGGCAATTTTAAAGACGCGGGATTCAGCCAGGTCCAACAGGTCTTCGCTGGTTCGCCCCTGCGGATCAAAACCGGCTTCGGCAATCTCATTCGCGACAGAGATCATTTCACGGACAACGGCACGTTCACGCACGATGTCCGCATAGGCACTGATGTTCGCCGCACTTGGCGTATTTTTTGACAACTCTGCCAGGTAAGCAAAACCACCAACGCTGTCGAGTTGTCCCTGACGTTCCAGCGATTCCGCAAGGGTAATCAGATCGATAGGACTACCGCTTTCCTGCAAACGCGCCATTTCGGTAAAGATATGACGGTGTGGTCGGGTGTAAAAATCGTCTGCCACCACACGCTCGGCTACATCGTCCCAGCGTTCGTTATCCAGCATTAAACCGCCCAACACCGACTGCTCCGCTTCGATCGAGTGCGGAGGCACTTTCAGCCCGGCAACTTGTGGATCGCGTTCGCGGGGTTCAGCCTGCTGTTTGTTGAAGGGTTTATTTCCTGCCATAGTGAATGGAGTTACCGAGATAAAGAATGGGTCGAAACTTTACCATATGAAGCAGACCCTGACGATACGTTCTGGAGGACACATGGCAACACGAATTGAATTTCACAAGCACGGTGGCCCGGAAGTACTTCAAGCCGTAGAGTTCACTCCTGCCGATCCGGCGGAGAATGAAATCCAGGTCGAAAATAAAGCCATCGGCATCAATTTTATCGACACGTATATCCGCAGCGGCCTTTATCCGCCGCCATCGCTACCCAGCGGATTAGGTACCGAAGCGGCAGGCATCGTGAGTAAAGTCGGCAGTGGTGTAAAGCATATTAAGGCAGGCGATCGCGTAGTCTATGCACAGTCGGCATTAGGCGCTTACAGCTCTGTGCATAACGTCAATGCCGATAAAGCGGCGATTCTGCCCGCGGCAATTTCTTTTGAGCAAGCGGCGGCATCATTCCTGAAAGGCTTAACGGTTTATTATCTGCTGCGCAAAACCTATGAAATTAAACCTGATGAGCAGTTCCTGTTCCACGCAGCGGCTGGCGGCGTTGGCTTAATTGCCTGCCAGTGGGCAAAAGCCCTTGGGGCGAAACTTATCGGCACCGTGGGAACCGCGCAAAAAGCGCAGAGTGCGCTAAAAGCGGGCGCATGGCAGGTTATTAACTATCGCGAAGAGAATCTGGTCGAGCGGTTAAAAGAGATCACCGGTGGCAAGAAAGTGCGCGTGGTGTACGATTCCGTGGGCAGAGACACCTGGGAACGGTCGCTGGATTGCCTGCAACGCCGCGGCTTAATGGTCAGTTTTGGCAACTCATCAGGCGCGGTTACCGGTGTGAACTTAGGCATTCTCAATCAGAAAGGCTCGTTGTATGTGACACGCCCTTCCCTGCAAGGCTATATCACCACGCGGGAGGAATTAACCGAGGCCAGTAATGAACTATTCTCTTTGATTGCCAGCGGTGTGATTAAGGTCGATGTCGCCGAACAACAGAAATATCCGCTGAAGGATGCGCAGCGTGCGCATGAGATTCTGGAAAGCCGGGCGACGCAAGGTTCCAGCCTGTTGATTCCATAAAAGAAATAGGGCTTCCACCTGGGAAGCCCTTTCTTTTTATAGTTCGGCTGTATGTAGGGTACAGCACGATGAATCTGTTAGAGGCGCAATAGTGACAGATTTGATTATCAATTCCTATTTTGTTCTAAGGATAAAACCTTAGGTTGTGATCGTCCGCACAATCCCTTAGTAACGCCAACGGTCATAGCGCTGATATTTCGGCACTTTTGGTGCTTTAATCGTCTTAATAACCCACACCACCGCAATCGCCAATAACAGCCACGGCAGCAACTTAATCATCAATGCCAGCATACCGCCGAGGAACATAATGGCCGTCGCCACAACCAGCGCAGCGATAATACCCAGCAACGAAACGCCGGTGACCATCAGCATGACAAAAAAGCCAATCACAAAAAGTAGTTCCAGCATGATGCTCTCCCAAATATGAAATCTCTTGCTGGCATTACAAGAATCATGCCAAAAATAATCTATTGATTTAACAGCAAAACGCCCCGCGACGATGCGCAGGGCGTGGTGAATTTGACTACTTTTTGGTGAAAAGTTAACGCTTATCTGCCACCAGTTTGAGCGCGTGTTCCAGCACGTTAATGTCAGCACCCGCTTTATGGGCATTTTCACTTAAATAACGCCGCCACTGCCGCGCGCCAGGAATACCCTGGAACAGCCCCAGCATATGCCGGGTAATATGGCCCAGATAAGTTCCCTGGCTGAGCTCACGCTCAATATACGGATACATGGCACGCACCACCGCTACCGGATCGGCATCGGTATCCGAGGAACCAAAAATCTCTCGGTCTACCGCCGCCAGAATGCCTGGATTCTGATACGCTTCGCGCCCGACCATCACGCCATCCATATGTTGCAAATGTGCTTTAGCCTCTTCCAGCGACTTGATGCCACCGTTAATCGACATCGTCAGATGCGGAAAGTCGCGCTTCAGTTGATACACACGCGGATAATCGAGCGGCGGGATTTCACGGTTTTCTTTCGGGCTTAACCCAGAAAGCCAGGCTTTACGTGCGTGGATGATGAACATCTCACACTCGCCTTTGCCGGAAACGGTGTTGATGAAATCGCAGAGAAATTCATAGCTGTCCTGGTCATCGATGCCAATACGCGTTTTCACCGTCACCGGAATCGATACGACATCGCGCATCGCTTTCACGCAGTCGGCAACCAGCTGCGCATTGCCCATCAGGCACGCACCAAACATGCCGTTCTGTACCCGGTCAGACGGGCAGCCGACATTCAGGTTGATCTCATCATATCCGCGCGTTTCTGCCAGCTTCGCACACTGCGCCAGCGCCGCCGGATCGCTACCGCCCAGTTGCAACGCTACCGGATGTTCTTCTTCACTGTACGCCAGGTAATCACCTTTACCGTGAATAATCGCCCCTGTGGTCACCATTTCTGTATACAGCAACGTATTGCGGGAAAGCAGACGCAGGAAATAACGGCAGTGCCTGTCCGTCCAGTCGAGCATAGGAGCAATGCTAAACCGAGAATTCCAGCAAACACCAGTTTTTTCAGGCATCACGCTGGTTTGATTAATTTTTTGTGTTTCATGATTATCGTGCATTTTTGAACATTTCAGGCTATTTTTCTCGCGTTAGGTTCCCGCACAGGTTCCCACGTTTTATGGGAACCCGAAATAACGAGGTCGTGTAATGGCGTACTATAACATAGAGAAACGACTAAAATCCGATGGCACACCACGCTATCGCTGTAATGTGATTATCAAAGAAAAAGGTGTTATCACTTACAGGGAAAGCAAAACATTCCCTAAACATGCTCATGCCAAAACATGGGGAACACAGAAAGTGATGGAATTAGATCTATATGGCATTCCATCATCAAATGCAGTTGACGGACTTACAGTCCGTGACTTACTACACAAATATTTAAATGACCCAAATGCCGGAGGTAAAGCAGGCCGTACTAAAAGATATGTGCTGGAACTGCTTATGGATAGTGACATCTCCGCGATCAAACTATCTGAACTGACAGAAAATGACGTAATTGAACATTGCAGGCTAAGAAACAACGCTGGTGCAGGTCCAGCAACAGTCAGCCACGATGTTAGTTATCTTGGCAGTGTTCTGGATGCGGCCAAACCTGTATACGGAATTAATTACACATCAAACCCGGCGAAAAGCGCTCGCCCATATCTACTTAAACTTGGTTTGATTGGTAAATCAAACCGTCGTAATCGTAGACCAGCATCTGATGAACTGGACATGCTCATTGAAGGCCTTCAACAACGATCTACTCATAAATGCTCAAAAATTCCGTTCGTTGATATCCTCAAATTTTCTGTGTGGTCCTGTATGCGGATCGGAGAAGTATGCCGGTTACGATGGGAAGATCTCGACCAGGAACAAAAATCTATACTCGTAAGAGACAGGAAAGATCCACGCAAAAAGGAAGGCAACCACATGAAAGTAGCCTTGCTTGGGGAAGCCTGGGATATCGTCCAACGACAGCCCAAAAAATCGGAATTCATTTTTCCATATAACAGCACTTCTGTTACTGCGGGATTTCAGAGGGTAAGAAGCAAATTAGGTATTAAGGATCTGCGATACCATGATTTGCGTAGAGAAGGGGCAAGTCGCTTATTTGAGGCTGGTTTTAGTATTGAGGAAGTCGCCCAGGTCACAGGGCATCGTTCATTAAACGTGCTATGGCAGGTATATACCGAACTGTATCCGAAATCTTTACATAATCGTTTTGAAGAGCTCCAAAGGAGCAGAAATAAGACCTCTTGACACTGTTTATCCATACAGTTAAAAATAACACTGTATACAAACACAGTATAGAGGGACTTTTATGCGTATTGAAATCTGCATAGCCAAAGAAAAAATGACTAAAATGCCAACCGGTGCTGTGGATGCGTTAAAGGAAGAATTAACCCGACGCATCAGTAAACGTTATGACGATGTAGAGGTGATCGTAAAAGCCACCAGCAACGATGGCCTTTCTGTTACACGCACCGCAGATAAGGATTCTGCAAAAACTTTTGTTCAGGAGACTCTGAAAGATACCTGGGAATCTGCTGACGAGTGGTTTGTTCACTAATTAACACGTAAAATCGGTAACGGCTGGAAATCATTCAATACTCGCACTATCGAAAGTTCGCCAGCCAGCCGCAGCACGTTCTTGCATACGACGTGGCTGCGGCTTCCAACATTAGACAAATAACTCTTTAAATTGCTTTTAAATTATTTCGTTTGAATGCCAGTAACAGGAAATCGTTTATATAGGGTTGATAGCCCAACGTTATAGATACGTGCAACATAACGCCGTGATTTCCCTGCCGCTATGAGCGCTCCCATCTGTTGCCACTGCTCGTCGCTAAACTTCGGTCTACGCCCACCAATCCGGCCTTTGGATCTGGCAATAGCCAAACCAGCTAAAGTTCGCTCGCTATTCAAATCAGATTCATACTGCGCAGCAGAAAGAATATTACGGAAATTATAGCGACCACTTGCTGTTTTCAGGTCTACACCATCTGTAATACTCCGAAAATTAACGCCTTTTTCGTGCAGATTTTGAAACATCAATAGCGCATGTAGCACATTTCTCCCTATCCGATCTAGCTTCCAGACAATCAACTCATCTCCACTTTTCATCACCGAAATTAATTCCTTTAACACAGGGCGATTAGCTGTTCTGCCACTGGCATATTCTTCATAAATTCGCTCACAGCCAGCTGACTCAAGTGCAAGACGTTGCAACTCTGTATCCTGATGATTTGTTGATACACGAACATACCCGTAAATCATGAGTGCTTCTCCTGTTGTAAAAACAGGAGAAGAGGCGAAATATCACCTGATTCAGAAAAATATTTGAAAGGTTGGTTTGGGAGAAGCGGCAAAACGGAATGTGGGCAACGGGGAAAACCAAATCCCTGATATGTCTTTCTGGACGGTTACTGGTGGCAATGGAAATTTTGTGATTCGTCAACCTGACGGGCTAATCATTCAGATGGTTACTGTAAGTATAAGCGGCCCAGTGGCGATGAATGGAATGACTGATAATGCTTATGCCATCACAGGTTCTAATAAGTCTTATATTGCCACAGCCACATTGCCCTTTGTATTTCCTAATAAGGTGCTGGGCGTTATCCCTCTGGTATCAACAACAGCCTATGGTGGTGTATCCAGTAATATTACAGGTTCATACGCGACGGCGGTTTGTTCTTTTGCCGCTGTCCGGGGGAATAATACGATTGTATTCAAAGTCGACAAACCACTGAATGCAGCATTTCCTTCAGATACCAGCGTCTCAGCGTTAATCATTGGACGGTAATAATGAACTCAGTATTCTTTTCACCCGGAAGTAAAAGTTTTTATCTACAAGAATTGTTTCCAGAATATGAGGATGCGGGAACGCTTCCAGATGATGTTATTGAAATTACCCGAGAAACATATGAGCAATTTCTTGGGCTGCATCCAGAAGGGAAAGAAATTGGCGCTGACAGTTCAGGACGGCCAATATGGATTAATTCCCCACCGCCTTCAAAAGAGGATGAGGTGTTGATGGCTGAAATGAAAAAAATATCTTTGGTTTCAGAAGCCAATACCTACATCAATACCCATCAGTGGCCTGGCAAAGCTGCTATTGGTCGTCTGAAAGGTAACGAGCTGGAGCAATATAATTTATGGCTTGATTATCTGGACGCACTGGAACTGGTTGATCCCTCCAGTGCTCCAGATATTGAATGGCCTACGCCTCCGGCAGTTCAGGCCAGATGACATCCGGCGCGGTGCTCGTATCTGTTGCCGTCACCGCGTCAATGTAATCCAGCACAGCGTTAAGCTGGGTTGTTTCTGCCTGCGTCAGTTTCCGTCCGGCCTGTAATTTCAGCTGAATCAGACTGATGGAAGCCATTGCAGCATCAATCAGTGACTGGCGCTGTGCTTCTGCCGCGTCTACTGCGGCGCTATGCTGTGCCTCAGTATCGGTCACCCATTTCTCACCATCCCATTTATCGTATGGAGATAAAGGGGCGATAGTGGTTGTATTTTCAGGGTAATCACCCGGAGCTTTGATTTCTTTTGATTCTCCTGTTTCTGTGCTAAAGACGATTTCACCACGATGGTCTGGCACATATTCCCATGAGTTAAAATCTGCAGAACGGCAGATTGCATAACCAGTTTTGTATGAGCCGGGAGCATCTAAACAGGAACATGCCGGAATGCCGACACCCACAGCAAGATATTCAGTTGATGTAAAAATATATTCCCGTGTTTCACCATCATAGTTATAAACCGTAATATTTCCTGCTTGGGTGGCGATAAATTCGTTATTTAATACAGCGTAATCCATTATGCAGCCCTCACGATATAATTAAAGGCAATGTTTCGAGGACGGTTTTCGTTTGCAGTTGGAACAACTCTGGAAGCATCAAATGTTACTCGCTTTGCATAACCACCTTTAATTGAATCAGATGAAGCATCTCCGATGACGCTGGTTGTAAAAACGCCAGAATCAGAAGGATAGGTATTAAACCTGACATCTACTAATGCACCAATTATATTTCGAATGGCATCGCCCTGTGATGAAAGCAAGCTACGGTTAGTATCAATTCCTCTTCCGTCATCCCAGCCACGAATAAACTCACCACGTAAATCAGGTAATTTATTTGTCGGGTAAGCCTTTGCCAGTTCCGGGTATTCTTCAGCAGAAAAAGCCGCACCATTGCATTTTAGCCAGCCTGTTGGCGGAGTGGCTGAAGGCCACGGAACAGGGACACCAACAGGTAATGCAGAGCCTTCTCCCAAACCAAGGTTTTCGAGAGCCGTTTTCACCGTGCCATCCGATTTGATATCACCAAACGGATTCTTGCGGCTTAACAGCAGAGCACGAAGCGCGGTAAGCAACTGGTCGTTTCGCCCCTTCTCCAGGCTGGCACCGGATGCCTCCACCACGCTGCAGAGTTCTTCCTGCAACATATCAAAGTAGTCATCATCCAGATCGGTGGCAGGTGTGCCAGTCTGGGGGTTACCACGGGTAAAACCGTTCTTACCCGCGCCGAACTTATCCTTCTGCGCGGTTTTCGTGTCTATACGATGCATGGATTACTCCGGATATTTAAAAATTACGTAGGTATGCGACGGGCAGAGTTTGTTAAGCACACATTCGACAACGGTGTCGCCCCAGATACGCAGCGCGGAATCACAGGGATCGCCACATGTCATCCAGGTGGTGTTTGTGGCGGCTGGCATGTTGACCTGCCAGTAATACCGCCATTCCGGCGCATTCACCGCGTCAGTACAGGCCGATGAGCAGGTGAACGTGCTTTTGTCGTATCGCGTGATGGTGGCGTCTGGTCTGCCCAGGGCAGCAAGCTGTGCAAGATAAAAATTCTCGTTGATGCCGCCCGCCAGGTTAACCTTCGCATCCAGCCGTTGCTGACGCTGGCGAAGGGTCTGTGTCCCTGCGGGAATACATTCATCCGGCAGGCCGCACAGACGCTCCCAGCGATTTATCAGTTCGGTGGTGGTGCGCGGATCCAGCTCCCGCATCAGGGCATCCGCACGCTGATGAACGCGAGTTAATGACGGTGCCGCACCGGCAATCGCCGGATCTCTGGCTGACCACGCCGGACCGGGTGGCAACAGTGCCGACAACAGACGGATGTAATCATCGTTTGTCACGTCCATGAAATCGTCCCCAGTACCGCCAGTTCATTTTTTGCAATGGAGATATTGTCCGCCGGTGCAAGCAACTGATGGCTGTATTCCCCGTTCGCACCGGAAATCGCTTCACTGATACGTGACACCTTCAGTTCTCCCTGCGGATAACCATCACGCAGCAGGAACGAACGCAACTCCGCGGTAATGGCAGCCCGTATTTCTGGTGTGTCCGGCGTCACGCGGATATGAAAATCCACCGTATGTGCCACCGGCCTGAATACATACAAATCAGAGCCTGCCACCGGGGCCAGTGGCCCGATATGTTGTCTTGCTGCCGTTTCCGTTGATTCTTCCGGAATGGGATTAATCAGGTCACTGCTGGCAATCATCACACCGACAGTTCCCGTTCCCATCCAGTGACGGTATGTCCATGCGCGGGTAATGCCGGGCACTTCTTTAGCCCAGACGACATAGTCCCCGTCAGCCCCGCCCTGAGGCGTCCAGTAATACCGCTCAATGACGCGGGCGCGCCACGTTTCCAGCTCTTCAGTATCAAATCCACCTGTCAGAGTGTCTGCCACGCCGGAAGACGGCAGACCATTCACCGGCGTGACCAGGATTAATGACGTACCGTCGTCAGCGTTACCGACCGCTCCTGCACTTGAGCAGGCGATCGGCACGCGCAGGACACCACCGGAGCTGGTTGCATCGGCAGTTGCCGTGTACTGCACCAGGTCATCGCGCTGAATAACACTCCCGGCGGTCACCTTCAGGCCATCGCTGACACCTTCCAAGCGCATATACCCGCTGGCAGCCGTGGCCCCCTTGCGCGGACACCGTTTCATCGCAGCATGTCGCGCCAGCCAGGACTCATCGCACAGGTCAGGCAGCATGTTCATTGCCAGATAATCGATGTAACCGTAAACCGTATGCAGCGCCGCCGCATACACCTTTGCCCGCACGTCTTCATCCATGCGCCGGAGCGTGTCGCTGACGTCCAGCCTGGCGAATAAATCGTTACGGAGCATACTGATATTTTCTGCCAGCGTCGGGCGCTGAAATTCACTGTCCGCCATGCGTTATCGCACTCCACAGATCATCAAAAGAAATCATTACCGGTCCGTCACGACGCCAGAGAGTGATACTGTTACCCAGTTCATTAATCCCGGTGCGGCGGATATCCAGATCAATACGGGACACCACGCCGTCATCAATCATCCATTGCAGGCATTCGCGGATATACCCCCTTACCGTCTGCACCTGCTGATTGGTCAGTTTGCTGCGCTGAAGCAGCCACAGTCGGGAGCCGTAACGGTCATTCTGTACCGCAGGCCAGGTATCCCCCCACCATCCCATCGGGACATCGGCGTTGTCATCAGGCTCCGCCCGCCGCCAGGTAAACAGGGAAATCACCACGGCGCGGGTCAGCGGATCCAGCTGTGCGCTGGTGCAGGTGCGTTTACCGTTCACCGTCAGCCACAGTTCCATCATGCCTCCATCGCTTTATCAGGTTTGTCGGTGTTACTGCCCTGACCGTTCTCTCTGTGACGATGCCCGTTATAGGCAAGCCGCATCGCTGACATGGTGGTACCGCCGGAGTCGCACAGGTCTTTCACCTGTCCGGTCACTTCCAGGTCCATTTCAAAACGTGCTCTGGGCGCATTGCGAAACGTGATCGTTTTACCTGCACCGTCCACCACGATCCCCTCCCGGGTCAGCGTCACAGACTGCCCCTGATCGTCATAGACAGCCACCTCACCCGTCAGCAGCCCTTTCAGGCGGTAGCGCCGGTCCGACACCGTAACAACCACCGCATGAGAACGGTCGCCATCCGGAAACAACACCACCGCTTCCGCACCGCTGTTTGCCCTTGCGGTAAAACCGTAGGGTTCAAGATGTTCAACCCCGGCTTTGGGTTCACCGGCAATCAGGGACACATCCACGGTCTGACATTTCGTGGCGGCACTGATGCTTTTCACCACTGCCCGCCCAATCAGGCCGAGAAGTTGTCGCTGCATGGCTTCAATCGTCCTCATCAGAACGGGTCCTCCTGTACTCTGGCTTTTTTCTTTTTCCGCGCGCCGGGGGCTTCGGGTTCAGGCAGATAAGCATCAGGTGGGCCGACACGGATTTCCGTCAGGGTGCCGTTCTGGTCCTGAGTAAACGTGACTTCCGAGACAAGCAGTTCGGTATTGTCGAAACCACAGACCGGATCGAAGACAATCACCCGCTGGTTGGGCTGCCACAGCGTACCGTTACCCTGTCGCCAGCCCTGCACCACATAGGTGGTTTCATCCGTCCGCGCCGCCCGTTGTCGGGCTTCAAAGTCAGCACGCGCAATACAACCTGCCCCCGTGGCCTGCCCTGTCTGCCTGATATACATCGGACGGTAACGGGCAATAAATGCGTCCTCTGTGCGGGCCCGCAGCGCGGTGGTGGTGGCCTCACCGAAATCATCGTCGTTTCCGGCACGCTGCCCCGCCACCTGGTAAACAGAAAACCGCTCCCGGATACTCTTCTCCGTATCACAGGAAAGGATGTTTTCCCCAAGTACCAGCGCGGTATGTGCCCGCGTTGAGCCAATACCGCCAATCACCAGCCTGCCGTGCGGGTCGTCGTAAGCCAGCGCCTGCTGCTGACCGAGTATTTTGTTGATTACCTCAATCACCGTTTCACCGTGATCAGGCTGAACATCAGGAATAACACCCGACGGCGCACCGCTGTTCACCACCTCAATGCCGAAAGGCGCAGCAAGCGCCTGCGCAATCTGCACCAGCGAGCGTCCGTTAAACTGTGTCGGTTCGGCTGCACAGTCAATCAGGTCAGCCGTCAGACTACGTCCGGCAATACCGGTGCTGACCGAACGGGCATCGTAACGAACGGGAGTCGCCTCCACCCAGCCGGTGATCACCAGCTCATCACCAATCAGCACTTCCACTTTTGAACCGTTTTTAATGCGCGGCTGAAGCATGGTGATACCCTCATCTCCCGGCCACTGGCGAGTGATCTCCACACTGAAATCCCGCGCCAGCCGTTCAATACCGGCACCGATGCGCACCGATGTCCAGCCATTCCACTCCCGGCCATTTACCCGTAGCGTGACATTGTCGTTCATTGCAC
The DNA here is from genome assembly GCF_002965245.1 of Escherichia sp. MOD1-EC6021. Taxonomy (NCBI): domain Bacteria; kingdom Pseudomonadati; phylum Pseudomonadota; class Gammaproteobacteria; order Enterobacterales; family Enterobacteriaceae; genus Escherichia; species Escherichia sp. MOD1-EC6021. The sequence continues at coordinate 78,574 of NZ_PTRU01000007.1, read as the reverse complement.
TGGCACCTTCAGAGGGATCACCGGCACAAAGCCGGGATGCGTAATGGCATTACGCCGGATAATGTCCGAGTCACGCGCCGCGTTATCAAACCAGGTCGCCGCCAGCACCAGCGCGGGTAAAACCTCATCCGGCGTGCGCTGAATGATCCGTGCAGACTGTTCAAGGCGCGTGTTGATATCCGCATTCAGATCTGCTTTCACCCGGCGCAGCGCCAGAAACAGCGCATCACTGGTTGTACGGGACAACTCCTTATCAATTGCCGTATTCAGTGTGTCGCGAATGTCGGTCAGTTCTTCCCACGTTGGCAGGTCAACCGTGTTTTTCACCGCCGGTGCATTGTTCAGTGCCGGATGCGTGACAGAAGGCCAGCCGGTGCTCTGCGCGGGTGTTGTTGACTGCCCCACTGTGGCATTCTGCATCACCGCGGAAGTTGTGGGCGCAGGCAATCGTGTGACGGCATACGCCGCTTCGCTGATTGCGGTCGTACGAAGGGTGCTGGCAACCACGTTACGCTGCTGCGTCGCCGTGGCGGTGGTTTTACTGTCCGTTTTCCAGACGCCGCGCGGTTGCAGATCGCTGCCGAGGCTGACACCGGAAAGCGTTTTGATCATGGTGACCAGGTCGCTGGCGTTACCATAAAGGCGTTTCCCGGTACGCCACATTTTCTGCACCTGCTCAACGAAATTTTTGCCTGACGATGGCGGCGGCAGAAGTACCGAGATATCCCCCTGCAACAGCCTGGCGGCATCCGATACGGCAGAATCCACCACTTTCATCGCATCAGAAACATACCCAAGCATTGTGCTGGCATTACCGACGACGTCGTTCTGCACAAAATCTGCCACACCATCGATACTGAAACCACTGAAGCTATCACTGATGCAGTCATCCAGTGCAGAACAGGATGACATCAGCGTCTGCGCCGTCGCCGCACCTGAAGTGGGGTAAGAGAGTTCTCCCGCTTCGACAAACTTCAGGTCAAAGCGGACAATACGCCCTTCACTCTTCGATGTGCTGACCCTAACTTCCCCGTCAACACAGACTTTCAGCTCACCGTAAGTCGGATGGACAAGCGTGCCAGGACCGGGTTTATTCAGCGCGTCAATCAGGCGATCGCGCTGGTCAAAGCAGTCATCTCCCACCACATAAGCTGTGATGGACGGGCGGAAAGTGATTTTCCCCAGGTCTTCGGTATAGGGTTTGTCGCGGTTCGGGTATTCGTGCGTTTCCACACGACGACCGGTTCCCGCACTTTCTTCTTCAACCTTAAACGGCACACCGCGAAATGACGCGTCCTGAAGTCTGTCTTTCCACGTCATATAAACTCCGTACATAAAAAATCCCACCGGAGTGGGACTCATTAACAGATTAATTTTTCATTACCTGCCAAAGCGCGTATAGCCAACATCATGGCTGACATCAAAACCGCTGGATCGCGTTTCCATAACCCGCATACCCGGAGGCGAATTCACAAAAGAGACCTTGATCTCACCATCAACTTTTGGCGCAGAAGCTTTGTTAATCATGAAGGGATTCGGGCCTGTGGCATCGGAGGCGTTGTTTGACTGAGCCGGATCTACCGCCTGATAAGGTGTGTATCCCCGTGCCGGTATTCCCGTCCCATAAGCATCATAAGCACCCGCGCCCCACTGCGCAGAGTTAATGGCATCGACCGTGTCACCGGAACTGTCGGTAAACCACTCAATAATTGGCTTCAGCTTGTCCCACATATCCTGAAACCACTTAACAACCGGTCCCCAGTTATTGATTACCATCCCCAGCGGCGACCAGGCAAAAACCTTCTTCAGAAGTTCCCAGCCAGCCTCAAAATAAGGACCAATGGTTTCCCAGAGCTTCTTGAAATAAGGTCCGACAACATCCCAGTTAGTGATAATTAATCCCGCAGCCAGGGCTATCGCCGTCGCAATCATTCCAATCGGCGTCATCGACATGATCCTGCTGACAATACTGATGGCACCGCCAACGCCCATCAATCCCAGTTTCAGAATCGCAAGACCGGCAGCAAGCCCGACGACGCCGCGAATAACCCGGGGATTTTCATCCGCAAACTTCGTGAATTTTTCCCCTAACTCCCCCAGCCATTGCGTGATATTTTTGGCGTCACCAGAAAATGCGCCGCCAATAGCCGCAAGGCCGTTAGTTGCGGTCCCCGTCATTGCCTCCCACAGGTTGGACAGCGTACCAAGCTGGGCCTGAACACGTTTATTCAGGCTGGCCTGTTTATTCATCTTCTGCTGGATCTGATCGTAGCCATCCTTTCCTTTATCGATTAGTGCATTGACCACCTGAAGGGTTTCGGCATCATCACCAAATATTGCCTTAAGTACACCTGTTCGCTTAACGTCGGTCAGTTTTCGCAGCTTTGCCAGTTGCCTGAACATGTTATCAAGACCGCCAAAACTCCCTTTGCCGTCAGTAAAATCGAGCTGCACTCCGAGTTTCTGGCGGGCCATGACTTTATTGACGTCCCTGATTTTCTTAACGCTTAATCCGGACTGGATAACTTTTCGCAGGGCATTACCTGCCGACTCCCCGTTCATCCCCATCTGATCCATCATGACGCTGATAGGGGCAAGGCTCTGTGCAGCCTGAAGACCGTCCTTGTTCACCATCTTCAGAACAGAACTGGTTTTAGTGAAGAAGGACAACATGTTGGTATCGTCAACGCCCAGATAAAACGCCTTCTGGATAGTGTCGAACAGCCCCATCATGTCTTCTGACGCCGTTCCGGTAGCATCCTGCATCTTTGCAGCAAACTCAGCAGCCGCTTCCGGTGTTTTTTTCAGTTGTACCGCAAGATAAGCTGTCGCTTTACCCACACCACCAAGAATGTTTTCTGCCGGGATCCCCTGACGCACCAGCATCTGCATCATGTTCTGGAAATCAGCCGTTGTACCGGGTAGCTGGTTACCCAGGCCAATAGCCAGTTTATTGATGTCCTGAAAGCTCTTTCCGACCTCGCCGTTCGCATCCATCATGGCGACTTTCAGCCCGGTGGCGGCGTTTTCCTGATCGGCATAAGATTTCAGGGAAAGCGTCAGACCCGCTGCCAGTCCGCCACCAAGCGCCAGCCCACCCTGTGATGCTTCTTCCGCCTGGCGTTTAAATCCCCGGATTTTCTTTTGCATTTTCGACAGCGCGGGAGAAAGTCTGTCGACACCGGTGATCAACGCCTTAAGCTCAAATTCAGCCATGTGTGCGTTTCTCCTGCTCTATCCTGTTTGCCTGACTGACCAGCAAGGGAATTTCACTGATCGGCATATTCAGCAATTCGAAGGGATTAATGCGCCAGTAGCTGGCGCAGTCAAAGAAGCGATCAGTGAGGTATTCAGCCGTCAGGCCTGGAGGAAAAAACCAGCCACAAGCCACGCCGCAGCATTCAGGTCTGCCGGAGACATCTGGTCGACAGAGTTTTGCGGCACTTTCGCCAGCCGCACAATGTATTTCGATACCACATGCGCCAGAAGTCTGACGGACTCATCCTGATTCATCTGGTAGGGATACCCCAGCTCGCGGACATCTCTCCCGGTGGGCTCATCAAACTCCAGTACGGAGAGTGTCTCGCCATGAGCGGTAATCGGTTTCTTTAACTCAAGCTCTTTCATTACTGGTAATCCCCTTCTTCACCGTGGAACTCAAGATCAACCGTCCCTTCTTCGGCATTATGGTTCGCTTCGCCGTGCAGCCAGGCAGACGACAGTACATAGACCTGACCGTTCGCCAGCTCGGCAGTGATGGTCATCTCATCAGACGAGGTGATTTTGCTCACCGGAAAATTCTTCGGCACCTTGAAGGTCCCTTTAACATAAGGCGCACGGTGAGTTTCCTTGCGGTCCACTGAACCGTCCAGGCCGATGATGTCATCATTGACCGTCCTGTTCATGGGCACCTCAATGCCGCCGGTCAGCGATAGCTGCTGACCGTCAATTTTGAAATAACAGGTTCCCCCGATACGGGCCATTATGCAGACTCCTCTGAATACTGAAGACGGAACTGGTTAACCACGGCAAAGACACGCAACTGGTTAACATAGTCAGGCGGGAACAGCGTGTTCAGGCGGTTCGGATCGCTGGCATCACGCTCCACAACCAGGTACTGCTTAAACAGTTCGTAGTTTTCCACGATCCCCGCACGCTCAAGCTGACGGTAGGTTGCCAGCAGTTCCCCTTTGATCACCGCCGGGGTGACAATCGCCTGACCGGGACCAAAGCGGATACCGTCGCTGGCAAGCTTGTGACGCCCGTACTTACTGGTAATGACGGATTTCAGTTTGCGCAGTACATACGCACTGGTATGCAGCGTCTCGCTGTCGAGGTAGCTGTTATCCGCAACCCCGTAAGCGTTTTTCCTGTACGTGGTGACATCACGCTGAATGCGCAGTACCCCGCTTTCGACATACGCCGTTGCCACGCCATGAGACAGCAGGGTCTGTTGTTCGGTCATCGTGAACCGTTTCCCCTTCGGCGCAGGCAGCATACCCACCAGCTCACCGGTCTGCGTGGGACGTGCCGGATCGTTGCGGATAAACACCGCTGCGCGGGCGGTACGGCTTGCCGCCAGCTCGTCGGCAGGCGTCTGGGTGTCTTTTTCGTACCCCGCCAGGGTAATGTGCTGCTGGTTAAACTGGTCACCTGCGGTCACCAGTTCTGACAGCGTGCCGATCTTTGCCGTATACACATGACCATACAGCTGACGCGCATAGCTCCAGCGACCGCTGGTATCGTTCATCTCGGTCACCAGCGTGTTAACGGAGGCCGTGTCGTTGAACGGCAGGCCGATATAATCAAACGGCTCATCCGCCATTGCAGCCACCGCGCCGGTGAGAACCGGAGCACCCGTTCCGGCGGTACCCGTCGCCACGGCAATCTGTACGCCCGCTGGCAGCACTTCGCCCCCACCAAAGCCGTAGTAATTGAGGCTGACAGGAATTTCATTCCCGCAAAGCCCCTTATGACGCGCGGTCAGTGTAACCACGCCTGCCGAAGATGAAGCCGTAAACGGCAGGGCCGGAACGGCATTGATGGCATCCTGGATACTGCTGGCAATCATCGTGACGTTATCGCCGTTAGTCACCGGTGCCTGCACGCGGGTACGTCCCACATACACATTCACCGTGCCGGTTTCGGTTGCCGCCCCGGTCACCGTCAGCGTAACCGTTGCCGCCGCGCCTGTGGATTCAGGAACGGCAATCACATACAGCTCGCCAAACGGGTCAGTCTGGCGATAAGCCTCGACCATACGCGCCAGCTGACTTCCCGCACCACAAATCTGGCGTGCATAGTCTGCCGACGGCATCAGTACCAGACTGTTGGCAACAATCTCTGCACCGTGATTGGCATGACCAATCAGCAGCGATGCTCCGCTGTCCTGTGCAGTATTCGCCGCCTGGTTATCCATTTCCGCATAAAACAACGGAACCAGCGTATTCGACGGAATGGTGTTAAAGCTTATCGTCATCGGTATTCACCTTTTTATTCACGCGCCGGATATCACCCGCTGCTTCACGGCGCAGCCAGTAGTTGTTCTCGTCAACATTTCGCCCTTCGGCGGGCAAAAGGTCGCCGCGGGCAGGATCAGGAACTGACCGCCCTTTAACAGGTTTGACAAACATGAGGATCCTCAGGAAGGAAGGGTTATTTCGGTGTGATGTTCGATATCGCCGTCAGGCCCGTTACCGGGCTCGAGATAATCAACATCAATCGCCAGCGTTTGCAGTTCATCCAGACTGTTCAGATCATCCTGCTGGCGGGTATCGTCTTCAGTCAGCTCGCTGATGACCGAAAAATCGAACTGATAAATCAGCTCATGACGATTCAGATCCAGCAGCGTGCCGCCGTCATAGGTAATCGGGTTACCGCACGCCTCCGGGTTCCAGCCCAGCAGAGCCTTAAAGAGCATCTGCCGGACATCGTCCACCACATCATACGAGGCAAACTGACCGCGCTCATCACGCCCGTTACTCAGTATGACAACCACGGAGAAGCCCTCTTTCAGCTCCTGCCAGTAGTCGGTCTGGCTTTTGTTTTCTCCCGGAGAGTCATCACCCGGTACCACATACGCCGCCGGGAGTCTCAGCTTTCCGACCTCCGGCAGATTTTTGAACTGGGCCGCGCCTGCCACCCGGTTTTCAAAATACGGACAGCGGGCACGCAGTGCAGCAATAACAGGCGTCAGTTTCATCTGTGTCGTCGCTCCGGCTTCAGTGATTTACGCAATTCCCGCGCCAGAAAATAGCGTGTCCAGCTGCGGTTCTTTTCAAGCGTTTCCACCATGAAGTTATTACGTGGAGCCAGTCGCCAGCCGCTGCCACCGGATGCACCACGATGATGACTACGACGACGTTTTGCTCCTCCCCGGACACCAAAAAACAGAAACGCCGGATAGAAGTCACCAGAGATCATCCGGTTCCCCTTCCCGTTGCGCTGGTTAGGGGCAATGCGTGTCATAAAACCGGCTCGCTTTTTACTGGCTCTCGGCACCATGTAACCAATCGAACGAGCCAGGCGTCCGGTCTGATAACCGGGGTTTTCACCCGGTGCCGACCGCGCACGGCGCATCACCAGCCGACGGGCATCACGCATATGACGCTGACCAATCGTGACAAACGCCCGCCGGACACGGGCGCGGTTAAAGCGCATCTCCGCGGGCTGCTGAAAATCAACGTGCAAAAAGGAAGTCGTCATTGTTGCCTCCGTGACTCTGCCTACATTCGCCCAGCTCCGTACACTCCAGCAGCAGAAAGCGCCGCGCCCCGTTCAGATCGCGCTGACGTTTCACCCGGTACACACTGTCACCGCAGACCACCTCATAATCAGCGGTGATCCCCCGGCGGTAACGAATGGTGATGTAATGGGTGATGGCGTCCCCGGTCTGCGCGGTTTCCTGCCAGGTGGTGGCACTGGTCTGGATAACCTTCGCCCATGTCCGGAACGTAACCGGGTATTGAGGCTCCACGCCAAAGTTATCCGCGGGCATATCCACCCGCAGGCGGATCAGGACGCGTTTATTCAGTTCACCGGGGTCCGGCAGAATGTAGGTTGCGCTGGTCTGCGCCTGACGAATTTTCATTGCGGAAAGTACCTGTACGGGCCGACAAGCCAGCCAAAACTCTGCGGCATGTCGAGTTTCTCCACTTCCGTAACCGACGAGCGGTTTTCGTAAAAATGGCTGATAAGCATCAGCATCCCCAGACGAATATCATCCGGCAGGTGCAGCCCGTCCGGATCGCTGTCCGGAATGGTTTCATCCGGTGCATAGAGCTTCCGGTTCAGATACGTTTCCGTCCGCTTTTGTGCCGCACATGCCAGCAGTTGCAGATGGCGGTCATCAGTATCGAAATCCTCATCCAGCCGGAGTTGGGCTTTAATCTCTTCCATTGTCAGAAGCATACTCAGCCCTCTTTACTGGTCGTGGCTTTTTTCTCTTTTGCCGCTTTACTGCTTTTTGCACTGATTCCGCGCTCTGCTAACCCGGCCTGAAGTGCAATCTCCTGCACCCGGGCAGGAAGCGCCCCGTCGTCATACTCACCGGCCTGAATGACCTCAACACGCATACCGTCCGGTGACCATTTCAGATCTTGTTTCAGGATCATGATTCTTCACCCGTCAGAACAGGGGGCGCGGTTCCGCGCCCCTGAGTGATTACGCCGCTGCAATCTTCAGCAGTTTGATGGCCTGCGAATCGACCAGCATCCCGCCGGTGCGCTTGGTGGTATAAAAACCGACAAACGGTTTATTGGTGTACGGGTCACGCAGAATGCGGGTGCCGATACGGTCAACGATGGTGTAACCCCGTTTGAAGTTACCAAATGCAATGGCTTTCGCATCAGCGGCGATATCCGGCATCTGTTCGTTTTCAGCGATACCGTAACCCGCCAGAGAGGACGGCTGCCCCAGCTCCAGCCCCGGACGCCACAGATAGTTACCCTCGCTGTCTTTCAGCAGACGGATGGCAAACAGGCTGTTGTTGTTCATCATGAACTTCGCGCCAGTGCGGTGTGCCTTACGCAGCGTGTAAATCAGTTTGATAATGGCGTCTGCGGTCACCGCAGTCGCTTCGCCGGATACAATATGCTGAAGTTTGCCGAACGCCCGGACCTTATCGGTTTCATCAGTGGATTCATACGCCAGGAACCCTTTCGGCTTCTTGGTGCCATCGCCTGAGGTAAAGGCAATTTCTTCCTGTTCGGCAAATTCGGTTGCCAGCTCGCTGTTGATCCAGGCCTCCACGTTGAAGAAGGCATCGTCCAGCATTTTCTGGGTAGCCTGCGGGTTGCCGTAGATTTCCCCCATGAGAGGTTCAATCAGCTCCAGTCTGGAGGTGGCAGTCTGGGATCGCGTATCCGTTTCCCCCACCCATCCGGAAGCCGTACCGCCCAGATTCACCAGTTTTTTGTAGTCGGAACCGCCAACGGTGATCACCGTGGCTTCCTGACGCATCACCACTTCATCTTTCAGCAGGGTCAGAATGTTGCGATCCAGCGCTTCCGGCACGGCATAGCCACCGTCTTCATCGGTGCCCACCTGTAATGCCTTGCGCTCCAGATCGCGCAGACCATCTTCACGGCCTTTACGCAGGAAGCCCACAAACGCTTCTTTATGCTCGGTGGCCAGTTTATTTTGCGCACCACCTGCCGGACGTTTCAGCTCAAGCAGCTCTTTTTCAAGGTCGCTTTTGAGATTTTCCAGCTCGCTGAGTTTTCCGTTCAGGGTTTCCACCTGCCCGGCAAGCTTGCCTTTTTCCTGCTCAATCGCATCCACGCGCTTGTCGTTCTTTGCTTTGAAGTCGTCAAACTTCTGCTGCAGCTCCTGCGCGACCTGTTCGACATCTTTAATATCTACCGCCATCGTATTTCTCCTGATTAGAAGTTCAGATTTTTCAGTGCATTCAGTGCAGAGCCCACATCCTCAGCGTCGCGCAGGGACAGTGCGCCATAGCCCCCGGCCATGAATGCTTTGGCCTGGGTACGGGAGAGTCCGACATCACGCAGGACTCTTTCGATTTTTTTCTGTTCGGGGATTTCCCCGCGGGCCAGCGCGTTCTTGACGTCGCTGATCCGCGCCTCGTCGTTAGACGGAAACGTCACCAGACTGACTTCCCAGAGGTCGATTTCTTTCAGCAGAAAGGCTTCTTTCGTCCGGTCGTATTCCCAGTCCTTCAGGACGTACCCAATAGAAAGGCCGGTTAACGAACCGGCCTTCATGTGTGCATGTGCGCGTTTTGCCAGGGGATCATCATCAATGAGCAACCGCCCCCTGACGTAAAGCCCGACATCGTCTTCCTTCATTTCGGTGTAAACACCGATGGGCTCATCCATGCGGTGCTGCCAGAGCAGCGCAGGTAACGCTTTTCTGTCACTCCACGCCCGCAGGGAAGCAGCAAATGCCCCGGACATCACCACATCATCGTGACTGTCCTTTACACCAAAGACGGAGCCATACCCTTCAAACTCACCGGAGTCACTGACAGATTTCAGACTCAGCGGTACATCAAGACGTTGTTTCGTCTGCATTGGCGTTATCCTTCTGCTTACCGGCTTTACTGCCATCGGAGGGTTTCGTGGTCATGTTCATCGGTGTGAGATAGACATCACCACCGGGACGCGGATTCATATCTTCCAGGTCGCGGCAGTCATTGGGAGAGTAAATTCCCCAGTTGATCCCGGTGGCGTAGGCTTCAAAACGGGACTTCATATCCCCGCGCAGTAACGCCCCGGCGTTAAATTTGGCGTAATAAACGCCCTGCTTACTTTTTCGTACCAGTCCGGTGTTGATCCGCTGTTCGATGCGGGTCAGATACGGCACCAGTGAATAGTTGATAAATCCCAGCCCCAGCTCTTCGATATTGTTGAAGGTGGCGCGATCGGTGTTCTGCACCATGTGCAACGGCACCCGGAACAGACGACAGATTTCTTCAAGCTGAAACTTGCGGGTTTCCAGGAACTGGCTGTCCTCGGCGTTCAGCGCCATCGACTTCCAGTCCAGCCCCATCTCAAGGATCATCGGGCGGTGAGCATTGCCAAGCCCGGTGTGACGCTCCTCAAAATCTTTCTTCAGGCGCTCATAAGCCTGATCTGACAGCGTCTGCTCTGTACGCAACACACCCGACGTCACCGCGCCATTGCTGAACAGTCTGGCCCCGTGTTCTTCGGTCGCTGCCGCCAGCGATATTGCCTCGCGGGCATAGGCGATGGGATTCAGCCCCACCAGTCCGTCCAGCGTCAGCGTGCGCACATGCCAGATATCCTCCTGGCTCAGTACATCCGTGGAGCCATCCGGGAATGTGACCTGATAGATCGGCTCCCAGCTACTGTTAAGCTTCGGTACCACACAGCCGGGATCGACGGGCAGCAGTTCAGCCACTTCGCCAAATGCTTTCACTTTGTAGGCGTAAAAGTTTCCCCTCAGGCACAGACAGGTGACCACCAGCTCCCAGAACTCCTGCGGCGTCATATAGCCATTGGGATGCGTGGAGATCAGCTTATGCAGACGTTCACCAGTGGCTCTCTGTTTCAGGCTGCCGTTCAGGTGATACAGATTGCAGGGCAACATCCCGACCGACTCTGCCAGCACCCTGACGCAGGAAAAAACCGCCGTCAGTCGCATGGCCCGCTGGCTGCTGATCTGCTTTCCGGTATAGGTGTCATATGACAGCCCGATAGCATCCGCCAGCTCTGCTGGCGTAGTCACCGGTGCGTCACTTTTTCGTTGAAATAATCCCGAAAAGAACACTATTTACCTCCGCCGACAGACGGCTGTGTACGGTCGAGATATCGCGCCACCAGCCACGACCAGAACAGGCACAACGCCCCGGCAACAACAAACCCCGCCGGGGGATAAATCAGCCAGGCACCATACGCCAGCAAAAGCGCCCCCAGCACGCCCACCATAGGCGCGAGAATCAGCATGATCATAATTACCTCAGTTAAAGCGAGCGGATCCCATAGGACTCAATGTGGTCAGACAGCGTGTCTTCTTTCTCGTACAGCATGGCTCTGCCAACCGCCATAATCAGCGCCACTGCACCATCGATTTTGTTTTCCGCCTGCTCTTTGACGGGCTTCACCACATCATCGTTACCCGGAATGGTTTTGCCGACCACGTTGCCGATACACCAGGTCATGATGGGATTGCCATCATGATGAAAGCGCCCCGATTCAATTGCCGCTTCCAGCTCTTTCATCGGGTCGGACATGTTGGTGTAGTTCTGAATGATAGTGATGGGGTTCAGGTCTTCATCAGCAAGGTCATGTGAGAGCCCGGTCGCCCCGAAGGGGTCGATGGGTGACTCGCTGACCGGGCTGATTTTGTTCGCCGCTTTGGCCTCTTCGAGGATGTAGCGATAATCCACCTCCGCACCATCGGTAACGGTCAGAACGCCCATTTCCACCCATTTCTGAAAGCGTTCGGCTGTCCGTCGATCTTCATTTTTCTCGACGCTGTACACCGTGTCATACGGTACCCAGAAACACGGGGCCACACTGTAGTAATGCGTTTTACCGTCAATCTCGCGGGTATAAAGTCGCGCCATGCTGTTCATATCCAGCTTACGCGCCAGGTCAAAGGCCAGAATGCACGGCTGCCCCTCGAACTGCTCAAGGGTCAGTGATTTATCCTCGCAGCTCTGCCAGCTCACCAGATTGAAATACGCCGAACGCGCCGACACCCAGATATTGAGGTGTTTTGTTTTAAAGACGTTTGCCAGACGGGCGTTATTTTTCGCACGCTGCTGCTGACTTAACAAAAATTCGCGATAAACCGACACGCCAATATTTGGATTGGCTTTTTCCAGCACCTGCGGGTCGGTCCAGTCGTCACCTTCATCAACGGTATAGATGATCCCGAACAGTTCATCGTTAGGCACCGAGCCGTTGAGCATCTCGATGACTTCCCGCCGTTTGTCGTAGCACGGCCCCTCAATGTTGTACCCGGCGGTAGTGATAGCCCACATCAGTGGCTGACGTCGCGCCCCCATCCCGGTAAGCATCGTGGTGTAAAGCGCATCTGTGGCGTGCTCGTGATATTCATCCACCACCGCACAGTGGGGTGATGAACCATCACCGGGGTTACCGATCAGCGGTTCAAAACGCGCACCATCCTCCGGACGGTTCATGTTTGAGGCGTTAACCTCAATCCCGAACGCTTCCGTCAGCATGGGTGTGCGTTTACACATCAGTCTTGCCGGACGAAAGACTTCCCATGCCTGTTTCTCTGTCGTGGCACCGGAATACACTTCCGCGCCGAACTCGTTATCACAGGCAAAACAATACAGGGCGACACCGGCAGAGATTGCCGATTTGCCGTTCTTACGGGGGATTTCGGTATACACCTCACGGAAGCGGCGCAGCCGGGAGCCTTTATTGACCCAGCCAAACGCGCAGCAGATCACAAAGAGCTGCCACGGCTCCAGCGTGATGGGCATCCTCTTAAATGCCCACTCACCCTTGGTGTGCGGCAACAGCTGAATAAATTTGGCGGCCCGTTCAGCCAGGTCCTTGTCGAAGCGGTAACGAAACGACTTACTTTTTTCCGCCATCAGGTCATCAAGATGGCGCTGGCAGGCCTGAATCACAAACTGGCAGGCCACAATCTTTCCGCGCACGACATCACGGGCATACTGATTGGCAGCATTTACGTTGGGGTAAGATTTCCGGCTCATGATTCGATGATTTTCAGAAACGGGTTAGTGGCTTTCTTCTTCCCCGCCAGGCCAATCAGACGCTGGCGGCTGCTGGGGTCGAGTCCGAGCATTGCCCCCGTACTGCTCATCTCGGACTCCTGTTCTTTTTTGGCGGTCAGCTCCGGATTTTTGACCATACCGCCCATTGCACCGGTGATGGTGTTGCCCTGTCTGGCAATATTTTTCACGGCACGTCGCCAGAACTCGTAGGCCACGCACCACCGCTCAAGCACCGCGAGGTCAGTCACGCACAGCAGGCCCTGACCGCAGAGTTCTTTGGTTGTCAGCTGCCACATGATCGTGGCGAGAGGGAGATTTTCTTCTGCGAACCACTCCGGTGGCTCAACACCTTTGATGGGCGTAAAAACAGGTTCATCTTTGTTCAGGGCTCGCTTGCCGGGGTTTCCGGCCAGCGCCTTGCGCGCCGTTGGCTTGGGGCGACGCCCGGAACGCCCCGCCGTTCCAGCCATATGCGGCACTCCTGGTTAAATTTCATTTTTCGCGGGTATAAAAAAACGATGGGGCGGGCAGTCCGGAAGACGTCAGGTCACAGGGATTTGACCCGCCCCTCCCTCACAGACAGTTGAGAATTATTATCACTTTAACCGTTCACGGGCCGTCTTCGCCTTATGGCAGGGCCAGCACAGACTCTGCAGATTACTGTCGGCATCAGTGCCGCCATGCGCTTTAGGGATGATGTGGTCAACGGTTTTCGCCTCGCGCACCACACCAGCACGCAAACACAACTGACACAGGCCTTTGTCACGCTTCAGTACTCGCACCCGGATACCGTCCCACTTCGAACCATAACCACGCTGATGGCGGGACTGGCCCGACTTGTATTGCTTCCAGCCCTCGCTTTTGTGGCTTTCGCAGTAGCCTGACGGGTCAGTCGTGGTATTGCGGCAGCCGCGAACACGGCAGGCTTTTGGGATTCGAGGAGGCATAAATATATTCCTGTTCTTTGTCCAGACTATTTGCCTGCTGCCAGCAAAGCGTTACGGCGCATCTCGATACTTCGAATTCCCGCTTTGTCAATATTGCATTGTCCCAACGCTGACAACAGACTCACATTCAACTCCAGACTGGCACCATACGTCAGCGGATTGGGTATAAACGGTACAGGAGTATCAGAAGTCAGGCTGGCTGGCAGTGGTGCCACCGGAACGCTCACGTAAACCGTTCGCGAATTTCCGCAACCGGTCAGCAGCGGCAGCAGGCACAGGACGTGAAGCACAATCATCATCCGCAACAGCCACTTTGATATCTTCCTGGGTTCTCTGTGACTCCAGTGCGATCTGCTGTTTTGCATGTTGATTCGCCTCCTGAATGATGTTCGTTATTGCCATAGTACGCAGAACATTCGCGGTGATAGCCTCAGTAGAATCAGCTCGCTGTTCCGCAGCGTCAGCACGCTTCTGTTCCTTCAGAAACTTTCCGTGGTAGTGATTAGCTGACCAGACAAGACCACCAGCAATACAAGCAATAAACGTTAAAATGAGCGCCCAATAACTCATCTTCATACCAGCAGCGCCGCCCGCGCCTTGTTGTATCGAACCTTACGATCCTCAATACCGTTCAGACCGCCGTTAATGATGCGCGTAACACGATTAATATCAGCACCGTAGACCATGCAGCCTTTAGAGGTGTAGAACCATGCAGCTGAGCGCGCGGCCTGTAGCTCCTGCTCCAGTTGTTCAGGTGAGGTCACCAGATCTAACTTCAGCGCCGCGCCACAGATGCGATAATTATGAAGGCCAGTGATTTGAATTAATCCTCTACCACGATATTTCCAGCCATCACCGGGTGCTTTGTTACCCAGTCGGTTGCTATACACCAGATTGGCAATAGCATCCTGACGAGCTGCATGTCCGGATGTTCTGCCAAGGGCATCAGCCTGCTGCTGTGTGATCCTCTTTCCGAACGTCGCCACCAGCGCAGATGGTGTGTAGTTAAAATTTTCAACTACGGCGCTAAACCCCATCGACTCATGGCCTACCTGAGCGATAAACATTGCCTGATCCGCTGGTGCTGTAATGCCGAATTCCTTCATCGCCGCATCAATGTGCGGAAACCAGCGCGCAGCCAGCCCGGCGCTAATACCAGCCGCCTTTTGAAATAATTGTTGGTTCATTAGTGCCTCAGATGATCAACCAGACGTGCAACGTTGCCTCTGACGGCCACCAGCACGGAAAGAAAAATAGTGTTCGCCACGATAATGGGCCATGAGGAATGAGGATAAATCCCACAGAGATAGGCCAACGGAACAGCACTGTATGTAACAGTAATCAGCCAGGCTAAACGTGAAACCCAAGGACGATGCCGCGAATCACCACGACGATAAAACATCAGAGTAATAACAACACAAGCACATAACAGCGCATTTATAGTTGCTGTCGGGTCATTTAGCTCCACCTGAACCTCCCCGGCGCGTTATGAGCGCCACCAGCGAGCCGATATCCTGATTATTCAGGAACGTCAGGATTTTAACGGCTAAAGCAGAGACGATTACGGCACCAATAGCATCCAGAGGTTTATCACTGTATCCGGTCAAGTTCGCCAGCTTGGAGCCAACCAACCCAGAGCAAAGAATCCCGGCAATATATGACACGATAAAATATGCCAGTCGGCGCGATGCACTCAGATCTGCTGCTGTTGCTATGTAGAATACAGCCCCTGCAAATGCGCCAAATACAACGCCGTAATCAGTTCCGGTCAGCAGTCCATAAACACTGGCACCCGTCAGGGCACCACCAGCCAGCCCAGTACCGGAAATCGGATCGGACATTTAGCCCCCTCTTAATTGCTGTTGGTCCTCTCAGATATGAGGGGAAGGGATCTTAATGACAGTCTGTTTATTATTTCAGTCAAATACTACCCTGTTGATGATTTCTCAGAAGCGAACTTGACTCCCAGGGGAAACTCAACTTTCCGTTAAAACCACCAGCAGACATTCGTTCAATTTCCACAGAAATATCACTGAGCCGTTCTTCAAGCTCTGCTTTTTCTTTTACCAGACGGTTATAGCGGCTTAGATGAAGCTTTTGCTGCTCCAGCCAGTCTTCAAGCTGTTCAACAGTCATACCAGGGTTAAAAAAATATGGCTGCTGCTTTTCGCCCTGCATTATTGACCTCCAGAAAAGCAAAAACCCCGCCGAAGCGAGGTTTGTTATGATTTCGTTAACGGCAGACATACAAAGCCCATCGTTAGGAGAATCCTAACCATATTTTTTGAAAAATGCAAGCATCATGTCGCCATCTTCGGCGAAAATCATTTATCTTGTCACTTTTCTCAATTGTGTCTCTGCATATGCTTCTTCCTGCCAGCACTTTGTAACCAGTTTATCAATGACATCTGCATATCCTTTGTACCACTGATAATCCGTCAGGTCTGGTACCAGCTTCTGGACATGATGCCGCGCCAGTGTGGTTGGTAAACGGCTAAACCGGTTTCCATTGCAACGCCCACAAATCTTATAAACAGGCGTGCCATGAAGCCGGGTCCTTTTTTCATCCAGGACAATACCTTTACCCTTACACCCTCTGCACGCTGTGCTGACTTCTCCCTTACCATGACAATGCTGACATAGTTCCTTCACCCACTCTTCCTTGATAACAGATTCCCCGCTTCTGGAGTGTTTCACCACTTCGCGCAATACATTATGAAATCCAGTACCAGCACAATGCTCACAGCGAGCCTTACTTGCCGCAGACCTGGAATAATCAGCAAAGGCAAAATTCACAAGGTAAGGAATAATCTGTAGCCGGGTTTCTTCACTCAATTTATTCAATGTCGGGCTATCCAGTGCCATCGCGTAATTGAGCAGACCTTCAATCGCAAACTGAGGATCCTGAACACCAACTTTTGCCAGGAATAAGGCAAACCCAAGCGGTGCTTTCGACTGCACCATCCCCTGCGCAGCCATCACATCCGTAATTGTTAAACCACCAGAGCCTGTCGCCGGTGCGTCATCGCTCAATTTTGGAGATTTTGGGGAGTAATATTTCGGTAAGGCTTCAAGGTTCATGCTCGTTCTCCACTTACGCCAGTACGCCTATTGCCAGCGCACGATCGATAAAACGAAATATCAGCTCCAGCTGGGAGCCATACTTCTCTTCAAATGCCACGGTATCCGCATGCAGCTCGTCGTGATGCTTTCTGCACAAAGGCAACACAAAGAGGTCATGCGCTTTTGTTCCCATTCCACCCTGACCGTGACCTATCAGGTGGTGGGGATCATCAGCAGGCTTTCCACAACATGCACACGGCTGTGTCTTAACCCAGCGCGTGTACTTTTCATTAACCCAGCGGCGACGTTTTGGGCGTAACATAAAAGACTCCGGCGACTCCGGATCCACTTTCAGCGCCAGCACCTTTTTCGCTTTATCCTGGATAATGCTGGTGGCAGGAACCGAAGGCACAAGGTCACTTTCCCGGGTAACAGACGGCACAACAGGCTTCGGTAATCTCAGTGCCTTACGGGCTGCACTTTCCGGTAAGGCATCCGCCAGATCATTACGAATCAGCCACCAGCACAGTTCCGGCATTGTCACAACGTGACTGTCATCAAAACCGAGATCCCGACGCACAACAGACAACACCCAGCGGGCACAGTTATCCGTTGCCATTGATTCCAGCCGTTCCGTGAACTGATCGCGCAGCTGGTTATCGCAGTGCCAGCACAGACGGATTGCACCCGGAGCGTGTCGCATTGTGGTCATGTTCTCGCTGTGCCAGTCGGAATGAGGCCACTGGCAGCCTTTTTCACGAAGTAACCAGCTTTCAAGACATTCCACGCCACCAGCACGACGGATCACTGCCTCATTGCGGAACACGGCCCGAACGGCAGGATCATCCGCCAGCGGTTGTGATGCCGCCGGAACGGCACCACTGGCGAAAGATGAATAACGCTCCGGCTCAGGCTCCAGCAGGACACGCCCCTGCATAAACAGGGGCATCAGCTCTGAACCTGGCCTGAACAATACGATCCCCATACGCGGGGCAATTTCAGGGGTCAGTAGTGCTCTCACGGTCACCTCAATGAACGGTATCGAGCAGCTTTAACAGCTCAGGGAATCGGGATTCGAAGAAATGCGGCTGCGTCTCGCGCGGATTTGCGGGACTGGTGATGTTCTTGCCGAACATGCAACCTTTCGCTGTCAGCGACCAGAATTTTTTGATGTTGTTAATCGCGGTACGGCTGTATCGTTCGCGCTGCTCGACGATCCCCAGTTTCACCATCTGGTGATATGCCTGATTAGCCGTCAGGCGTATACCATACTGTTTCAGCAGTGCACTCAGTGACAGTGTCGGGCGACTTGAGCCATCGTGTGCATCAGCAGGAGCATCAATGGCATAGCGCGGTGCCAGATTCGGTAAGCCAACAGCCTCCTGGAGTTTCTGGCAGGCACCAAGCACTGAAGAGTTAGACAGGTTTAACTCCCGGCGCATAAAGTCCAGCAGGATCACGCCAGCCTGCATCTTGTCAGCAGCCTGTCCGGATAATTTTTCCGGTGCGCTGGTTACCATATCGAAAGTACGGATCACCTTCAGATGGAATGACGGGCTGATCCACATTGCATAGGCATACACCAGTTCCTTGCAGACATACGTTCCCCGTTCATTTCCCCCATGAATCACACTCACCGGGTCAACACCCAAATTCTGGGTGTTGGTCAATTCATGAACAAGCTCAACAGTTTGTTGGCTGGAAAGAAACTTTCCTGGCTCCTTGGTTCTGGCATTTGCACCAGATGCTACTGCTGCGCGATGCAGATCGTTCAGGCTGTAACGTCCATAAGCATCACGACGAACTTCAATACCATCAATAACCATCAGATTATTCATACTTCGTTTCTCCTCTTAATCAGGCGGCTGCACCCGCCGTTTTCTCGTACTTACTGATAGTGATCTCGACCTTCCCTTCCGGGATAACCGGTCCCCACTCCACCAGCATTCTTTTCACCTGACTGTCGTCTTCCCACACACCCGCGTGGGTCAGGGCGTCAAACAGCGCCTTGTTATAGTTGTCCAGATCGCGGATCCGGTTATCCGGAGGAAACAACACGATCTCCACTGAAGCAGGTGCCGACGTTGGTTTTGGCAGACGACGTAACTGCTCAACTATTGCTGCACACGCCGCGCTCTGGAATTTTCGCCCCGCCGCGCTTATCAGGCTCTTACCAGCAAACGCCCCTTTGTTGGGGTGTCGCCAGTACGTGTTCACGCTGGGCGGAAAAGGCAGAATCAGCTTCATACTTTCAGCTCCCTCTCATGTAACCAGTGGGCTGCACGCAGCCTGGCGTTTTCCTCACCGGCAAGCAGTGCGCGGATAATCCCGACCGCCTCGCTGTCGTCGTCCTTCACCGCGGTATGAAGCGTTATCCCCCGGGCCACGCCACGCTTTATCGTGATGACGCCTTTTTTCTCCAGTGCGCGAAGATGCTCCACCGCTGCATTCACTGAACGGTATCCCAGCATGGTTGCCACCTCCTGATTGGTTGGCGGGAAGCCACGTTCTTGCTGGTAAGAAATCAGCATATCCAGCACCTGCTGCTGGCATTGAGTTAACGTCGTCATGCCGCCATCTCCCTGACCAGTTTTTCCGCCTGCTGGCGAACCTGCGCCAGAAACGCCTCGCCACATGCCTCAAGTTCATCGCGCCCGATGTAGCTGATTGCCGGTCCCTTCCAGGTCTTGTCGAAAACAGCAATAGCACCAGCGAAGAAAGCGCCTGTCGGCACCTGCTTCTCATCCTTCGGGATAAACCAGGCAGGAAGTTCAAAACCAATACGCCCGCGAATAAAAGCAATATGGTCTGCGTCTTCCGGCCACCACACTTCGCTGGTGGAAGCTTTGATCAGGAAAACATAGCGCCCGCCTTTATCACGCATGGCACTGGCATGCTTCATGATGTAACGCATGCCGGTGATGTATTGCCCCTCATGCTGACTGGCGCGGCTGTATGGGGGATTACCAAAGGCAGCACCTTTAAGCTCCGCAAGACGTTCTGACCAGTCATGCGCCAGCGCGTTGTCTTCCGCCGTGTAATACGCGGCACATTTGGCGTTATCACCGTCAGTGAACAGATCCAGAACAAACGGGCCAAACAGGGTGTTAATTCCCCAGAAAATGTTATCCGGCGTGCGCCACTGATCGCCCACTTCCTTCAGTTCATGGGCTGGTTTGTTCCGCAGCTCCACCAGCGCCTGGCAATATTTATTACTCATTAAGCCCCCACGTAATTCCCTGACAGATACCACTCTTCACCTGATGCAGCGCGCTTGCTGCTTTTCCGTAAGCACCGCTCACGACGCGCCAGAAAATTGTTTCGTTCTGGCTGGGAGTGGCTTTCACGGAATGCCGCCATCCACACCGTTGCAGCACGACGGTATAAGCCCCTAGACTCCAGTTCTTCCGCCTGGCGGGTCAGGCACAAAATCACCCGGGGATCGTTAGTGCCGACATAGAAATTGCGCACAGGTCTGGTTTCACGAACTGGTTGTGGTTCCGGCTCCTGCGCTCTCTCAGTCAGGCGTGGGAAATGTCTGCGTGTATCTCCTTCACAACGGTGAGCCACACGCCCACTCTGACGTAACTTGCTTGCTGACTGCAGAACGCGCTGCCGTGAGTAACCTGCAAAAGCATCCGCAATGTCTCCGGAAGTACACCACGGATGGGCTTCAATGAATTTCTGAACTTCATTCAAAAGACTCATGATCACCCCCTGAATCCTGCCGGGATCTGGCTGTAGTCCACGTTGTCGTAACTGGCTTTGAAGTACGGGTCCTCGCGTCTGGCTGCAGATACCGCAGGAACTTCCCAGGATTCTTCGAAATGACGATCCGGACCAAAGAACGTGACAGCCTGTTTCACAAATTGTGTTCCGCTGTTACCCATCGCAGATACCCAGCCCGCGTAGCGTTTCACACCTTCCAGCATGGTTTCGGGTTTTACCCCCTCATTCAAACGGGCTTTCCAGGCTTTGAAGGCTGCAGATTTTGAATTGCCACCAGCACGTTTGGGGTATGCCAGCCATGCCTGCTCAAACTCCGGAGAGTATTCCGGTCGGTTTGAACGAACTCGCACAGACTCATCAGCAGATGCACCAACAGCTATTGGTTCATTGACTGGTTCTTTGACTGGTTCAAAAGAGTGACTGGTTCTGGGTGAATCTCCTGCACTACCCCCTGGTGCAACTCCTGCACTACCTGGTGAATTTGCTGCACCAGATAGTGAATTATTTGCACTACCCCCTAGTGAATCTCCTGCACCATCAAGATGAAGGAGATAGATATTACTTGAGTTACCTTTTTCACCTTTCCGGGTGACTTTTTTTACCAGCCCGGAATCACAAAGGGCCGCAATATGATTCATCACAGAACGTTTGCTAATCTCGCACTGGTCAGCAATATGCTGGTAGCTGGGCCAGCACTCACCCTGATCGCTGGCATTATCAGCCAGCTTGATCAGAACCAGTTTTCGCAATGGATTACCCACTCGAATTTTCATCGCTTTAACCATCAGCTCCATACTCATGCTGCACCTCCGAGATGCTTCATGTTTTTTCCGGAGCAAAAGGCTATAAGCGGCATACTGACGCGGTAATTACGGCCCAGCGGTTCACAAATCACCTTCTGACATTCACGGTCCACCAGGCTAACACGTAGAACATGCCCTGCAGGCGTGGTGTACCACTGACCCGGGCGAGGACAACGGAAAGTCTGATTGGTAAATCGTTTGAAAATATTCCGGATCATTTGCGCCCCCTTACCTCTGAAGAGTTCAGCGACGAATGAATAAGACGGGCAAGAAATGCCGCATCGTTAATTCGGTCATACAGACTTACAGCCAGCGGTGATTCAGCTTTTTCCAGCATGGGATAAAGCTGCTGCAACCAGACCTGATGAATTGATGAAATGTAGGAATAGAGAACGCTGGCGTTATGTGCAACGTCGCTCGGTACAGAGGGCTTTGAAAGCTGTTTCTCCATCTGGTTAAAGGCATTGATGTATGCCTCTTTGAACTGGGCAGCACGTTTCCCCGTGAACCCCATAGCAAGAAACGCAAAGCCGTCGCGGGTTATTTGATAGCAAGGAAGTTTGCGAGTACCGCCGTTGGGCTGGCGTACCAAAATTGATGTCTCCGCAAAATTGCGGGCACAAAACTCTGGAGAACAATCCAAAATGCGGATCTTTTTCAGAACATCGTCATGACGTTTAGAGAAGAAGTCAGCAACAGCCAAAGAAGAAGTAACAGCCTGACCATCAACGATGGCAATTTCAGGTTGAGAGAGGGTTGGGAGAGTAGTCATGGTGACAGCCCCGGTAGTCAGTTTTTTAGAAAACTCACCACATGGGACGCCAATCACAGAGGTGGTGAGACGTACAGGGTTGGCGTTACCGGAGACTACCGAACCCGGCCCGACCGAAGTCGGCCCTGTACGCCCCACCATAATTTGGGCGTAGCAATGCTCATGACACGAAAAAACCGCATGAGCGCGGTTATGCTCAGTAATCAATTTCAGGACGCCAATCCCGGCACCCGCTTTATAAGGTGCCTGAACAGTGTAACGTCCCGGAATGGCAGAATCAATGTGCTGGTGGTCCTTCACACTCAACAAAATCACGCCTGAATTTCCACAAAGGACTAAAGCACTCATGCGGGTAGTCTTTGCGAAGATAGATAACGCGCTGTGTTTCTGGTTCCCAACGAATAACATGAACATAAAGCCCTCTTCCGTCACGAAACCAGCGGTTAAGTTCCTGCACAACTCGCCCCCCACAGTCAGGTAAAGTTCTCTGTGGTTACTTACAGCCAGGTGATTTGGTAATCTGCATTCATGCCGTAACAACAGGTGTTCAGAGACGCTGACCACCAGCTGTTGCGACAAACGGTTATTTGCCGTTAAACTGTTCATGCGTTAGTTTCTCCACAGACACAAAACGCCACGACGCCCGGAGCTGCACACTCGCGGGCGTCACTCTTTTCTGGAGCGCAGAAGATTTTGTAGACCAGTGCTGCATGCTCCTGGAGCTTCGAAATTGACAGATACAACTCATCATTAATTGCTGTCTGCTCGTGTGGCTCCACGACCCCATCTTCGATTGCCGAACGAATCTGCTTTGAGTAATTCCCGATCTGTTCGATGACTTCCAGCAGGCGCTGGTTTATATCGGCGTTCTCTACTTCCTCAATTTCAGGAAGCGATACGAACACCCCACCAGCAGACTGTGCGACAGCATCCGCAATGTAGTGAGTGCCAGCCGCGCGCTGTAAAACCATTGCCCATCCCAGCGGGAAAATCTGATCGCCATCTGCACGAAGGCGGTTGAATAAAGCGTTCTCTGTTACATCCAGCCAGTCAGCAGCTTCAGCGTAACCCCCAGGCAATGCCGCGATAGTTTTTCTGACAGCTTTCACGTACCACTCAGGTTGTTTTTCCACTTTCCAATGATGCTTACCCACGGCTTACCTCCTGTTCCTGTGGTTTAAACCCATTCTGGTTTTGGCTAGATTGAAAACGTGCCGGATAAAGAATCTGCATTTCGCTGATTTCACCCTTAAAAAAATTGGCCAGACGTTCTGCAAGATCGATAGATGGAATTTGTTCCAGTCTTTCAATACGACTCAGCGTCGCTGGATTGACCTGAACGCCCGCAGCAACATGCTGCAAAGTAAATCCGTGCGCCTTACGCACATTCCGTAATGGTGATTGCATATAACCTCCACATATTGCGTGATGAGCATATTATTTCACGCAAATATTTTGCGCAAGTTGATTTGCTTAACGCGCAATAAAGAAATGTAATAAACGCATGAACATAGGAAATCGAGTCAGACAACTTCGCCAGGCGAAGAACATGAAAATCGCCGATCTCGCTGAAGCAATAGGAGTGGATGCGGCAAATATCTCGCGCCTCGAAACAGGTAAGCAGAAACAATTCACTGAACAAGCCCTGAGTAATATTGCCAGGAGCTTAGGTGTTGATATTGCTGATCTCTTTACCTCAGACCTCAAAAGTAATACTGTATGTAAAAACAGTATTAGTGAGGATGTTGCGCAGGTGAAGGATGTATTCCGTATTGAAATGCTGGATGTCAGTGCCAGTGCGGGAAATGGCCTTATCCAGGGCGGTGATGTCATTGATGTGATTCATGCCATTGAATACAGAACTGATAATGCTGTATCGATGTTTGGTGGACGACCAGCAAATCACATTAAAGTTATCAACGTTCGTGGGGACAGTATGTGTCCAACCATTGAGCCAGGAGATCTCATCTTCGTTGATATCAGTATCAATCAGTTTGATGGGGATGGTATATATGTATTTGGTTTTGATGATAAAATTTACGTCAAACGACTGCAAATGATACCTGATAAACTGCTGGTAATTTCTGATAATCAGATTTACCGCGAATGGGGAATTACCAGCGAAAACGAACACCGGTTTATGGTCTTTGGAAAGGTCTTAATCAGTCAGTCACAAACCCTTAAGCGACACAATTAACCCCCTACCTCAACATCAATTAGCCACCAGAAGGTGGCTTTTCATTACCCACCAAATTGCATATCTCGCAATAAAAACACTTGCATAATGCGCAACTTCATTTTATCTTTCTTTCCAGACCTACAAACAAGGTACTAACAAAATTTGGTTGTAACACGGCGTATGGCACATGCGTCGTTAGCGGTCTGGGGACGTTAAAGGGGACAATCCACTCCTTGCTCGGGCAAACAAACCAGGTAGCCGGAATGTGCAAGTCAATGAGGATGCTGATAAGACGCCTAACCAGCGCGGCGATCCGGTTTGACGCCTGGGAAGAGACCAGGGTGCAACGATGAGGGCATTTATGGAACCGCGACAAAGTGTGGTGCCGTAACTGGCTAAGTGCTCTCAGCGTTGTGGTGAATGCGCAGGCTGATGCGCGAAAGACATTGCAGCTATTGCGGAAAAGAGCTGTTCGGCGGGGCAATTAAACGCCCGTGAGAGTCTGAAATAACCGCAAGCCGGAGATCAGCACCGGTCACCACAACAGCCACTGCTTTGGCGGTACCAGTTTGTACACTTGCTTCCGGCTGGTACCGCTCTTTTTACAAAACAGAGAAGAGCATCACCGGACGACGGGCTCATAACCCAATCCACCCGGGCGGCTGCCACCGCAGGTGTTCTTCTCTGTTTTGTGGAGAAACCAACCGACCTTGCAGGGTCGATATGATGAGGAGCAGCAAAATGGCTAGCGAACGCAGTACTGATGTGCAGGCATTTATCGGGGAGCTGGACGGCGGCGTATTTGAAACCAAAATCGGCGCAGTTCTCAGTGAAGTCGCTTCCGGTGTGATGAACACGAAAACCAAAGGTAAGGTCTCGCTCAACCTGGAAATCGAACCGTTTGATGAGAACCGTGTGAAAATCAAACACAAACTCTCATATGTTCGCCCGACTAACCGCGGGAAAATTTCTGAAGAAGACACCACCGAAACGCCGATGTATGTCAATCGCGGTGGTCGCCTGACTATTCTGCAGGAAGACCAGGGACAATTACTGACTCTTGCCGGTGAACCTGACGGAAAACTCCGCGCAGCGGGTCATTAATATCGTTTTTAATAAACTGATTATTTATCTCATCACTGAATATTTTTATATAGTGAGGACTTATTATGTCTCAGAACTTAGACGCAACCGCAATTAATCAAATCCATGCCCTTATTTCTGCTCAGGGTGTTAATGAAATTATCAGTAAGATTGGTGCCGATGCTGTGGCATTGCCTGAGAATTTCCGCATTCATGATCTGGAAAAATTTAATTTAAATCGTTTCCGTTTCCGTGGTGCGCTTTCCACTGCCAGCATCGATGACTTTACCCGTTATTCTAAAGATCTTGCAGATGAAGGCACCCGCTGCTTTATCGATGCTGATAATATGCGTGCCGTCAGTGTGCTTAACCTGGGTACTATTGATGAACCAGGTCACGCAGATAACACCGCCACTCTCAAACTGAAAAAGACTGCACCGTTCTCTGCTCTGTTGTCTGTTAATGGCGAGCGTAACTCCCAGAAATCACTGGCAGAATGGATTGAAGACTGGGCCGACTACCTTGTGGGCTTTGATGCTAATGGTGACGCCATTCAGGCAACCAAAGCGGCTGCGGCGATCCGTAAAATCACAATTGAAGCGAACCAGACCGCTGATTTTGAAGACAATGACTTCAGCGGCAAACGCTCCCTGATGGAGTCTGTCGAAGCGAAGACCAAAGACATTATGCCAGTGGCATTTGAATTTAAATGCGTTCCGTTTGAAGGTCTGAAAGAACGTCCGTTTAAATTACGCCTCAGCATTATCACTGGCGATCGTCCTGTACTGGTTCTGCGCATTATTCAGCTGGAAGCGGTGCAGGAAGAAATGGCTAACGAATTTCGTGATCTGCTTGTTGAGAAATTCAAAGACAGCAAAGTAGAAACCTTTATTGGTACTTTCACCGCCTGATTTCATTACTGCAAATGCCCCTGCGGGGGCATTTATGGAAACGTAATTAACTCAATAATCACCGGATGGTGAGGGATTCTTTTTAGCAGAATTCAGCGCGGTGCAGCGCATATACGTGGAGAACAAAATGTCATTTATTAAAACTTTTTCCGGGAAGCATTTTTATTATGACAGGATAAATAAAGACGACATCGATATTAACGATATCGCGGTTTCCCTTTCAAATATCTGTCGCTTTGCCGGTCATCTTTCGCACTTCTACAGCGTCGCCCAACATGCGGTTCTTTGCAGCCAGCTGGTACCGCAGGAATTTGCTTTTGAAGCGTTAATGCATGATGCAACAGAAGCATATTGCCAGGACATCCCCGCTCCACTGAAACGCCTTCTTCCTGACTATAAACGGATGGAAGAAAAAATAGATGCCGTAATCCGTGAGAAATACGGGTTACCCCAGGTTATGAGCACGCCTGTGAAATATGCCGATCTCATCATGCTGGCAACCGAACGCCGCGATCTCGGGCTTGATGATGGCTCTTTCTGGCCTGTACTGGAAGGTATCCCGGCAACAGAGATGTTCAACGTGATTCCACTGGCTCCAGGCCATGCCTACGGGATGTTTATGGAACGCTTTAACGAATTATCGGAGTTACGCAAATGCGCATGAATGTTTTCGAAATGGAAGGATTTCTTCGCGGGAAATGTGTACCGCGAGATCTGAAAGTGAATGAAACGGATGCTGAATATCTGGTGCGTAAATTTGCTGAAGCGGAGGCCAAGATTTCGGCTCTGTCCGAAGACCAGCAGAGAGCGATTGAGTCAATTAAGCAGGCTGATGCAGCTGTAAAGTTGACACACGAGAAGTTTTCGGCGCTTGCAGCGGAGAATGAGCTGGCTCGTAAGGCAGTTCAGGCATTCTGCGATGTTGTTGGCGACAACACTGAGGTTATCGCTGAGGTGGTTGGGCGAGATGGCGTTCTGGTTATTTTGGAGGCCATGAAGGCAACAGGAAATATGCCAGCCACCGATGCTTTCCTGGCTGAAGTGCGGGCGCAGGGCGTGGATGCTGCTATAGAAGCTGCAAAAAATCTGGTGGCCCAAGAATATGAGTATAAGGATTTCAAAGCGGTGCAGAGTGATTGCTGTATGCACCCTGGTTCAGACCTGGTAGGGAAGGTTGAAATGACTGAGTGGTTAGTTGACTTTGCCGCCCAGCTTCGCAAAGGAGGCAACCAGTGAGCATCGTTCAGCGCTGCCGAGCAGAAAGCACTTTTAATTTGGTTTCCATGTCTGGCGGGAAAGACTCACTGGCGCAATGTTTGTACGCCATAGAAAACGATATACAGCATGAGCGCGTGTTTGCTGACACGGGGCACGAACACCCACAAACGATGGAGTACCTTGACTATCTGGAACAAAAGCTGGGACCAATTCGCCGCGTAAAAGCCGACTTCACTCGCCAGATAGAAGGTAAGCGCAAATTCATTGCTGAAAAATGGCCTGTATCTCTTGTTGCAGAGTGCGGAATGACGCCTGATGAAGCAGCGGAACGTGTTGCTCGTGCGCTGGAAATCCTCCACCCAACCGGAAATCCATTTCTTGACCTGTGCATGTGGAAAGGTCGTTTCCCGAGCACTAAAGCGCGGTTCTGTACATTCGAACTGAAACACGAACCAGTGCGCACTCAGGTGGTGCAACCTGCGCTTGATAAATATGACGAAGTTATCTCCTGGCAGGGTGTGCGTGCTCAGGAATCGCCATCGAGGGCACGCCTGCAAGTGTGGGAGGAGGATGCGGACAATACCCCCGGATTGCATGTCTATCGTCCGATTCTCAACTGGCTACATGAGGATGTTTTCGCTATTGCCAGGCGTCACGGGATTAAACCCAACCCACTCTACCAACAAGGATGCAGCCGCGTTGGGTGTATGCCATGCATTCATGCCAGAAAATCTGAACTGGCGGAAATTTTTCAGCGCTGGCCAGAGGAAATCGCCAGAGTGGCAGAGTGGGAACGATTAGTTGCAGCCTGCTCTCGCCGCGGCAACTCAACGTTTTTCCCGTCAACTCATGACCCACGCCGGGCAGAACGTCGCATAGATGTAGTTACCGTAGACAGCTACGGAATCGAAACCTATCGCGACTGGGCAATGACAACCCGAGGTGGCGCTCAATTTGACCTACTGGCGAGCACGAACGATAAGACGGTGTGCAGCAGTGTTTATGCCGGTGTATGTGAATGATCGTCGTAAACGCTGATATCACAGAAAATTTAACAGGAGGCAACCAGTGAGCAAAATTAACTATCAGGCGCTGCGTGAGGCGGCAGAGAAAGCCGGTGAAGATAAGTGGCAGGCTAAAAAAATAAATGGTGATTTTTTCGTTATTCGTCACGGTAGTTATACAAGACAGCATGGCTACACATCGTATCAACCCATTGCGGAGATTGATTGTAAGCCAGTCCGGGATTTTGTTGCCAAGGCTAATCCGGCTACCGTGCTGGAATTACTGGATGAACTGGAAGCAGCAAAAAAGCGCATAGCAGAACTGGAGGAGCGGGAAATACTGCTCCCGGAACGTAGCAGCATGCTTCATCGAACAGATTTTCACGATGATTACCAAACGGTAATGGCATACAAAGTTTCTGAAGTCATCGATGCAATCCGCGCTACTGGCATTCGCATCAAAGGAGAGTGATATGGCAACTTTGACAAAAAAAGAACGGGCATGGTTGAACGAATTACAGGACGTTCTTGATCGCTGCCCATCACCGAAAAAAATTGGTTTTTACACCATTGGCGATAAAAGCATTTACCTGTATGACCTACGCCGCATGGATGAAATCATGGAGGCTCTTGATAATCGTTCGTCGATGGATTGGTGTGTTGCTGTTCATGATATGAATGCAGGGTTTGATGAAAAGATTTTGTTCCCCTCATCAGTTGAAAGCACTGCGGGTTAAGGAGTAACACATGACCACTATTACCAAAGAACGTATTGAATTGTTCATTAAAAACCCGCTTGAAAACGGGCTTACCCGTGGTGAACAAATGGAACTGGCACGGATTGCACTGACATCGCTGGAAGCCGAACCTGTAAGCCAGACTTACAACTTGCCAGAATTAATCGAAGGCATGGAAGTTTCCATTGATGTAAGCACTTGTGATGCTGATTTAGGTAATCGCTATTTCGGTACCGTCACCGAGGCGTTAGAACTTGATACAGCCAAGAATGGTTACATCCTCCTGGTTCAGGACGCAGAGCCAAACTTCGATGTAAATGGCAATTCTCCGGGAACTCCGGATAGTTGGATAAGCTGTAGTGATCGAATGCCTGAAAAGGGCCAGAACGTGCTTATTTCGGTGAATTTCGATAGCTCTCTGGTTGAACCGCTAATATGCTCCGCACGCTATACCGGAAGCACCTTTCGGCGCGGAGATGCAACGATTAAGCCGGGTAATGGTATTGAGCAAGCAACTCACTGGATGTCGCTACCAGAACCGCCGCAGGAGGTGAAGTGATGAACAACTTAATGATCGACCTTGAGACGATGGGGAAAAATAAGGATGCACCGATCGTTTCCATTGGCGCGGTGTTCTTTACCCCAGAAACCGGTGACATCGGACAAGAATTCTATGCGGTTGTCAGCCTGGACAGTGCTATGAAGCAAGGAGCTACACCTGACGGCGATACCATCCTGTGGTGGTTGAAACAGAGCCCTGAAGCACGAGCTGCAATCTGTATTGATGATACTTTATCGATCAGCGATGCACTCTCTGAATTGAGTCATTTCATTAATCAGCATGCAGACAATATAAAATATTTAAAAGTCTGGGGTAACGGGGCCACCTTCGACAACGTAATTTTACGTGGAGCTTACGAGCGAGCAGGACAAATCTGCCCGTGGGCGTACTGGAATGACCACGATGTACGCACGATCGTTACGCTTGGGCGTTCCATCGGATTCGACCCCAAAATGGACATGCCTTTCGATGGCGAACGGCACAACGCCCTAGCCGATGCCCGTCATCAGGCAAAATATGTTTCCGCTATCTGGCAGAAATTAATTCCTGCCACCAGCACAGAATTATGATTTTCCCGGGTGCAGCCGGTTTTGATGGAGAAAATTATGAACACCTTGTTTTTACTGATGGCTGAATTCAATACCCCTAACATTGAACTCTCAGCAGTTAGCCAAAAGTACTTTGGCATGAGTCCAGCCACGGCAGAAGCAAAAGCAAACGCTTGTAAGTTGCCCGTTCCAACATATCGCATCGGCACATCACAAAAAGCAAAACGTTGCATCAATATTCAAGATCTTGCGGAATACATAGACAAAAGGCGAGAAGAAGGACGTATCGAGTGGGAACAGGTCAGAACAGTCAAACAGAAGGACAAAGAACATCACTAAAGAAAAAACCCGCCTGAAGGCGGGTTTTCAAAAAGCACCAGCTATGATCATGCTGCTTTGCGACGACGAAGCTTACCCTGCTGCTCTTTACCAGAGACAGTAGCGTGAGTGAACGCATTAGGAGCAGCCTTCATCAGAACTTCAACAGCAGCACCCATACCTGCGAATGCTTTCATTGTGTCGAACTTAACCTGTGGCTTGGTTGCTTTTTGATCTTTCATAGAAAACTCCCGAGACAGTAAAGGCGTCTCTAACCCTTTCTTTAAAGCTAGCTTGTTTCGCTAACTTATGCCAATCGATCATGTCGATTGGTGACATCGTTTCTTAGTAGTTTAAGCACAAAACGACTGCCATAGATGTACCTTTAAGGTAATCTGGACGGGTATCCTACAATTTGTAGACCCTTCTCGTCTATACCTACTGAGCAAATTTAAGAAAGATATCCTGCAGCTCATCAATGACTGCCGACATCACATAACCGCACTGTTCCATGCGGAAACCAAAAGACTCGTAATACTGCACCAGTTCTGGTACTGGCTCTACAATGTGGACAACTTTACATTCAACAGCTTTACAAAATATAAAAGCACTCATAAGAGTGAGTAAAACCATGCGCCCTTTCAATGGGTGAGATTCATCTTCTCTAGAAAACCTTTCGATCATATGGATACGAAAGATGTTTTCTTCAACCCCATAAACACAAATTGCTGCTCCTGATGGTATTCCCTGAACCCGACCTTGCTGAACAAGTTTTATGCAGAACTCATACTTTTCTCTGGAGTTGCCATAGGTACTTAACGCATAGTCCCATTCAAGCTCACCATAGCCACCACACAGAATCTTGTAATCATCATCACTGAGCGGACCAACAGCAAGAGGTAAGCCGACATGATCAATAATCAACTGGATATTGTTACGTACTGATTGACCTATCTCGTCCAGGGTAAGCATCATGGCCTCTCAAGCGGAACACTAAAAGTCGCATTATATCTCATTCTTAAGCCGCGTATGGATTACACCTTGAAATGAAAACGCCGGGTTCCCAATAGGCTCCCACAGAGTGTATAACTGCTTGTTTTTCAACAACGGTACATCCTATCGAGCATTGGTGCAACGCTAAACCGACCACTCCAGTGAACGTCAGTTTTTTCAGGCATTGCGCT
Organism: Escherichia sp. MOD1-EC6021; assembly: GCF_002965245.1. NCBI lineage: Bacteria > Pseudomonadati > Pseudomonadota > Gammaproteobacteria > Enterobacterales > Enterobacteriaceae > Escherichia > Escherichia sp. MOD1-EC6021. The sequence continues at coordinate 46,816 of NZ_PTRU01000007.1, read as the reverse complement.
GGTTTGGTTGATTTTTTGCATTTCAGAATTACCGTGCATTTTCAAAAGTAGAGATTATTTTAACGATATATCATGGAGTTATGTTATTCAGCATCACTGTTCAGGAGGCTCAATAGCGGGGTACTATACCATAACAACAGGAAGCGCCTGGCTCTTTGAAAAAGAAAAATGAGATCCCTTCAAAGCGTGACGCTCTCGCGAATTGAAGAAATAATCTTATTAGATGTTAGCGTTGTGAAAAGCAATGATAAGCAATTCAGTTTCGACGATAAATAAAAAATCATACATAAAAGCGTGTTGAACTATCTCGCGGCGAATGGCAATGATAGATAAAAAAGAACCCAAGCAATGTTGGGTTCTTTTATGTAAAAAATTCCATACTACAGAGAAAATTCACATTTTATTTTTTTAACACAATACCGAATAGGTCATAAATGAACTTAATAATATCTTCGTTAATGAGATCGTTGTCATTTATATCTTTGTCATTCATATCTTTGCCAATTACAATGGGTCCCGTTGAGTCTGGGTCAAATGATTGAACGAATTTAATTAACGTCTCACCTGCAGCCTGCATTTTTGTAATGTCTGTGATGTCTTTATTGTCTTCTTCAGCCTTCTTTTTCCTCTCATTCAGAATTAAATTAAAATCCAGTTCATTTTTATCTACTAATTCTTTCATATCCCTCAGGCTTTTTTTCATCACTTGACGAGATAATATTTTTATCTTACTTGTTATGTGGTTTTCACAATAATCATTAACTCTTTGTGCTGTTGCTATGATATCAGCTGATGCACTACCATATGAGAATGAAAGTAAAAGGGAAGCCAAGGGTTTTAAGCGAGCATCGTTCTTTGCTTTATATGCATTTTCCAAATTTAAAAAACCTTCGCTTACAGTTTTTAGATGTAATGACGCTACAGGTACTTTACCATAGGGTTTATCATAAAATAGCTGAATTGCGGAGGGAAGGTCATTCTGATTTATTACATCGAAAGTACACCTGTCTATTAGAGTTGCATCGCTATTTTCCATTGGATTACAAACAAAATCCATCGCATAATGAAAAATCGCCCGTTCTACAAATGCAGAAATATAGTCACGATCACCTAATTGCTCATTAGTGCACTCTACAATACACTCGTCAACCCAATCTTTGAGAGCATTTATTCGTCCAATTAAGGAAACATTCTTTTCACTTGCAGTCCATAAATTATGGGTAATCCTCTGAATAAACAAATCTATTTTTGCAATAATCGCAGCGCGATTACTCATCGTTGCATAATCAACCGATTTATTATACATATCCTTAAGTTTTTCCGAGCTTACATTTTTATTATCGTATTGATTTGAGTTGAGGCTTTTATTAAAGTAATCTCTTGAACTTCCTATTATACTTGACATAATTTATCCACCTTTTTACCGAGCTGTATCATTCTTATAATTCATTTGACAAAAAGTCACTATCAAAAACCGCTCATAATTTCTGATCTGTAGGCATACTTTCAAACGCATTTAAATAAATAGCGAGTTAACTTCAAGCAATGTATTTAAAAATGGAGTAATAATTATTGTCATGTTGATAATGGTGTCACCTGGCTATACAACACCTTACCTATGAAACAGAAAATCAACATTACAACAACAATAAGGGTTCTCGGTGTTTTTCCTGGAACATGGTAAAGTAAGGACATTCTTAACCCACACCTTGAGGTGCCCGATGGAAAAGACCACAACGCAGGATTTATTAGCGCAGGCTGAAAAACTCTGTGCGCAGCGTAATGTGCGCCTGACCCCGCAGCGCCTGGAAGTGTTACGCCTGATGAGTCTGCAGGATGGCGCTATCAGCGCTTATGATCTGCTTGATTTGTTGCGCGAAGCTGAACCGCAAGCCAAGCCGCCAACGGTTTACCGCGCGCTAGACTTTCTCCTTGAGCAAGGGTTTGTGCATAAAGTTGAGTCCACCAACAGCTATGTGCTCTGTCATCTGTTCGACCAGCCAACGCATACTTCAGCTATGTTTATTTGCGATCGCTGCGGTGCGGTGAAAGAAGAGTGTGCGGAAGGTGTGGAGGACATCATGCATACGCTGGCGGCAAAAATGGGGTTTGCCCTGCGGCATAATGTGATTGAAGCACATGGGCTCTGTGCGGCATGCGTGGAAGTGGAAGCGTGTCGTCATCCTGAACAGTGCCAGCATGATCACTCTGTGCAGGTGAAAAAGAAACCGCGTTAAGAGGGCGTACATCCTTGTACACGTCGGGCAGGAGGGATTAATTACCAGCGATATTCATTGCGGGTTTCCCAATCCACGACCTCTTTTTCTGCCTGATCTTTCTGATAACCATAACGTTCCTGGATTTTACCGACCAGTTGATCACGTTTACCTTCAATGATCGTCATATCATCATCGGTCAGTTTGCCCCATTGCTCTTTCACTTTACCTTTAAACTGTTTCCAGTTACCGCCGGCTTCATCTTTATTCATAATCAAGACCTCATCGTTAGGTTGTGAATGAGAGTACGCTCACTTTTCTTCTGAACGTGAGATTAAGTGTAGTCAGGAATTTTACCCAGGATTATTTATTCAGAATTTTTAACCGTCACGTTGCTGCAAACCAGGTACCGTTGCGCCAGTGACGCTGCCAGATAGCTGCCAGAGAAAGCCCGCGCAGCGCCAGAAAGACAGTTAACGCCAACCACAAACCATGATTGCCCAGCCACGGCAGCGTAAGGAGCGTCAGGGCAAAACCTGCTGCTGCTACCGCCATACTGTTACGCATTTCAGCCGCACGCGTTGCGCCTATAAACATGCCGTCCAGTAGATAACACCAGACACCGACCAATGGCAAAATCACCTGCCAGATAATATAGCGGTCGGCCAGCTGTTGAATCTGGGTTAACGACGTCAACAACGCAATGATGTGTTCCCCTGCCAGTAAATAAACCACCGAAAACAGCAGTGCAACGATCCCCGACTGGCGGCACGCTGCGCGCCAGACCTCCAATAGCTGGCTCCCGTCGCGCGCACCGTACGCCTGACCTGAATGCGCTTCAACCGCGTAGGCAAAACCATCAAGCGCATAGGCGGTAAAGGTGAGTAGCGTCATCAGAACCGCGTTAACAGCGATAATGTCACTCCCCAGTCGTGCGCCAAGTACGGTGATCGCACCAAAACAGAGTTGCAACAACAGCGAGCGCAGCATGATATCGCGGTTAAGCGCCAGCAAGCGACGGAAGTTTCCTCGCCAGGCTTTTTTCAGCATTTCGCCGGAGATTCCGCGTAGTTTGAGGATTTTACGCACCATTAGGAGACCCATCAGCAATGTTGCATATTCCGCAATAACCGTCGCCAGCGCAGCGCCCTGCACGTTCATATGCAGCCCCATCACCAGCCAGATATCCAGCACTATGTTGAGAATATTGCCGACTACTAACAAAATTACTGGCGCACGGGCATATTGCACGCCGAGTAGCCAGCCAAGTAACACCAGATTCGCCAGCGACGCCGGTGCGCTTAACCATCGGATTTCAAGAAAGCGCCGCGCCTGTTCCAGCACTGCTTCGCTACCGCCAACAATATGCAGCGCCAGATCGATAATCGGCGTACGCAGTAGCGCAATTAACGCCCCAGCCCCCAGAGCCAACAGCAACGGCTGTACCAGCGCACGGGCTAATGCCTGGGGATTTTGGGCACCATAAGCCTGCGCAGTAAGCCCGGTGGTGCTCATGCGCAAAAACAGCAACAGCATAAAGAGAAAGCTGGTCGCCGTTGCACCAACCGCCACACCGCCCAGATAAACCGGACTATCAAGATGACCAATAACCGCCGTATCGACCAGCCCAAGCAACGGGACGGTGATATTGGAGAAAATCATGGGTAAGGCGAGATGCCAGAGTGCTTTATCAGATGAAGTGAGGAATGCCATGCAGACAAGCCTGATGAAGAGAGATGAAAAACAAACCGCGACGCCAGGCGGCATCGCGGTCTCAGAGATATGTCACAGCCAGTCGCCGTTGCGAATAACCCCAACCGCCAGCCCTTCAATCGTGAAGCTTTGCTGACGAAGGTCAACGACAATCGGTTTAAACTCACTGTTTTCTGGCAACAGTTCGACTTTATTGCCCTGTTTTTTCAGACGCTTAACGGTAACTTCGTCATCAATACGAGCGACGACGACCTGACCATTACGTACGTCCTGAGTTTTATGCACAGCCAGCAAGTCGCCATCCATAATGCCGATATCTTTCATCGACATCCCGCTGACGCGCAGCAGGAAATCCGCATTCGGCTTGAACAAGGAAGGATCAACCTGATAATGACCTTCAATGTGCTGCTGCGCCAGAAGCGGTTCACCGGCAGCCACACGACCTACCAGTGGCAACCCCTCTTCCTCTTCCTGTAACAGACGAATCCCGCGTGATGCGCCGGAAACAATTTCAATAACGCCTTTGCGTGCCAGCGCTTTCAGATGTTCTTCAGCCGCGTTTGGGGAACGGAACCCCAAACGCTGCGCGATTTCCGCACGCGTCGGCGGCATACCTGTCTGGCTGATGTGATCACGGATGAGATCAAACACCTCTTGCTGCCTGGCCGTTAACGCTTTCATTCCGCCCCCTGGGTGTATATACAGTTATGCTGTGAGTATATACAGCAAAAGGCGATTTTGGAACCATAAACTGCACAATAAACCAGAGATTTATCGAATTCTGGAAGGGTTATCCAAAATGCGACCATAACAGGATGCACCAGGTAATCACGGCGACGATAATCGCGATCAGTACCGCAGCGGACCCCATATCTTTAGCGCGTCCGGAAAGCTCATGGTATTCAGAGCCAATTCGGTCAACCACGGCTTCAATGGCACTATTGAGAATTTCCACAATCATCACCAGCATGACGGAGCTGATAAGCAGCACGCGAGTAATCGCGTCCACATCCAGCCAGCAGGCGATGACCACCGCCAACAATACCGCTACGCCTTCCTGACGGAATGCCGCTTCGTTGATCCATGCCGCGCGTAACCCCTTCCAGGAATAGCCAGCAGCTTTGATAATTCGAGTGAATCCAGTGGTATTATTGGCCATTGAAAGAACCTTTTTACATTATGAGCGTCAATATCAGTGTACCGTTAAATCCGATGATTCGGGTTTGCGTAACGCCGCGCGAAACATGAGCGGATACCACAGAATTTCCCATGAGTTTCTGCTATCCTTGCCGCGCATTTGCATTATTAACCAGAGGCTTTACATCGTTTATGTCCGGCTGGCCACGAATTTACTACAAATTACTGAATTTACCATTAAGCATCCTGGTAAAAAGCAAGTCTATTCCGGCAGATCCTGCCCCGGAACTGGGACTGGATACCTCTCGTCCAATTATGTACGTTTTACCGTACAACTCGAAAGCAGATTTGCTGACGTTGCGCGCCCAGTGTCTGGCACATGACCTGCCTGACCCCTTAGAGCCGCTGGAGATTGACGGCACGCTACTGCCGCGCTATGTGTTCATTCACGGCGGGCCGCGTGTTTTCACCTATTACACACCGAAAGAAGAGTCCATTAAGCTGTTCCACGACTATCTCGATTTGCACCGTAGCAATCCAAATCTGGATGTGCAGATGGTGCCAGTATCGGTGATGTTCGGTCGCGCGCCTGGGCGGGAAAAAGGTGAAGTGAACCCACCGCTGCGTATGCTTAACGGCGTACAGAAATTTTTCGCCGTACTGTGGCTCGGTCGCGACAGTTTTGTGCGTTTCTCGCCGTCAGTTTCTCTGCGCCGCATGGCCGATGAACACGGCACAGATAAAACTATCGCTCAGAAACTGGCGCGCGTGGCGCGTATGCACTTTGCCCGTCAACGTCTGGCTGCTGTGGGCCCACGTCTGCCGGCTCGTCAGGATCTGTTTAATAAGCTGCTCGCCTCCCGCGCCATTGCCAAAGCGGTAGAAGATGAAGCGCGCAGCAAAAAAATCTCCCATGAAAAAGCGCAGCAGAACGCGATTGCGCTGATGGAAGAGATTGCGGCGAATTTCTCTTACGAGATGATTCGCCTGACTGACCGCATTCTGGGCTTCACCTGGAACCGACTTTATCAGGGCATCAACGTCCATAACGCCGAGCGCGTTCGCCAGCTGGCCCACGACGGTCATGAGCTGGTGTATGTGCCTTGCCACCGCAGTCACATGGACTACCTGCTGCTTTCTTACGTGCTGTATCACCAGGGGCTGGTGCCGCCGCATATCGCCGCCGGGATCAACCTGAACTTCTGGCCGGCCGGGCCGATTTTCCGCCGTCTGGGGGCGTTCTTTATTCGCCGTACTTTTAAAGGCAATAAACTTTATTCCACCGTTTTCCGTGAGTATCTCGGCGAACTGTTCAGCCGTGGTTATTCCGTCGAGTACTTTGTGGAAGGCGGTCGTTCCCGTACGGGGCGTTTGCTGGATCCGAAAACCGGTACGCTGTCGATGACCATTCAGGCGATGCTGCGTGGCGGCACGCGTCCGATTACGCTGATTCCGATCTACATCGGTTATGAGCACGTCATGGAAGTGGGTACTTACGCCAAAGAACTGCGCGGTGCAACGAAAGAGAAAGAGAGCCTGCCGCAGATGCTGCGCGGTTTAAGCAAGCTGCGTAATCTCGGTCAGGGTTACGTCAACTTCGGTGAACCAATGCCGTTGATGACCTACCTTAACCAGCATGTACCTGACTGGCGTGAATCTATCGATCCCATCGAAGCGGTGCGTCCGGCCTGGTTAACGCCGACGGTCAATAACATTGCTGCCGATCTGATGGTACGCATTAACAACGCAGGTGCGGCTAACGCCATGAACCTGTGCTGCACTGCACTTCTGGCGTCACGTCAGCGCTCACTCACTCGCGAGCAGTTAACCGAGCAACTCAACTGCTACCTGGATCTAATGCGCAACGTGCCTTACTCCACGGACTCTACTGTTCCTTCAGCCAGCGCCAGCGAGCTTATCGATCACGCGCTGCAAATGAACAAGTTTGAAGTCGAGAAAGACACGATCGGCGACATCATCATTCTGCCGCGCGAACAAGCAGTGTTGATGACCTACTATCGCAATAACATTGCGCATATGTTGGTGCTGCCTTCGTTGATGGCGGCAATTGTCACCCAGCATCGCCACATCTCCCGTGACGTATTGATGGAGCACGTCAATGTGCTTTACCCCATGCTGAAAGCGGAGCTGTTCCTGCGCTGGGATCGCGACGAGTTGCCGGGCGTTATTGATGCGCTGGCAAATGAGATGCAGCGCCAGGGACTGATTACCCTGCAAGATAATGAATTGCATATCAACCCGGCGCATTCTCGCACGCTACAGCTGCTGGCCGCAGGCGCGCGCGAAACGCTGCAACGTTATGCCATCACCTTCTGGCTGTTGAGCGCCAACCCGTCGATCAACCGCGGTACGCTGGAGAAAGAGAGCCGCACCGTCGCGCAACGTCTCTCCGTGCTGCACGGTATCAATGCGCCGGAGTTCTTCGACAAGGCGGTGTTCAGTTCTCTGGTGCTGACACTGCGTGATGAAGGGTATATCAGCGATAGCGGCGACGCCGAACCGGCAGAAACGATGAAGGTGTATCAGTTGTTGGCGGAGTTGATTACATCAGACGTGCGTTTGACGATTGAGAGTGCGACGCAGGGCGAAGGGTAATCAGTGAGAATTGCCGGATGCGGCGCAAACGCCTTATTCGGCCTACCATGATCTGCAAATTCAATAAATTGCGATATGTTGTGTAGGCCTGAGAAGCGCAGCGCATCAGGCAGCCCAGAAGAAAGCCGGATGATCATCCGGCTTTTTTACATCATCAGAAATGCCAGTAACTCATTGCCAGCCCTAAAAACAGTACCAGACCAACATAGTTATTATTCATAAATGCCTTAAAGCAGGCTTCTCGCTCACGGTTGGCAATCAGTTTTTGTTGATAAACAAACAGCGCGCCAGCCACCAGAATTGACCAGTAATATCCCCAGCCTAAGCCATTTAACTCACCGATGATCGCCATCAGCGCCAGTACGCCAATCTGCAAAATACCAATAATCAATTTATCGTATTGGCCGAACAGGATTGCGGTGGATTTAATGCCAATCTTCACATCATCATCACGGTCAACCATCGCATACTGCGTGTCGTAAGCCACCGCCCAGAGAATATTGGCGAGGAACATTAACCAGCAACTCAACGGCACCGACTCACTCACAGCGGCAAAAGCCATTGGAATCGACCAGCCAAACGCCGCCCCCAGCACCACTTGCGGTAGATGGGTATACCGCTTCATAAACGGGTACACCCACGCCAGCGCCAGCGCGGCAATCGACAACAGAATGGTCATCGTATTCAGCGTCAGCACCAGTAAAAACGAAATCAGTACCAGCACGACAAACAGCGCACGCGCCTCTTTCTCCGTTACCGCGCCGCTGGGAAGTGGTCGGTTCGCCGTACGCTTAACATGACCATCAAACTTGCGGTCAGCATAATCATTCACCACACAACCAGCAGCGCGCATCAGCCAGACACCCGCGACAAACACCGCCAGGATCCAGAGCCGGGGAACGCCCGGTGTCGCTACCCACAGTGCCCATAATGTTGGCCAGAGCAGCAGTAACGCGCCAATTGGCTTATCCGTACGCATTAAGCGATGAAACGCCAGCAGCTTATTCTGCGTCAGACTCCACTCCATATTTTTTTCCTCTTAGTACAACGGTGACGCCGGTAAAAACAGTTCGGTTAGCAACAGCGGTTTACCGCTTAATCGCAGGCGGGAACGTCGCCCCCACAGTCCGGCATCACGGCCTATCTCAATAAAGTCCCGGGTTAATGTCGATGATGTGAACAGATAGCGTCCTAACGGCGTTTTACCCAATTTTTGTAACGCCAGCTCCGGCCCGCTTAAGGTTGACTCAGGAACGACGGTACGACCGGCAAGCCACGGTTCACCATCGGCACATAACAAAATTTCACGTAACCAGTAACGGGACTCTTTCGGCAACAATGGCAGTTCTTCGTGGATTTCATTCTGCCCGACAAACCCTTCGCGGATCATCGTCACGCTCACTGTTTTTCCCTGCTGCTCAAAACGTTTCGTCATGGAATCTTCCAGCAACAACCAGTCGAGCAGTTGCGGATCCAGGGAAGGGATCTCTGTAAAATAGCGCAGCGCACGCAGTTGCGTTAACGCGGGGTGTGACATGCCGAACTCTCCGTTACATAACGTAAAGGCATTGTATCGCAGAAAAGTGTTTACGGGAGATGTATAGCAAATTAAGTGATCTAATGCGCAACAAAAACGCAACAATCGCATGAAGTGATAAAACGCTGTTGAACCTTACGCTTTGCCGATGCCCGTGCTGGCAAGAGCAACCATAGGGGCATCACCGCCCGGGATGCCAGGAATGGTGATGTTTTCCTTTACTTACACACCTTTATTCTTTTTATGGATAGCTCGCCAACTTGCAGTAAAAATTGGGAAAAGCGCATGTTCATCATGAGATGTGGAGCCGAAAAGTGTTTCCGGAGTAATATTAACAGGCAGCATTTCATGTCTGGATTTAAAGATGTAGGGGGAATTCCAATGGGTATCTTTTGTAGGATTCAACATATCATGTAAGCGCTGGGAGCTTACCACCATAACTGGCCCATCATCGACAGAGGAGAACAGGATAAAGATATTATCGTTTCGTGTTAATTGCTTGGCGTTAAATGTTCTTAAATAATCGTCAACTTCTTTAAATATAGGTGATATATTATCACTGCGTATCCACTCTTTATAAAGATACCAGGCATTTTCTCTGATAATCTCATCCGATGATCGTAGAGCCTGATCGATAAGTTGGATAAAAAAATTATTATTTTGATCAATCAACCATTTATTCACACGAAATCTATTAATGAAAGTATTCATCTGTGTGACATCAAATTTCACCTTACTAAAACGATGTTGACGCATAAAAATATCGAACTTATCATCTTCATCATGATATAAATAGCTACGTATAATTGGATTGCTCACATAAGGATAATGACTAAATGTGTTTTTCATATTCTCAATAAAGTTTTTATTAACAATATTAAGAATTTTTAATTGTATCACCAGTTTGACTGCCAGAACGGATTTTAATTTCACTGCATTATCAGGCAACGTATTAATCATTTGGATAATGGCATTGATATAACCATCAAGATCTTCATTACCAAATATATCTGAGTAATCAATCGTTAATGTCAATTTCTCTGTAATGCAGTCTTTAAAATTCCCTGTCGACATTCGCACATGATCAAACATAACAGCTGTCAGATTCGATTTAATAAATGATATTTCTTTGGTAGAAAGAAATTCTGCTCTGGTGAAGTGCGAAGCATAAAGATAACAATTATCGAAGTTTGAATTTTTAATCTGACATTCGCGAAAATTACTATGACCAAGTTGACTCTGCGAGAAGTCAACTGTATCAAGAATATTTTGGCTAAAATCAACACATTCGCCACTCGTTTTGAGAAAAATCACATTGTGTAAACGTCGACATTTAAATATGACATTATTAACTGTTGCCTTAGTAAAATTGCAATTCTCAATTTCTTTACATTCGAAAGTTGCATGTTGTAGATTTGACGATAAAAAAGACACCTCCGAAATAACGTCACCTTTAAAATGGCAACTTGTTAAATCCAAATCAGACAGGTCGATATACCCCTGCGCATCTTTATCCATCAGAAAATCACAAGCACATTCTATTTCTTCATTTCTATAAAATTTTACGCTTATAATATCATTACTGATTGAGACTTCACGAAACATATTTATTGAATGATTTTTTTCGTTCCGTTGTTTTATATTTAAAAATATATTGCTGATATAAATAAAATTTTCTCGATTTAACCCTGGTACCCCATTGAAATTACGTAGTAAATCAAGATCTAATTTATTATTTCCTTGCACCACATCATGTTTCATCAAAGAGTTATTGCCGCCAGAATTTGTGATATGACCTATCATAAAACCTCTGTATTACAGAAATAAAATAACCTGGAAAAGTAGCCTGAGCGTCCAGACACTACCGGGGATAGGAAAAGAATCTCTGATATGGCATTGAGATAATGCACATTCTTAGTGAAGAAGAAGCGAAGTACTATAAAAAATCGCTCATATCCCAGGAAATAAGCATAAAAAAAGGTGCGCCAGGAGACGCACCAGTTGTTGCAAAATCAGCACTGTGGGGCGTAATTACCCCTTGCCTTTTACACTGCTGATAAAGGTGGAACGGGCAGATGTCGACCCCAGGCGTTCAGCTTCATCAAGCAGTTTTAACGCCTTATCAACATCACCTTTCGCGACAGCGTTTTTGATCGCGGTATTAAAATAACTTTCCGTGTCGTTGAGCATCGGCTCGCTTTTCTTCACCGGTGCCGGAGCGGGTGCAGCCACAGCTGGTGCCGCCGTGTTGCCTACCGTAACCGGAGCTGGAGCGGAAGAACCAAATAGAGGCCCCACCAACACGCTGGAACTGGAGTTCGTTTTCACTTTCAGTTTCAGTAAGCCATCGGTGGTATGACGAGCAACCGGGTCAGGAATATCCGGGATCGAGTTACCGACGCCTTTGGCATAGGCTTTTGCCGGGTCGAGCAGTTGGGTCGTCTGCTGGAGATCTTTTTCCGTGGTAAAGACCAGTACATAAAGTTTCTGCTGCCCCAACGCCGGTGTCAGGCGCATAACGCCTTCCAGACGGTCTGCGCTCATCACGCCAGGTTCCTGGTAGGTGAAATAACTGCTGGGGAAAAAGGCTGATGGGGTCATGTTCTGATCAAGAATCAGCACGTTGGGCGCAAATACGCTGGTTTGTTTGTTCACTTCGCTGGTCAGCGTCAGTGTCAGTTCGCCAATGTTTGCCGGGACGCTGTACGCAGCAACCGGACCACTGATGCCGGGGACTTTCAGTTGTTGGCCGCCGGTCGCCAGTTGGGTGGTCTGGGTTTTAGATTGATCGACCGGTGTCCAGGTGAGTTGTTGCAGCGCGACAGATGGAATGGCTGGCGCGTCGCTGGTGTTTTGCGGTACGTAGTTAACATCGGCAAGGCTGATTCCAGGCGCGCTTGCCAGCAACCCTGCTGATAAACAGAGGGCGATGAGACTTTTATTCATTTTCATTGTTTTCACCTCAAAATCTGGAGTTCAGCGGTAGCCAGGCAATAGCGCGCCAAACCCGATAATCAGAGGGGCTTTCGCCCCTTTCAGATAATGACAACCTGTTTTTATGCCGGATGCGGCGTAAACGCCTTATCCGGCCTACATTTGACAGCCGTTGTAGGCCTGATAAGACGCGCAAGCGTCACATCAGGCGCTGATTGCCGGAAGCGGCGCGAACGCCTTATCCGGCCCAGGTTTTGCTATTACCACCAGATTTCCATCTGAGCACCGAAGGTCCACTCGTCGCTGTCACCACGTCCGAAGCTGCCGCCGTTGAAATCAGCTGGAACAGCTTTGCCGTAGTATGGGTTGGTTGAAGAGCTACCGTTGTAGTCATAACCCCATTTCTCATCCCACTTGGCGTAGGTTGCGAAGACACGAATAGCCGGGCGTGACCAGATGCTGTCGCCAGCTTGCCATTGTTGTGCGAGGGTAATTTTGTACTGATTGTTCTTGTCACCAGTGCGCTGGGATTCGACGTTGTCGTAGCCGATTTCCATCACGGTGCTCATGATTGGCGTCCACTTATACATCGGGCGAATACCGACGGTCCACCATTTGGTGCCGTTGTCGTTATCCCAGTTGATATCCTGGTACATACCCACGTACATCATGTCCCAGTTGTCGCCCATGGAGATCGCACCATGGTCGAGGATACGAAGCATGTGACCGTTGTTATTGATATTGTAGGCAAATTTTTCGTTATCAAACGCAACGCCAGAACCCTGCGACAGACCTTTACCCTGTGAGGTCATCGAGTCAGTAGCGTACTGAACAACAAACTTGTTAAAGCCCTTCAGGACACTCTGAGTATGTTCTGCAGTGAATAACCAGCCATCTTTCGATGCACCATCAACCAGACGATAGTTATCACGCAGATTGGCACGACCGTAGTCGACGCCCAGCTCTAACGTGCCGCCCGGGTTGATTTCCATCTGCGCTAAACGTACGTCGAATACATCGTTCGCGGTTTCGTTGGTATAGTCATAAATATTATTGCTGGCGAAAGAGGAAGAACCACCAGCTTCAGAGGAACGGGTTGCTGCCAGAGAGAGTTTACCAAACCCAACATCGATGTTTTCCAGACCGGCACCAGGACCAGAAATATCCCAGTAGTAGAAGTCGATCATATGAACGTCATGACGTTGGTAGAAACGCTTACCTGCCCAGATGGTGGAGCCTGGCAGCCATTCAATCAGGTTTTTACCCTGCACGTTTGCTTCACGGAAGGCTGGATCGGTAGCTTCCCAGTCATTTTGTTGTGCGACGGAATAGGCCACGTTAGTGTCGAAATAGAAGCTCTTATCGCCCTCTTTCCACACTTCCTGACCCAATTTTAATTCAGCATAAGTTTCACATTCGTTGCCAAGACGGTATTTACTTTGAGCACCGGTAGTCTGGAAACACTGTTGTTCGCCGCCGCTACCTGTCCAGCCAATACCGGAACGTGCATAGCCGTGGAAATCAACAGCCATTGCCTGAGCAGACATTACGCCCGCTGCGACGGCAACCGCCAGAGGAAGTTTGCGCAGAGTAATCATCATTCTATCTCCTGAGTCATTGCTTTTCTTTTTTCACATCACCTGTGACAGGCTTTGTGTGTTTTGTGGGGTGCTTAAACGCCCGGCTCCTTATGCAGTCGACGACATGCAGTGCCATCCTCACGGAACAGATGGCAACGCTCTGGCGGCAGGCCGATAGCGAATGTGGCACCTTCTTCTACCAACACCACGTCGTTCTGGCGGTACACCAGGTTTTGACGAATGGAAGGGATCTGGATATGGATTTGAGTTTCGTTGCCGAGCTGCTCGACGACCTGAACTTCACCCTCAAGGATGACGTCAGCGATATCACTCGGCAGTAGATGTTCCGGGCGAATACCCAGCGACATATTGGCTCCAACCTGGACATCACGGCTTTCAACCGGCAGCCAGACTTGCTGACGATTCGGCATCGGCAGTTCCACCTGCACTTGATCGATTGCGGTGGCGGTCACTTTTACCGGCAGGAAGTTCATCTTTGGCGAACCGATGAATCCGGCGACAAAGCGGTCTGCCGGATAGTGGTACAGCTCCAGCGGTTTCCCAACCTGCGCCACGCGACCGGCGTCCAGTACCACGATTTTGTCGGCTAGCGTCATCGCTTCAACCTGATCGTGGGTGACATAAATCATTGTGCGGCCCAGGCGTTTATGCAGACGGGAGATTTCGATACGCATTTGCACACGCAGTGCAGCATCGAGATTGGAGAGCGGTTCATCGAGCAAAAATACACTTGGCTCGGCCACCAGCGTACGGCCAATCGCCACACGCTGACGCTGACCACCAGAGAGCGCTTTCGGTTTGCGATCCAGCAAATGCGCCAGTTGCAGCACTTCCGCCACCTGGTTGACGCGTTGGTTAATCACCTCTTTTTTTGCGCCTGCCAGTTTCAGGCCAAATGACATGTTTTCTGCTACTGACAGGTGGGGATAGAGCGCGTAAGACTGGAACACCATACCAACGCCGCGTTCTGCTGGCGGTGTGTCATTCATCCGTTTCTCACCGATGAACAGGTCGCCGCTGGTGATCGTCTCAAGCCCGGCAATCATGCGTAGTAAAGTCGATTTACCGCAGCCAGACGGTCCGACAAACACCACGAATTCACCTTCATGGATATCGAGATTGATATCTTTCGATACCACGACCTCGCCCCAGGCTTTCGTTACATTTTGCAGCTGTACGCTCGCCATGCCCTTCTCCCTTTGTTACAACCTGTCATCGACAGCAACATTCATGATGGGCTGACTATGCGTCATCAGAAGATGGCTTAAATCCTCCACCCCCTGGCTTTTTTATGGGGGAGGAGGCGGGAGGATGAGAACGCGGCTTCTGTGAACTAACCCGAGACCATGTAAGGAATTTCGTGAAGTTGCTTGCAAAAATCGTGGCGATTTTATGTGCGCATCTCCACATTACCGCCAATTCTGTAACAGAGATCACACAAAGCAACGGAGGGGCGTAGGGGCAAGGAGGATGGAAAGAGGTTGCCGTATAAAGAAACTAGAGTCCGTTTAGGTGTTTTCACGAGCACTTCACCAACAAGGACCATAGATTATGAAAATAAAAACAGGTGCACGCATCCTCGCATTATCCGCATTAACGACGATGATGTTTTCCGCCTCGGCTCTCGCCAAAATCGAAGAAGGTAAACTGGTAATCTGGATTAACGGCGACAAAGGCTACAACGGCCTCGCTGAAGTCGGTAAGAAATTCGAGAAAGATACAGGAATTAAAGTCACCGTTGAGCATCCGGATAAACTGGAAGAGAAATTCCCTCAGGTTGCGGCAACTGGCGATGGCCCTGACATTATCTTCTGGGCGCACGACCGCTTTGGCGGCTATGCTCAATCTGGCCTGTTGGCTGAAATCACCCCAGACAAAGCGTTCCAGGACAAGCTGTATCCGTTTACCTGGGATGCCGTACGTTACAACGGCAAGCTGATTGCTTACCCAATTTCTGTCGAAGCGTTATCGCTGATTTATAACAAAGATCTGCTGCCGAACCCGCCAAAAACATGGGAAGAGATCCCAGCGCTGGATAAAGAACTGAAAGCGAAAGGTAAGAGCGCGCTAATGTTCAACCTGCAAGAACCGTACTTCACCTGGCCGCTGATTGCTGCTGACGGGGGTTATGCGTTCAAGTACGAAAACGGCAAGTACGACATTAAAGACGTGGGCGTGGATAACGCTGGCGCGAAAGCGGGTCTGACCTTCCTGGTTGACCTGATTAAAAACAAACACATGAATGCGGACACCGATTACTCCATCGCAGAAGCCGCCTTTAATAAAGGCGAAACAGCGATGACCATCAACGGCCCGTGGGCATGGTCCAACATCGACACCAGCAAAGTGAATTATGGTGTAACGGTACTGCCGACCTTTAAGGGCCAGCCATCCAAACCGTTCGTGGGCGTACTGAGCGCGGGTATTAACGCCGCCAGTCCGAACAAAGAGCTGGCGAAAGAGTTCCTCGAAAACTATCTGCTGACTGACGAAGGCCTGGAAGCGGTTAATA
The DNA here is from genome assembly GCF_002965245.1 of Escherichia sp. MOD1-EC6021. Lineage (NCBI taxonomy): Bacteria > Pseudomonadati > Pseudomonadota > Gammaproteobacteria > Enterobacterales > Enterobacteriaceae > Escherichia > Escherichia sp. MOD1-EC6021. Next base: position 30,550 of record NZ_PTRU01000007.1, on the reverse strand, counting down.
AAGATAAACCGCTGGGTGCAGTAGCGCTGAAGTCCTATCAGGATGAACTTGCGAAAGATCCTCGTATTGCCGCCACCATGGATAACGCTCAGAAAGGTGAAATTATGCCGAATATCCCGCAGATGTCCGCTTTCTGGTATGCCGTGCGTACTGCCGTGATCAACGCCGCCAGCGGTCGTCAGACTGTGGATGCAGCGCTGAAAGATGCACAGACTCGTATCACCAAGTAATGCAGTGAAATGCCGGATGCGGCGTAAACGCCTTATCCGGCCTACAAAACCGAAACGTATGTAGGCCTGATAAGACGCGTCAGCGTCGCATCAGGCAGTTGTTGTCGGATAAGGCGTAAATGCTTTATCTGTCCTGGAATGAGGAAGAACCCCATGGATGTCATTAAAAAGAAACATTGGTGGCAAAGCGACGCGCTGAAATGGTCAGTGTTAGGTCTGCTCGGCCTGCTGGTGGGTTACCTTGTTGTTTTAATGTACGCACAAGGGGAATACCTGTTCGCCATTACCACGCTGATATTGAGTTCAGCGGGGCTCTATATTTTCGCCAATCGTAAAGCCTACGCCTGGCGCTATGTCTATCCGGGAATGGCTGGGATGGGGCTATTCGTCCTTTTCCCTCTGGTCTGCACCATCGCCATTGCCTTCACCAACTACAGCAGCACTAACCAGCTGACTTTTGAACGTGCGCAGGAAGTGTTGTTAGATCGCTCCTGGCAAGCAGGCAAAACCTATAACTTTGGTCTTTACCCGGCGGGCGATGAGTGGCAACTGGCGCTCAGCGACGGCGAAACTGGCAAAAATTACCTCTCCGACGCGTTTAAATTTGGCGGCGAGCAAAAACTGCAACTAAAAGAAACAGCCGCCCAGCCTGAAGGCGAGCGCGCGAATCTGCGTGTGATTACCCAGAATCGTCAGGCGCTGAGTGACATTACTGCCATTCTGCCGGATGGCAACAAAGTGATGATGAGCTCCCTGCGCCAGTTTTCTGGCACGCAGCCGCTCTACACACTCGACGGTGACGGCACGCTGACGAATAACCAGAGCGGTGTGAAATATCGGCCGAATAACCAAATTGGTTTTTACCAGTCCATTACCGCCGACGGCAACTGGGGCGATGAAAAGTTAAGCCCCGGTTACACCGTGACCACCGGCTGGAAAAACTTTACCCGCGTCTTCACCGACGAAGGCATTCAGAAACCGTTCCTCGCCATTTTCGTCTGGACCGTGGTGTTCTCGCTAATCACCGTCTTTTTAACAGTGGCGGTCGGCATGGTTCTGGCGTGTCTGGTGCAGTGGGAAGCGTTGCGCGGCAAAGCGGTCTATCGTGTCCTGCTGATTCTGCCCTACGCGGTGCCATCGTTTATTTCAATCTTGATTTTCAAAGGGTTGTTTAACCAGAGCTTCGGTGAAATCAACATGATGTTGAGCGCGCTATTTGGCGTGAAGCCTGCCTGGTTTAGCGATCCGACCACTGCCCGCACGATGCTGATTATCGTCAACACCTGGCTGGGTTATCCGTACATGATGATCCTCTGCATGGGCTTGTTGAAAGCGATTCCGGACGATCTGTATGAAGCCTCAGCAATGGATGGCGCAGGTCCATTCCAGAACTTCTTTAAAATTACGCTGCCGCTGCTGATTAAGCCGCTCACACCGCTAATGATCGCCAGCTTCGCCTTTAACTTTAACAACTTCGTGCTAATTCAACTGTTAACTAACGGCGGCCCGGATCGTCTTGGCACTACCACGCCAGCCGGTTATACCGACCTGCTCGTTAACTACACCTACCGCATCGCCTTTGAAGGCGGCGGTGGTCAGGACTTCGGTCTGGCGGCGGCAATTGCCACGCTGATCTTCCTGCTGGTGGGTGCGCTGGCGATCGTCAACCTGAAAGCCACGCGAATGAAGTTTGATTAAGGGAGATAACAAAAATGGCAATGGTCCAACCGAAATCGCAAAAAGCACGTTTGTTTATTACTCACCTGCTACTGCTACTTTTTATTGCGGCAATTATGTTCCCGCTGCTGATGGTCGTCGCTATCTCTCTGCGTCAGGGGAACTTCGCGACTGGTAGCCTGATCCCGGAACAAATCTCCTGGGATCACTGGAAACTGGCGTTAGGTTTTAGCGTTGAACAGGCTGATGGGCGCATTACGCCACCGCCGTTCCCGGTACTGCTGTGGCTGTGGAACTCAGTAAAGGTCGCCGGAATTTCCGCGATTGGCATTGTTGCGCTCTCCACCACCTGCGCCTACGCTTTCGCTCGTATGCGCTTTCCTGGCAAAGCGACACTGCTGAAAGGCATGCTGATTTTCCAGATGTTCCCGGCGGTGCTTTCACTGGTAGCGTTGTATGCGTTATTTGATCGTTTGGGTGAGTACATTCCATTCATCGGCCTGAATACTCACGGCGGCGTAATCTTCGCGTACCTGGGGGGGATTGCGCTGCATGTCTGGACCATCAAAGGCTATTTCGAAACCATCGACAGTTCGCTGGAAGAAGCGGCGGCGCTGGATGGTGCAACACCGTGGCAGGCCTTCCGCCTTGTCCTGTTGCCGCTGTCAGTGCCGATTCTGGCGGTGGTGTTCATCCTGTCGTTTATCGCTGCCATTACTGAAGTTCCGGTCGCGTCGTTGTTACTGCGTGACGTAAACAGCTACACCCTGGCCGTGGGAATGCAGCAATACCTCAACCCGCAAAACTACCTGTGGGGTGACTTTGCCGCCGCTGCCGTGATGTCTGCATTACCGATCACCATCGTCTTCTTGCTGGCTCAACGCTGGCTGGTCAACGGACTGACGGCAGGTGGTGTGAAAGGTTAAAGATGTTGTTCTGCCAATGTTATGCCGCTACACCCTCAACTTACGTTATCCCAACTTGTGACTGTTATTCGGCGCTCTATGGAGCGCCTTTTTTTACTCCCGCTTCAGCCGTTTCGAATTACACAGCCATAAGGTGATCACCAGTAGCAGGATCGCAGCCGAGTAGATCAACACATCCAGTGGTGATTTATGATCGACGATGATCAAGCGCACAATGGCGGTGATCCCGATATAGACAAAGTAACGCAAGGGAAAGTGAAAACCGGACTGAAAGTACTTCACAATCAACGCGATAAATTCGAAATAGAGAAAGTAAACCACCAGCCCTTCCACCAGCTCATATTTACTGGTTTGTTCTGGCGCGAACAGCACATCAGCCAGATGCACCGTTTCTTTGCCGAGGAAGACAACCAAAATCAGGCCGAGACACAACAGGCCAAGATTGAGAACGGTCTGCAAAATGGTGGAGATAAACTCCACGCGCGGACGAGAGAGTGACGTCATAGCAGTACCTCCTTCACAATGGCGAGGTTCCTGTATAACCCAAAAATGTGACGGGGATCTATATTTTTTGTGTATGTTTTGTTCAGATCGATTAAATGGGCATCTCCCAACCAACGCCGGATGCGGCGTGAACGCCTTATCCGTCCTACCCGTAGGCCGGATAAGCCGCGCCTGGCGGCGCATCCGGCAAGACAAACCGCACCATAGCCTGTAATGCAAAAATCACCCATTCAGGTGATTCCCAGCCACCAGCAATGCGCGAAAAATCGACAATGTTCCTCTGGAACAAATGAAACGTAACCTGATAAAGGTGGTAAAAATGAAGCCTTATTTTGCTGCTTTGATGTTATCAGTCTCTGTCCTTCCTGCTTATGCTGGTCCGCTCGGTACTGCTGATAAAGCCGACCTACCGCAAAGCAATGTCTCCAGCCCAATGATGGCCCAGTCGCTCAGGCAACCAGACCTGCAACCAATATCGACGGACAGGAAAACAGAATGTTTTCGCCTTTACACACCAGATCGCAAACCGGGGGTGAACTGCGTTCCTGATGGCTCGACAGGCCATTAAGAATGAAGGTGCCAGTGAGTGCGAAAACTGGCACCTTTCCTCTGACTTAGCGGAAATTGACGCTTCGGTCGCTGGTCATGTCATACAACTGGAACTTACGCCCAAGTTGCTGACCACCGTCACGCGTCAGCGGCGTCCAGCCAATTGCCGCTCGGCTACGAGTCGGGCCAGACGAGAAGAGATCCAACGGTACAGAGATATACACGCCTTTGGTGAAGTCCCCTTCGCCGTACTCCTCTTTCGAAACATTCGTGATCGTGGCATACCCACCCACCACCACGCCGCTATCAAAGCGTTTGGCGATTTCCAGCGTGCCGCCTTTATCCCCTGCCAGATATTGCCCGACGCTGGCTTTCACTAACACATCCTGAGCGAAAGATGGCGTCCAGTAGGCGGTCAAATGACCAGTTTTCACGCTGTAATCGGTGAATTTCATCATATCTTTCGCGCTACGCCAGTCGCGCTGTTTAACGTAGTTAGCATCCAGACCAAACGCCCAGTTGCTATCCAACGGGCGATACAATACTTCTGCCCCCGCGCCGCCAAACATGGTTTCGAGATAACCACCGTAGACCTGACCGTAGAAGCCGTTGCCCAGATGCTGGAAGTAGTTGGCTTGCAGGTTATTCACATAGACATCATTCTGCACATACTCACGCACATGGGTACGAACGCGCGGTAAGTGCGAGTCCTGCGGTGGATTGGTGTAATTAAACTTGTCGTAATTGTTCGCCAGGTTAGCAAACAGGCTACCGGTGGTCAGCAGATGGTCCGTCAGCCACAAATCCGCCGTTCCCATCACGCCCAATTGGTACATGTAAAAGTTTTCCGGGCCACCGACCGACTGGTTCAGCACCGGATCGATATGGAAATCAAAGCGCGATTTGTCGATATACCAGCCCTGCTCGGTGGACGTAGGAACTACCGGCTCGACGCGTTTTTGCGCCAGCGTCGTTTCGTGGCCCAACGGCTCTCCGGCAAGATGATTTTTCAGGCTGGCGACATCCGTTTCCGTCGTCACCTGCGGCATGTTAAGGCGATTTTCTGTAATGCGGATCGTCTTGATCCCATCCGGCAGATCGTTCATCACGATCCGATTAGCACGGATGATCCCTTCGCGCGAATCACGATATTTCACCTGCTCACCGGTGACGTACAGCGTATCGCCTTTCGTCTGGATCTGCGGATCGGCCAGTCCGGCGTTGTATTTCAACAGCGTTAACTGATTCGCCACCACCGAATGCTGCAAAATGGCATCCTGCGGCTGCGGTTGATATTGCGGACGGGCGTTATCGTTGTAGGACGGGCGTAGATCGTTAAAGTTGGTACGCAGCGTGACGCCAAACATAAAGGTGTTACCGCGTTCATAGCTAAGGTTAACGTCGGCCCAATCGGTAACGCGATAAATCGCCCCGACGTTAAACTTACTTTTTTGCTCCAGCTTCCCGGCAAAATCCTGCTGATAATTATTGCCTTCATACTCCAGTTTCAGACGCAGCGGCTGCCAGGGCGTCTGGTATTCCACGCCGCCAAACAGTGAGGCCGGACCGTGGAACATCTGGCTGCCGTCGATAGATCCCGCTTGTTTGTAGCTGTTATCGCGATAGCAATATTTGTCACTGGCCGAACAGAGCGGATTTTTCACGTTACCGCTGGTGCCCAGATATCCCCAGCCCAGGCCGAGCGTAAAATCGAATGGCCCCCAGGCTTTGCTGGCGACAAGATATTCCGCATCGAACAGCCCCGTACCGCCGATATCCCGCGCACCAACCGCTATCTGCGGCAGCCAGTAACTCTCTTCCCATAAACGCAGTTTGAGATCGAAGGCTTTATCTTTATACGTTTGATCACCAGAGAACGCTTCTACGCTGCTGTACTGCCGAGTGCGCACGTCGGTATAACGCAGCGTTGTTTCCAGCCACGGGAAGAGTTGCACTGAAGCTGAGTAATAACGGTACTGATCGTTATCGCGATAGTTCAGACTCAACTCCCCTTCCCGCGCCATGCGCGCGGTAGGCGTTTGTAATAATCCTACGCCACCGAAATCCGATTGCGACGGACCAATGGGCGCAGGATATGTTTCGCCGTAGCAAGCCGTGCAAATGCCCAGCGCCAGTAAACTAAGCAGATGTCTTTTTTTCATTATTGCGGTATCCGCTGCGTCAGAGTCTGAAGAATGTCAGCGTTAAGGGCATCAGGCGTCTCACTCCAGACGGAGTCCGCGAGGCCAACATATATAATGCTGCCGGGCATCGGCTCTACGTGACGCTTGTTCCAGTAAGCCACCGGTGCTTTTTGCGTGCGTCCATCCGGATAAACGACCCACGCGTAGCTGCGATCCGCGCCGCTAAGCAGACTTTGCCCGGAGAGATAGCTCGCCACGTCGCGACCGGGAGTGAATGGCTGATTGCCAGGACGGCTGATAAGCCCGAACAACGTGACCGTGGACGGTGGTGGTCCGACCCACAGCGTGTAGTTGCCCTGCAACGGCGGGTTACCGCGTTCGGCAACGCGCACGATATCAGGATCAAGATTGATTTTTTGTCTGCCCGTCACCTTCAACGCCTGAATTTGCTGGCGTAAGGCGTTAATGGCGGCGGCATCGTCGGTGCTGGATTCTGAGGCCAGATCTGCCAGCCGTGTCAGCAACGCCTGCTGCTGACGCAATGCAGCCGCCGTTGCCAGCTCTTCGCTAATCACCGCTCCGGGCCACCAACTGTTTGCGAGCCGCGGTTGACCTACCAGATCAATTAAATGCTCTGCGCCTGTCAGCGTTTTGGCCTCATTGCTGCCATTACTGAACACTTTGACGGTGCCTGCCGCAAAGACCGATGACGCTCCCACGCTCATAATCAACGCAGCAATAGTTTGTTTAATCATTGTTTTGCCGCCTTGATGAGAGTGGTTTTCACCGGGAAATAATCCGCGCCGAGATACTGTTCCGACTGGCGAATTTGCCCTTCGCTGTCGATCCAATAGCGGTTATGCCAGCGCGCCTGGTCGGTGGAGACTTCTTCGTCCAGCACACGAACCGGAGTTTCATCGCTACCGACTTTGACGGTATCGGTGCCATCCCATTTGAAAACCGAGCGTGCGGTGGCGTAGCGCACCTGCTGGTACTCGGTCCAGCCCATCGTGCGCGTCCAGGTTGCGCCATCAACAATTTGTGCGGGTTTTATCAGCGGGTCGGCGGCAAGGTTATTCACTTCAATCAGGTTGTCGCCGCCAAGCAAAGTCTTCACCAGACGACCATGTTGTGTGACGAGAGTGGCTTGATCCTGAGTAACCCATTTTTGTTGTCCATCTTCAGCGAAGGCCAGCACCACAAACAACTGCGGCCCGCCATTAAGCTGCATGTACTGGCTGGCGTAGGGCATATTTTGAATATCATCGTCCGTCAGCTGTACGCCTGGCGTACCGAACAGACTGTCCCACAGTGAATTGCCCAGCTCTTTAGTCGTGGCTGAACAAGCCTGTAATAGCAGGCAGATAAGAATGAGTGCAGGTCGCTTCACGACTCTTCTCCAGAGGGGCAGAATAACCACACCGGAGTGTGGTTATGGTTAATCCCCGTCATACTTCAAGCCACAGATGCGATGACTCGAATTATTTTAGGGATACATACTTTATTACTGAGTACTGGTGGTCGTGGTTGTTGTGGTCCCGGTATTAGAACCATCACCGCCACCGGTTGCCGCGAGCGCGACACCCACCGCCGAGCTTACGGTGCTAACGCTGGTTGCGGAGGAGCTACCCGCCGAAACCGACGTTGCTGCCGCCCCTGCCGCTTCGCCCACCTGTACAGGTGCAGCCCACGCAGAAGTCGCCGCAAGCGCAGATATGGCAAAAATGCCATACAGAACTTTTTTCATAACAATTTCCCTTCATTGAATGAATGGAGATTTACCCAAAAACATTTCGGGCGGGATCGAGTATACACAACTAAAGCATGCGAATTACGGCGTGGGGAATTAGTGATGGGGTTTTAAGATAATTGGAATGAATATCAAATATAAGTTTCAACTTATATATAAATAATATTTAAAATCAAAAAGTTAAAACAAAATCAAAAATAATTAACCTACGTATTTTCCGAAATCAATCATGATTAAAAATCTATTTTAGGATTAACCTCACGGTATGATTTTCGTTAAATCACAGACAAGGGGATTTATCTGATAAAACAATGCCGACTTATAGTCGGCATTGTTATTAAGGTTATTTAATCAATCCTGCTATGTATTAATTGCCGAATACGATGTACAAATCGGCATCGACCTGTAGGCCTGATAAGATGCGTAACGCGTCGCATCAGGCACCAGTTGCCGGATGCGGCGTAAACGCCTTATCCGGCCTACATATCATCGGCATCAGGCTCGCTCGATGATTAACCGCGCCACGCTTTATAGCGGTTAATCAGACCATTGGTCGAGCTATCGTGGCTGCTGATTTCTTTGTCATCTTTCAGCTCTGGCAGAATACGGTTCGCCAGCTGTTTACCCAGCTCCACGCCCCACTGGTCGAAGGTGAAGATGTTCAGGATCACGCCCTGAGTAAAGATTTTGTGCTCATACAGCGCAATCAACGCACCCAGGCTGAACGGAGTGATTTCGCGCAGCAGGATAGAGTTGGTTGGGCGGTTACCTTCGAACACTTTGAACGGTACCACGTAGTCAAGCGTTGCCGGATCTTTACCCTGATCGCGATATTCCTGCTCAACCACTTCGCGGGATTTACCAAACGCCAGCGCTTCGGTCTGAGCGAAGAAGTTAGACAGCAGTTTCTGGTGATGATCAGAGAGCGGGTTATGGGTGATAGCCGGGGCGATGAAATCGCATGGCACCATCTTCGTACCCTGGTGGATCAGCTGGTAGAACGCGTGCTGACCGTTAGTACCAGGTTCACCCCAGATAATCGGGCCAGTCTGGTAATCCACAACGTTACCGTTACGGTCTACATACTTACCGTTGGACTCCATATTGCCCTGCTGGAAGTACGCTGCGAAACGGTGCATATACTGGTCGTACGGCAGAATCGCTTCAGTTTCCGCGCCAAAGAAATTGTTGTACCAGATGCCGATCAGCGCCAGCAGTACAGGCAGGTTTTTCTCTGCAGGTGTGGTGGAGAAATGCTTGTCCATCGCGTGTGCGCCGGAAAGCAGTTCAACGAAGTTATCAAAGCCGATGGAGAGAATAATCGACAGGCCAATCGCTGACCACAAAGAGTAACGGCCGCCGACCCAGTCCCAGAACTCGAACATGTTGGCGGTATCAATACCAAACTCGCCAACGGCTGTGGCATTGGTGGAGAGCGCCGCAAAGTGTTTCGCAACGTGTTTTTCATCACCTGCCGCTTTCAGGAACCAGTCACGCGCGCTATGGGCGTTGGTCATAGTTTCCTGAGTGGTGAAGGTTTTAGACGCTACCAGGAACAGGGTGGTTTCCGGGTTTACTTTTTTCAGCACTTCCGCGATGTGAGTTCCATCGACGTTAGAAACAAAGTGCATGTTCAGGTGATTTTTGTACGGACGCAGTGCTTCGGTCACCATGTACGGGCCGAGGTCAGAACCGCCGATCCCGATGTTCACTACGTCGGTGATGGCTTTGCCGGTATAGCCTTTCCACTCACCAGAAATAATCGCTTCCGAGAAGGTTTTCATCTTCTCCAGCACCGCGTTGACTTCCGGCATAACATCTTTGCCATCAACCAGAATCGGGGTATTGCTACGGTTACGCAGCGCCACATGCAGCACGGCACGGTTTTCGGTGCGGTTAATCTTCTCGCCAGAGAACATCGACTTAATCGCGCCAGCCAGATCGCACTCTTTCGCCAGATCCTGTAATTTCGCCAGCGTCTCTTCAGTGATGCGGTTTTTGGAGTAATCCACCAGCATCTGATCGTCGAAGGTTGCGGAGAACTTAGAAAAACGATCGCCGTCTTTAGCAAAAAGATCGGCGATCGTAACGTCTTTCATTTCATCGAAGTGTTTCTGTAGTGCCTGCCAGGCAGCGGTCTGCGTTGGATTGATGTTTTTCATTAGCAATACTCTTCTGATTTTGAGAATTGTGACTTTGGAAGATTGTAGCGCCAGTCACAGAAAAATGTGATGGTTTTAGTGCCGTTAGCGTAATGTTGAGTGTAAACCCTTAGCGCGATGAAGCATTTATTAGTTGAACTACTGACCGCAAGGAGTGGATGAAAAATCCGCATGACCCCATCGTTGACAACCGCCCCGCTCACCCTTTATTTATAAATGTACTACCTGCGCTAGCGCAGGCCAGAAGAGGCGCGTTGCCCAAGTAACGGTGTTGGAGGAGCCAGTCCTGTGATAACACCTGAGGGGGTGCATCGCCGAGGTGATTGAACGGCTGGCCACGTTCATCATCGGCTACAGGGGCTGAATCCCCTGGGTTGTCACCAGAAGCGTTCGCAGTCGGGCGTTTCGCAAGTGGTGGAGCACTTCTGGGTGAAAATAGTAGCGAAGTATCGCTCTGCGCCCACCCGTCTTCCGCTCTTCCCTTGTGCCAAGGCTGAAAATGGATCCCCTGACACGAGGTAGTTATGTCTGAAATTGTTGTCTCCAAATTTGGCGGTACCAGCGTAGCTGATTTTGACGCGATGAACCGCAGTGCTGATATTGTGCTTTCTGATGCCAACGTACGTTTAGTTGTCCTCTCGGCTTCTGCTGGTATCACTAATCTGCTGGTCGCTTTAGCTGAAGGACTGGAACCTGGCGAGCGATTCGAAAAACTCGACGCGATCCGCAATATCCAGTTTGCCATTCTGGAACGTCTGCGTTACCCGAACGTTATCCGCGAAGAGATTGAACGTCTGCTGGAGAACATTACCGTTCTGGCAGAAGCGGCGGCGCTGGCAACGTCTCCGGCGCTGACAGATGAACTGGTCAGCCACGGCGAGCTGATGTCGACCCTGCTGTTTGTCGAGATCCTGCGCGAACGCGATGTTCAGGCACAGTGGTTTGATGTACGTAAAGTGATGCGTACCAATGACCGATTTGGTCGTGCAGAGCCAGACGTAGCCGCGCTGGCGGAACTGGCTGCGCTGCAGCTGCTCCCGCGCCTCAATGAAGGCTTAGTGATCACCCAAGGATTTATCGGCAGCGAAAGTAAAGGTCGTACAACGACGCTTGGCCGTGGAGGCAGCGATTATACGGCAGCCTTGCTGGCGGAGGCTTTACACGCATCTCGTGTTGATATCTGGACCGACGTCCCGGGCATCTACACCACCGATCCACGCGTGGTCACCGCAGCAAAACGCATTGATGAAATCGCGTTTGCCGAAGCGGCAGAGATGGCAACTTTTGGTGCAAAAGTACTGCATCCGGCAACATTGCTACCCGCAGTACGCAGCGATATTCCGGTGTTTGTCGGCTCCAGTAAAGACCCACGCGCAGGTGGTACGCTGGTGTGCAATAAAACTGAAAATCCGCCGCTGTTCCGTGCCCTGGCGCTTCGTCGCAATCAGACTCTGCTCACTTTGCACAGCCTGAATATGCTGCATTCTCGCGGTTTCCTCGCGGAAGTTTTTGGCATTCTCGCGCGGCATAATATCTCGGTGGATTTAATCACCACATCAGAAGTGAGCGTGGCATTAACCCTTGATACCACCGGTTCAACCTCCACTGGCGATACATTGCTGACGCAATCTCTGCTGATGGAGCTTTCCGCACTGTGCCGGGTAGAAGTGGAAGAAGGCCTGGCGCTGGTCGCGTTGATTGGCAATGACCTGTCAAAAGCCTGCGGCGTAGGCAAAGAGGTATTTGGCGTACTGGAACCGTTTAACATCCGCATGATTTGCTACGGCGCATCCAGCCATAACCTGTGCTTCCTGGTGCCCGGCGAAGATGCCGAGCAGGTGGTGCAGAAGCTGCATTTTAATTTGTTTGAGTAAACACAGTATGGCCCGAAAGACATTATTTCGGGCCGTATGTTTTTCTTGTCATTATGCCCATCAATAAACGAGTCTATTCCCTGTTAACCAGCATCTTTATCTGAGAATAATTACCTTTAATTTTTTATCTGCATCTCTAGCTAATTATCGAGAGAGATAAATATTTAAGAGAAGGCAAAATGAATATTATCAGTTCTGCTCGCAAAGGAATTCCCGTACACTGAATCCATCAGCTAAGTGAGGGCACCATCATGGCACTCCCCCGTATTACCCAAAAAGAGATGACTGAACGCGAGCAGCGTGAACTTAAAACACTGCTGGATCGGGCACGTATTGCGCATGGTCGCGTGCTGACCAACTCGGAAACTAACAGCATTAAGAAAGAGTACATCGATAAATTAATGGTCGAGCGTGAGGCTGAAGCGAAAAAAGCCCGCCAGTTAAAGAAAAAGCAGGCTTATAAACCGGATCCTGAGGCGTCATTTAGCTGGTCAGCAAATACGTCGACGCGCGGCAGGCGCTGATTAACGCCCCTTCTTTTTACGCCCCGGCGAGGTAAAACGCTTACCGTTGGACGCCGGGCGACCGCCTTTTTCCGCCGTTTTTTCCATCTTAACGACTGGGCGTTTAATGCCCGCCGTTTTCGGTTTGGCCTTCGCTTTGGGTTTTACCTCAGAAGTGGAATTCTCAATTAATTTAAAGAGATCAATTAGCTCATCGTCGGTTAAATCGCGCCACTCACCCAGCGGAATGCCGCTTAAACTGACGTTCATAATGCGCGTACGCTCCAGCTTTTTCACTTCGTAACCAAAGTGCTCACACATGCGACGGATCTGACGGTTCAGTCCCTGCACCAGGGTAATGCGAAAAACAAACGGCGCTTCTTTTTTGACTTTGCACTTTTTCGTCACCGTCCCGAGGATCGGCACCCCCGCCCCCATACCACGAATAAATTCATCGGTAATCGGTTTATCGACCGTCACCAGATACTCTTTCTCATGATCGTTACCCGCACGGAGGATCTTATTCACCAGATCGCCGTGATTGGTGAGGAAAATCAGCCCCTGGGAGTCTTTATCCAGGCGGCCAATCGGGAACACGCGTTTGCTGTGGTTAACAAAATCGACAATGTTATCGCGCTCGCCATCTTCGGTGGTGCTGACAATACCGACGGGCTTGTTCAGGGCGATAAGTACCAAATCTTCGGCTTCCCGAGGCTCAATCAACTGACCATTTACTTTCACAACGTCGCCGGGTTTCACCTGATCGCCAATGGTGGCTCGCTTGCCGTTAAGGAACACATTGCCTTGCTCGATATAGCGATCCGCTTCGCGGCGTGAGCAAATTCCGCTTTCGCTGATGTATTTATTTAAACGGACTGATGAGTCGGGCAGCATAAATTCTCCTGTAAAAAACGGAATATACCGTACCTTTGGGTTGATAAAAAATAGTCATGAGCGAACTATTTGTTATTTCCATTGGCTTGAATTCGTTACCTGCTCAAATCACTTTCCAGAAGCAATGTGCGACATCGTGAGCCATGTCAGTAAGTGGTTAAATTCGCAGTGGTAGCATTCCTTCCGTGTTTTCTTACTAACCGGAGAAGTAATGGAACTGCTTTTATTGAGTAACTCGACGCTGCCGGGTAAAGCCTGGCTGGAACACGCGCTGCCGCTGATTGCTGAACAGTTGCAGGGTCGCCGTTCTGCGGTATTTATTCCTTTCGCTGGCGTAACGCAGACCTGGGATGATTACACAGCGAAAACGGCTGCGGTTCTCGCTCCGCTGGGTGTTTCTGTCACCGGTATTCATAGCGTTGTCGATCCCGTTGCCGCGATTGAAAATGCTGAGATCGTGATTGTCGGCGGCGGTAATACTTTCCAGTTGCTGAAACAGTGCCGCGAGCGCGGGCTGCTGGCACCAATTACTGACGTGGTGAAACGTGGCGCGCTGTATATTGGCTGGAGCGCAGGCGCTAACCTTGCTTGCCCAACCATTCGTACCACCAACGATATGCCGATTGTCGATCCGCAAGGTTTCGATGCGCTAAATCTGTTCCCGCTGCAAATCAACCCGCACTTCACCAACGCGCTGCCGGAAGGCCATAAAGGTGAAACCCGTGAGCAGCGTATTCGCGAACTGCTGGTCGTCGCGCCAGAACTGACGATTATTGGTCTGCCGGAAGGTAACTGGATCACAGTAAGTAAAGGTCACGCTACGCTGGGTGGCCCGAACACCACTTATGTGTTTAAGGCTGGTGAAGAAGCGGTGCCGCTGGAAGCGGGTCACCGTTTTTAAGTGAATTGCCGGATGCATGATCCGGCATCTTGTACATAGTGCCTGATGCGACGCTTTACGCGTCTTATCAGGCCTACAGGGGCACGGTATTAATACTCGTCCCGTCCTTCATCTTCATCAGGCTGTTCCAGCACACTGTAAGCCACCGAACAAAACAGCGAGTTCAGGCGCTGCATATCTCCCAGTAATCCTAAATGTAGCGAACTGGTTTCAATGCTCTGCACGTTTTGCTGATGCAGGCGATCAACGTGGGCGTGAGAATAGCGGCGATTAAGAATGCGAAAACGATGTTTGCTGCGGCGCAAACGACGGGCGCTGGTAACATCGCCAGAGAAGAAAACCGACATTGCCAGTTTTAAATTACTGAGCAATTGCTCATAGAGCGCATCCAGTTCCTTCAAGCCATCAAGCGAAAATGCTCGCCTTGCAGCCAGCGATTTGTCGGCAATTTCACTACCCATGCGCTCGACGATATCGGAGGCCTGTTCAAGGTTAAGCGACATTTCGATGATCTCCGCCCAGCGACGCGACTCTTCCTCCGCCAGCTCTTCTTTTGGCATTCGCGCCAGATACAGCTTAATAGCGGTATAGAGAACGTTGATGTCATCAGCCAGCTTACGCAGCTCTTTCTCCTGCCGTGGCTCGCCGTGCATCACTTTATTCAACCCTTCCATCATCTGTTCCATGGCGTCGCCAATGCGCAGGGTTTCGCGGGCAGCGTTCGCCAGAGCAAGCGTGGGCGTATCCAGCGCGCTGACATCCAGATGTTTAGGCCGTAGCTGGGTATCCAGTTCCGGTTCATCGCGAATAATCGTTTTGCAAAAACGTGCCATCGGTTCAACAAATGGCAGCATGACCAGGCAACGAACGAGGTTGTAGAAAACGTGGAAATAGATCACCAGTTCCGCTTTTGGCAATGACAACTTCCCCATTGTCTCTGCCAGCAAATGGACAAACGGCAGGATAATCAGACTACCCACCAGCTTAAACAGTAGGCTACCCAGCGCGACACGGCGAGCTGCGGCATTGGCGGCACTGTTGTTGAGCATCGCCAGCAAGCCGGAGCCGAGGTTAGCACCAATCACCAGACAGAGCGCCACCGGGAAGGAGATAATGCCTGCGGCGGTCAGAGTCGCGGTCAGCAGTACAGCAGCAAGGCTGGAGTAGCTGATAATGGCGAACATCGCGCCAATCAGCGCATCCAGCAGAATATCGCCGGTTAGCGAGGCAAAGATCACCTGAACGCCGTTTGCCTGGGTGATCGGCGTTACGGCCTGCACAATCAATTCCAGCGCCAGTAAAATCAGCCCAAGACCAATACCGACACGGCCTAGTTGCCCGGCGCGTGACTGTTTGCGGCCGAGGAAAAAAATCACGCCGATAAAAATAAGTAACGGTGACAGCCAGGATAAGTCGAAGGTGAGAATACGCGCCATTAGCGCCGTCCCGACATCTGCACCCAGCACAATCACCAGCGCAGGCGCGAGAGCAACCAGATCCTGGGCGACAAACGAGGTCACCAGCATGGTGGTGGCATTACTGCTCTGTACCAGTGCGGTAACGCCGATCCCCGCGCAAAAGGCGAGCGGCTTTTTTTCGACGCTCCGGCTAAGGACAGTACGCAAACGCGCGCCGAAGACGCGCATTACGCCGGTTCGAACAATATGAGTCCCCCAGACCAGCAGGGCGACGGCAGAAAGCAGGTGAAGCAGCGTTAACACGAGTTCAGGTTCTCCTTATCGTTATATGTTCCTGAAGCAATTGAATGACCAAAGGACCGGAAACACGCTGACTGGCATCTTTACTGTGACTTTTGACATTCGTTTTTCCGGCTAAGATTATTCCAGCCTGATTCCAGTATAAGTGTTTCATATTAATAAAGAGACAGGGCACTCATTGAGCGCCCTGTTTGTTGTAAGGAAAAGTGACAGATTTGTGAATCAGTCCGCGTCATACCCCAGATTCGGTGCCAGCCAGCGTTCAACATCTGAGACGCTCATACCTTTACGGCGGGCATAGTCTTCGACCTGATCGCGCTGAATTTGCGCCACCGCGTAGTACTTGCTGTCCGGGTGGCTGAAGTACCAACCCGAAACCGATGCACCGGGCCACATGGCGAAAGATTCTGTAAGTTTCATGCCGGTATGTTTTTCCACTTCCAGCAACTCCCAGATGGTGGCTTTTTCCGTATGTTCCGGGCAGGCCGGGTAGCCTGGTGCCGGGCGGATTCCCTGATAGTTTTCGCGGATCAGCTCTTCGTTGCTGAGGTTCTCGTTCGGCGCATAGCCCCAGTAGACTTTACGCACACGCTCATGGAGATACTCCGCAAACGCTTCGGCTAAACGGTCGGCAAGCGCTTTCACCATGATTTTGTTGTAATCATCGTGCTGTGCTTCAAAGGCATCAGCCAGTGCGTCCTCTTCCAGTCCGCCAGTCACGGCAAATGCGCCGATGTAATCTGCTTTACCAGAAAGCTTCGGCGCAACGAAGTCAGCGAGACAGTAGTTAGCGAAGCCCGTTTTTTCGGTCTGTTGACGCAGATGGTGGCTGACGTTGATCACATGGGTACGCGTTTCGTCACGGTAGATTTCAATGTCATCGCCCACACGGTTTGCCGGGAACAGCCCCACCACGCCACGCGGATTCAGCGTTTTCTCGGCGCTTAATTTATCCAGCATGTCGTTGGCGTCTTTAAACAGCCGCTGCGCCTCAACACCTACCACTTCATCTTCCAGAATGCGTGGATACTTCCCGGCCAGCGACCAGGTCATAAAGAACGGTGTCCAGTCGATGTAATTACGCAGCGTTTCGATGCTGGCTTCGACTTCCTGCACGCCGAGACGGTGCGCCACCGGCGGCGTGTAAGCCTGCCAGTCAAAAGCGAAATCGTTATCGCGCGCCGCTTCCAGCGTGACCGGTGGAGTGCGCGGTTTCTTGCGCCCGTGTTGAATACGCACGGTTTCGTACTCCTTGCGGGTACGAGCAACGAAATCATCGCGCTGAGTGTCGGAAAGCAGCGCCGCCACCACACCAACGGTGCGTGAAGCGTTCTGCACATACACCGTCGGGCCGCTGTAGTTCTGCTCGATTTTCACCGCCGTGTGCGCTTTTGAGGTGGTCGCGCCGCCAATCAATAGCGGAATGGTGAAGCCCTGACGCTCCATCTCTTTCGCCACGTTGACCATTTCATCCAGCGACGGCGTGATCAATCCTGAAAGGCCAATCAAATCAGCATTCACTTCTTTGGCGGTACGGAGAATTTTTTCCGCAGGCACCATCACGCCGAGATCAACAATTTCGTAGTTGTTACATTGCAGCACCACGCCAACGATGTTTTTACCGATGTCGTGGACGTCACCCTTCACTGTAGCGATCACCATCTTGCCGTTGGTTTTGCCCTGCTCTTTGCTGGCTTCAATAAACGGTTCGAGATACGCTACCGCCTGTTTCATGACGCGCGCCGATTTCACCACCTGCGGCAGGAACATTTTCCCTTCGCCAAACAGATCGCCGACCACGTTCATGCCGTCCATCAACGGGCCTTCAATCACTTCAATCGGGCGCGTAGCCTGCTGGCGGGCTTCTTCGGTATCCTGCTCGATAAACTCGGTAATGCCTTTGACCAACGAGTATTCCAGACGTTTATTCACTTCCCACGAGCGCCACTCCGCCTGCTGGGCGTTAGCGGTGTCGTCGGTTTTGCTGCCGCGATATTTCTCGGCAAGCTCCAGTAAACGCTCGGTGCCATCGTCGCGACGATTAAGAATCACATCTTCCACCGCGTCGCGCAGTTCAGCGGGTAGGTCGTCGTAAATCGCCAGTTGCCCGGCGTTGACGATCCCCATATCCATGCCATTGCGAATAGCGTAGTAGAGGAACACCGCGTGAATGGCTTCGCGCACCGGATCGTTGCCACGGAATGAGAACGAAACGTTAGAAACGCCGCCGGAGATCAGCGCGTGCGGCAGTTCACGTTTGATGTCTTCACACGCGCCAATAAAGTCCTGCGCGTAGTTGTTGTGCTCTTCAATACCGGTTGCGACCGCGAAGATGTTCGGGTCAAAAATGATATCTTCCGGCGGGAAACCGACTTCCTCAGTGAGGATTTTGTACGCCCGACGGCAAATCTCGATTTTCCGTGCGCGGGTATCGGCCTGGCCCTGTTCGTCAAAGGCCATCACCACTACTGCCGCACCGTAGCGACGCAACAGTTTCGCATGATGAATAAAGGCGTCGACGCCCTCTTTCATCGAGATAGAGTTAACAATCCCTTTGCCCTGGATACACTTCAGACCTTTTTCAATGACGTCCCATTTTGAGGAGTCGATCATAATCGGCACGCGAGCGATATCCGGTTCACCGGCAATCAGATTGAGAAAACGCACCATCGCCGCTTCGGCGTCGAGCATCCCTTCATCCATATTGATATCGATAATCTGCGCGCCGTTTTCCACCTGCTGGCGGGCCACATCCAGCGCCTCGCTGTATTTCTCTTCTTTGATCAGGCGCTTGAACTTAGCGGAACCGGTGACGTTGGTGCGTTCACCGACGTTCACAAACAGGCTGTCGTCGCCAATGTTCAGCGGCTCCAGGCCGGACAAACGGCAGGCTACGGGGATTTCCGGCAGTTTGCGCGGCGCTAATCCTTCTACTGCACGACTCATCGCTGCAATATGTTGTGGCGTGGTGCCGCAGCAGCCGCCGACGATATTGAGAAAGCCCGCTTGCGCCCATTCACGTATCTGTTTTGCCATCGTGTCGGCGTCGAGATCGTATTCACCAAAGGCGTTGGGCAGCCCGGCGTTCGGGTGCGCGGTGACGTAGCATTCCGCAATCCGTGACAGCTCCTGCACGTACTGGCGCAGTTCATCTGGCCCGAGCGCACAGTTCAGGCCAAAGGTTAGCGCTTCGGCGTGGCGCAATGAGTTGTAAAATGCTTCGGTGGTCTGCCCGGAGAGCGTGCGCCCGGAGGCGTCGGTGATGGTGCCGGAGATCATAATCGGCAGTTCAACACCCAGCGCTTCAAACTCCGTTTTCACCGCAAAGACCGCCGCTTTGGCGTTAAGAGTGTCGAAAACGGTTTCAATCAGGATCAGGTCCGCACCACCTTCCACCAGCGCTTTAGTGGATTCACGATAGGCCGCCACCAGCTGGTCAAAAGTGATGTTGCGGAATGCTGGATCGTTGACGTCCGGAGAAATAGACGCCGTGCGGTTGGTCGGGCCGAGAACACCGGCAACGTAGCGCGGTTTCTCTGGCGTACGGGCGGTCCACTCGTCAGCACAGGCACGCGCCAGCTTCGCCGCCGCAAAGTTGATTTCCGCCGACAGGGATTCCATCTGGTAATCCGCCATCGCAATGGTCGTGGAGTTGAAGGTGTTGGTTTCGATGATATCCGCACCCGCTTCAAAGTAGGCGTTGTGGATAGCGGCGATCACTTCCGGTTTGCTGAGCACCAGTAGGTCGTTGTTGCCTTTGAGATCGCATGGCCAGTCGGCAAAGCGTTCACCACGAAAATCGGCTTCGTTCAGTCGATAGCTCTGGATCATAGTGCCCATACCGCCGTCCAGCACCAGAATACGTTCATTTAACTGCGCACGCAGTTGTTCCACTTTGCTGCTCACACTTGCTCCCGACACGCTCAACCCAGATTTAATAAAAATTCAACAAACCATACTGGCATAAACGCATCTGTGGTAAAAGCGACCACCACGCAACATGAGATTTGTTCAACATTAACTCATCGGATCAGTTCAGCAACTATTGCATTAGCTAACAATAAAAATGAAAATGATTTCCACGATACAGAAAAAGGAGACTGTCATGGTCGCACCCATTCCCGCGAAACGCGGCAGAAAACCCGCCGTTGCCACCGCACCAGCGACTGGGCAGGTTCAGTCTTTAACGCGTGGTCTGAAATTACTGGAGTGGATTGCCGAATCCAATGGCAGTGTGGCACTCACGGAACTGGCGCAACAAGCCGGGTTACCCAACTCCACGACCCACCGTCTGCTAACCACGATGCAACAGCAGGGTTTCGTGCGTCAGGTCGGCGAACTGGGACACTGGGCAATCGGCGCACATGCCTTTATGGTCGGCAGCAGCTTTCTCCAGAGCCGTAATTTGTTAGCCATTGTTCACCCTATCCTGCGCAATCTAATGGAAGAGTCTGGCGAAACGGTAAATATGGCGGTGCTTGATCAAAGCGATCACGAAGCGATTATTATCGACCAGGTACAGTGTACGCACCTGATGCGTATGTCCGCCCCTATTGGCGGTAAATTACCGATGCATGCTTCCGGTGCGGGTAAAGCCTTTTTAGCCCAACTGAGCGAAGAACAGGTGACGAAGCTGCTGCACCGCAAAGGGTTACATGCCTATACCCACGCAACACTGGTGTCTCCTGTACATTTAAAAGAAGATCTCGCCCAAACGCGAAAACGGGGTTATTCATTTGACGATGAGGAACATGCGCTGGGGCTGCGTTGCCTCGCAGCGTGTATTTTCGACGAGCACCGCGAACCATTTGCGGCAATTTCGATTTCCGGGCCGATTTCACGTATTACCGATGATCGCGTAACCGAGTTTGGTGCGATGGTGATTAAAGCTGCGAAGGAAGTGACGCTGGCGTACGGTGGAATGCGCTGACTTTTTCTGGCGGGTAGAGGTAATATTCTGCCCGTCATACCTGAGTAGCAATAGAATAAGGGTATCTGTTAATCGCATTGACGCAAAAATAACTTAATATCATACACTTCACACACTTTTATTAACTCAGCATTATTTTTAAACATCAAACCACTTAATTATTAACAAAATCGCAAGAACTTATTGCGCCGAAACTTTTGCGGTTTCATTATGAGATTGAGCGATTTATGATATTTCTTTACTTGTATTCATATTAAATTTTTCACTGTTCTGATAGTTAAAATTCCAGACATCAATAAACAATGAGATATTTAAATGATTACTCGTATTCATCGCAATTCTTTCTCTTTAAATATTAATAATACAGCCCAGACAAATGAACACCAAAACCTGAGTGAATTGTTTTATAAAGAACTCGAGAATAAATTTTCTGGCAAGGAGCTGGGGACACCTCTATTAAAAAGCTTCTCAGAAAACGGTAGACAAAACGGCCGTCATATCTTTAGTAATAAGGATTTTGTCATTAAATTTTCCACGTCTGTCTTACAGACTGATAAAAAAGAAATTACGATAATTAATAAAAATGAAAACACGACACTCACTCAAACCATTGCTCCAATATTTGAAGAATACCTAATGGAAATTTTACCTCAACGCTTAGACACTCTTGATAAACAAGAATTAAACCTAACCTCAGATAGAAAAGAAAAAGAATTTCCAAGAGTTAAACTTAATGGTCAATGTTATTTCCCGGGGCGCCCCCAAAACCGTATAGTATGCCGACACATTGCTGCACAATATATTAATGACATTTATCAGAATGTTGATTACAAACCCCATCAAGATGATTATTCCTCAGCTGAAAATTTTCTCGCTCACTTCAACAAAAAATGCAAAAACCAGACTTTGGCGTTAATTTCCAGCCGTCCTGAGGGGCGTTGTGTTGCTGCCTGCGGTGATTTCGGTCTAGTTATGAAGGCATATTTTGACAAGATGGAATCAAATGGTATCAGTGTTATGGCGGCCATATTATTGGTGGATAACCATGCTTTGACGGCCCGGCTAAGAATAAAAAATACAACTGAAGGATGTACCCATTACGTGGTTTCGGTTTATGATCCTAATGTAACTAACGATAAAATAAGAATCATGAGCGAAAGTAAAGAGGATATTAAACACTATTCTCTGATGGATTTTATGAATGTAGATTATAGCCTCCTGAAATGGTCAAATGATCATGTTATTAACCAATCTGTTGCAATAATTCCAGCACTTCCGAAAGAACAGCTATTGATGTTAAAAGGATCTGTGGATGAAATAACCCCTCCATTATCACCTGCAACGATGAATTTGCTCATGGCAATTGGTCAGAATCACAAACTTACGCAGCTGATGATTCAGCTCCAGAAAATGCCAGAACTACATAGAACAGAAATGTTGACTGCCTATAATAGTATTAACCTGCCAGGTTTATATTTGGCTATAAATTATGGTAATGCGGATATCGTTGAGACTATTTTCAATTCACTGTCAGCTCCTGGATATGAAGGATTACTCTCGAAAAAAAACTCATTAATATTGTGGAGGCAAAAGATAAAAATGGTTGTTCTGGATTATTTTTAGCGATATCACGTAAGGATAAAAATGTCGTAACCTCGATTCTGAACGCCTTACCTAAACTTGCTGCCACACATCATTTAGATAACAAACAGGTGTATAAAATCCTGAGTGCCAAAAGTAGATCGTCCAGCCATGTTTTATACTATATTATGGCGAATGGTGATGCCGACATGCTGAAAGTTTTTTTGGATGCATTACCTTTGTTAATTCGCACATGTCATTTGACTAAAGAGCAGGTACTCGATCTCCTGAAGGCAAAGGATTTTTATGGTTACCCGGGGCTATACCTGGCGATGCAAAATGGGCATAGCGATATCGTGAGAGTTATACTCGAAGCATTGCCCTGTCTGGCCCAGGAAATTAACATTTCCGCTTCTGATATTGTAGATCTTCTGACCGCCAAAAGTCTTGCGCGCGACACGGGTTTGTTTATAGCCATGCAGCGCGGACATATGAACGTTATTAAGACTATTTTTAACGCATTACCCACTCTGTTTAATACGTTTAAATTCGATAAAAAAAATATGAAGACCCTCCTCCTGGCACATAATTCTAATGAATATCCCGGTTTGTTTTCAGCGATACAGCATAAACAACAAAACGTTGTAGAGACGGTTTATCTTGCTTTATCTGACCATGCACACCTTTTTGGATTTACCGCTGAAGATATTATGGATTTTTGGCAACATAAAGCGCCACAAAAATACTCTGCCTTTGAGTTGGCTTTTGAATTGGGTCACCGGGTTATTGCTGAATTAATCCTTAATACGTTAAATAAGATGGCTGAAAGCTATGGCTTTACGGATAACCCTCGATACATCGCGGAGAAAAATAAGATGGAAGCTATACTCAAAAAAGCATCTCCCCATACCGTACGCTAAATCTTTGCCTGCGCCGATACGCATAAACATCTTCCACATGTCCTTCACGAATGCGGTTTTGTAGTGCGCGCCAGTAATCGGCGCGGAACAGGTCGGCGTGCATCTCTTCAAACAGCGGACCAATGCGCGGATCGGCGCAAAGCCAGTGGCGGAATTCTTCCGGGAAAACATCGCCCGGCGAGACGCTGTACCACGGTTCGCTGGCAAGTTCGTCCTCGGGGTAGCGCGACGGTGGGATGTCGCGGAAGTTTACTTCCGTCATGTAGCAAATTTCATCGTAATCATAAAACACCACGCGCCCGTGACGGGTGACACCGAAGTTTTTAAACAGCATGTCGCCGGGGAAGATGTTGGCGGCAGCAAGCTGGCGAATGGCGTTGCCGTATTCTTCAATGGCGTCGCGCAGCTGCTGACCTTCCACTTGTTCCAGCCAGATATTGAGCGGCACCATCCGCCGCTCAATATAAAGATGGCGAATCACTATCTGTTCGCCGAGATCGGTGATTTTTTCCGCTGCTTCCTGAAGCAGTAATTCCATTAATGCCGGGGAAATATGCCGCTTCTCCAGCACAAAGTTTTCAAACTCCTGGGTGTCCGCCATTCGACCCACGCGATCGTGCTCTTTAACCAGTTGGTAGCAGGCACGAACGTGAGCGGCAGACATCTCTTTCTGCGGCGCGAACTTGTCTTTGATGACTTTGAATACCCGATCAAAACCCGGCAGCGTAAACACCAACATCACCATGCCACGAATACCCGGCGCTTCAATGAACTGCTCATTACAGCCCTGTAGATAAACGAGATATTCGCGGTAGCTCTCGGTTTTGGCGTGTTTCTGGCAACCGATAGCCATATACAATTCTGCGGTCGTTTTGCCCGGCAGAATTTCCCGTAGCCACTCAACCAGCGCTGCGGGCAGCGGCGCATAAACCATAAAATAAGAACGCGCAAAGCCAAAAACAATGCTCGCTTCGGCGGTCGTCGTCAGGCAGGTATCAATAAATAACTCGCCGTCGTCCGTCTGATGGATCGGCAGCAAAAATGGCAATGTGCCGAAAGGCGTGATCAGTTTGCCCACCAGCCAGGCGGCTTTATTGCGGTAAAACAGTTCGTTCGCCACCTGTAAATGGCTTTCCGCGAGGTTGTCTGCCCCCAACATTTCTGTCAGATGGCGAATGATGTAATGAATGTCACGGCTTTTATTTTGCCAGCGCAGACGCAGCGGCAGATCGCTGATAACGCGCATTAGCAGAGATTCCCAGCCGTGATCGGGGTGAAAGTCTTTCGCCAGCGGGCGGGGAATGGTACGAAAACGGCGCTCTGGCTGGGAGCTAAAGATAAAAAGCCGCTCGGGAGTAAGCGAGCGGTGGTCAAATAACCGACAGTACACGGAGTTAAAAAAGCTCTCCGCAATCTCGAAACGCGGGTAGTCCGGCAACAGCCGGGTGTAATGCTCTTTAACGCGCAGTAAAAATGCCGCGTCCGTGCTTTGGCCGTTGGTAATGCAGCGCAGTTGCTCCACCACCAGACCCACGTGATGATCGTAAAGATGGATACGGTTTTTCATCGCCTGCTGGACAGCGTGCCAGTCGGCTTGTTCGAAACGCTGCTGCGCCCCGGAAGTCACTTCGAGGAATCGACCATACTGAGCGTCGAAGCCTTGCAGAATGGTTTGTGCAATCAGTAATTCCAGGCCACGCGGCATCGCCTCTCCTTAATTCGCCCCTCGCCTTACGGAAAGGGGCGTTGGTTATTAGAACTGCGATTCTTCGGTGGAGCCGGTCAGCGCGGTGACTGAAGACGTGCCGCCCTGAATAATGGTCGTCACTTTATCGAAATAACCTGTACCCACTTCCTGCTGGTGAGATACGAAGGTATAGCCATCTTTCGCGGCGGCAAATTCCGGCTGCTGCACTTTCTCAACATAGTGCTTCATACCCTCGCCCTGGGCATAGGCGTTTGCCAGGTCGAACATGTTGAACCACATGCTGTGGATGCCTGCCAGGGTGATGAACTGGAACTTGTAGCCCATATCCGACAGCTGCTGCTGGAAGCTGGCAATAGTTTTGTCGTCGAGATTTTTCTGCCAGTTGAAGGACGGCGAGCAGTTATAAGCCAGCAGTTTGCCTGGATATTTCGCGTGGATAGCTTGTGCAAAGCGACGCGCCAGTTCCAGATCCGGCGTAGAGGTTTCACACCAAACCAGGTCAGCATATGGCGCATACGCCAGGCCACGGCTGATCGCTTGTTCAATACCTGCATGAGTACGGAAGAAGCCTTCGCTGGTACGCTCGCCGGTAATAAATTCGCTGTCATATGGGTCGCAATCGGAGGTAATCAGATCCGCCGCATCGGCATCGGTACGAGCAACCAGCAGGGTTGGAACGCCCGTCACGTCAGCTGCCAGACGCGCCGCGACCAGTTTCTGAATAGCTTCCTGAGTTGGCACTAAAACTTTGCCGCCCATGTGACCGCATTTCTTCACTGATGCCAGCTGATCTTCGAAGTGAACTGCCGCTGCACCGGCTTCAATCATCGCTTTCATCAGTTCAAAGGCATTCAGGACACCGCCAAAACCGGCTTCCGCATCGGCAACGATCGGCAGGAAGTAATCGACATAGCGCGGATCGCCCGGCTCAATGCCCGCGGACCATTGGATCTGATCCGCACGGCGGAATGTATTGTTGATCCGCTCCACCACAGCTGGCACCGAGTTTGCCGGATAGAGCGACTGATCCGGATACATGCTGGCCGCCAGGTTAGCGTCCGCCGCTACCTGCCATCCCGACAGATAGACTGCTTCAATACCCGCTTTCGCCTGTTGCAGCGCCTGACCGCCAGTCAGTGCACCGAGGCTGTTGATGTAGCCTTTTTTCGACTCGCCATGCAGCAGACGCCACATTTTCGCCGCGCCCAGTTGCGCCAGCGTGCATTCAGGATTGACTGAACCGCGTAATTTCACCACATCTTCCGCGCTGTATGGGCGAGTAATGCCTTCCCAACGCGGTTGAGTCCACTCTTTCTGTAATTCTTCAATTTGTTGTGTACGGGTTTTCATGTGCAGATGCTCCATAGTTATGTGGTGGTTTACGCTAACAGGCGGTAGCCTGGCAGGGTCAGGAAATCAATTAACTCATCGGAAGTGGTGATCTGTTCCATCAAGCGTGCGGCATCGTCAAAACGCCCCTGGGAGAAACGTTCTTCGCCCAGTTCGCTGGCAATGACTTTCATCTCTTCGCCCAGCATCTGGCGGAACAAGGCTTTGGTCACCGGTTTGCCATTACTCAACGTTTTTTGGTGATGGATCCACTGCCAGATGGAGGTACGGGAAATTTCAGCCGTCGCCGCATCTTCCATCAGGCCATAAATCGGCACGCAGCCGTTGCCGGAGATCCATGCTTCGATGTACTGCACAGCCACGCGAATGTTGGCGCGCATACCTTCTTCGGTGCGTTCACCATCACAAGGTGCCAGCAGCTGATCGGCAGTAATCGGCGCGTCTTGTTCGCGCATCACTTCAAGCTGATTTTTACGGGAGCCGAGAATGTCGTTGAATACCGCCATTGCCGTATCCGCAAGGCCCGGGTGGGCAATCCATGTGCCATCGTGACCGTTATTGGCTTCCAGCGATTTATCCGCTTTTACTTTGTTGAGCACCTGGTTATTGCGCTCTTCATCTTTGCTCGGAATAAACGCTGCCATGCCGCCCATCGCAAATGCGCCGCGTTTATGGCAGGTTTTGATTAACAGGCGTGAATAGGCATTAAGGAACGGTTTATCCATCGTCACAGCCTGTCTGTCTGGCAGGACGCGATCGGGATAGTTTTTCAACGTTTTGATATAGCTGAAGATGTAATCCCAACGACCGCAGTTCAGACCAACAATATGGTCACGCAGCGCGTGAAGGATTTCATCCATCTGGAACACGGCGGGCAGCGTTTCAATCAGCAACGTCGCCTTGATGGTGCCGCGCGCCAGATTAAAGCGATCTTCTGCATAGCTGAAGACTTCGCTCCACCAGGCCGCTTCCTGCCAGGACTGGGTTTTTGGCAGATAGAAATAGGGGCCACTGCCTTTTGCCAGTAAGGCCTGGTAGTTGTGAAAGAAGTAGAGCGCAAAATCAAACAGGCTGCCAGGGATTGCCTCACCACGCCAGGTGACATGTTTTTCCGGCAAGTGCAGACCGCGTACCCGACAAATCAACACCGCTGGATTGGGCTTGAGCTGGTAAATTTTGCCTGCTTCATTGGTGTAACTGATGGTGCCATTAACTGCATCGCGCAGGTTAATTTGCCCATCGATCACTTTGTTCCAGTCCGGGGCCAGTGAATCCTCAAAATCGGCCATAAAGACTTTCACATTGGCGTTGAGCGCGTTGATCACCATCTTGCGCTCTACGGGTCCGGTAATCTCTACCCGACGATCTTCTAAGTCCGCAGGAATACCACGAATTTTCCAGTCAACATCACGAATGGAAGCTGTTTCCGAAATAAAATCAGGCAATGTTCCGTTATCGATATCCTGCTGCTGCTGAATGCGCGCTGCCAGAAGTTTATTGCGTTGTGGCGTAAAATGCGTCACCAGCTCAGTCAGAAACTCTACCGCTTCGGCAGTAAGAATTTGCTTCTCCTGCTCGCCATACGGCCTTGTGAAAACCAGTTCATCGGTTGTTGTTGCCTGTTCAGTCATCGTGCTGCTCCTCGTCATGGATCCGAAAACTTCCCCACTGTGAACGAAGGATCGTTGTGTGCTTTTCGTTCAGCACAACTAAGACTACTCATTTAAAATGCAAAATCAAAAACAATTTCCATTTTAAATAAAAATACATGTTAACCTATTGATAACAATATGAATAAAATTTATTCACCTCTTGAGGTGTGTTTCGGAAATAAAAAAGGCACCCGAAGGTGCCTGAGGTAAGGTGCTGAATCGCTTAACGATCGACTATCATAGAAGATTAATCCAACGTTGGATTCATGTGCCGTAGATCGTATGGCGTGATCTGGTAGACGTAATAGTTGAGCCAGTTGGTAAACAGCAAATTACCGTGACTACGCCAGCTCGCTCGCGGTGTATTTTGCGGATCATTATGCGGGAAATAGTTATACGGTACATCCGGGTCTAGTCCGGCTTCCACATCGCGGAAAAATTCCTGCGCCAGCGTATGTGCGTCGTATTCCGGATGCCCCGTCACAAAGGCAATGCGCTTATCTTTGCTGGCAAACAGATATGCATCCCCTTCTTCTGTCTCCGCCAGAATTTCCAGATCGGTATAATCACGAATCAACGCTGCCGGAAAGTCAGCATAGCGCGAATGCGGTGCCAGGAATGAATCATCAAAGCCACGCGTCAGAAGCGCATGAGGATGGAGAATATGATGCTCGTAAACGCCAGATAGTTTGTCGGTGCGGGTTTGCTTAGGAATGCCGTAGAGGATATTGAGCGCGGCCTGGACCGCCCAACAGACAAACAGCGTCGAGGTGACGTGATCTTTCGACCACTCCAGCACCTGTTTGATCTGCGGCCAGTAAGCGACATCATTAAACTCCACCAGGCCCAGCGGCGCGCCGGTAACTATCAGACCGTCAAAGTTTTGTTCCTGAATATCTTCAAAGTTACAGTAGAAGTTATTCAGATGCTCTGCGGGCGTGTTGCGCGATTCACGGGAATCGATGCGCAACAGCTGAATATCGACCTGCAAAGGTGAGTTTGAAAGCAGGCGCAAAAACTGATTTTCAGTTTCGATCTTCTTCGGCATCAGGTTAAGGATAAGCACCTTTAGCGGACGAATTTCCTGACCAGACGCGCGAGAAGTTGTCATCACAAAGACGTTTTCTTCACGCAAGAAATTGACGGCGGGTAGCTCGTCCGGCACACGAATCGGCATAACCTGATTACCTCACTACATACGCTTATACGTTTAGACATCCAGATAGCTGAAGATAACCAGAAAATTTGCCAATGTCGAGCCTGCATGTTGAAGGTGAGAAAGTTTCAAGGAAAAGGCTACGTTAGAATATAAGAATGACGAAAAGGAGAGAAAATGGTTATTAGTATTCGCCGCTCACGGCATGAGGAAGGGGAAGAACTGGTTGCGATTTGGTGCCGTTCTGTCGATGCCACTCACGATTTTTTATCAGCAGAGTATCGGGCCGAGCTGGAAGAGCTGGTGCGTTCCTTCCTGCCGGAAGCGCCGTTGTGGGTCGCGGTTAATGAGCGGGATCGGCCGGTTGGGTTTATGTTGTTAAGTGGGCAGCATATGGATGCGCTGTTTATCGATCCTGATGTGCGCGGCTGCGGCGTGGGTCGGATGCTGGTGGAACATGCGCTCTCGATAGCACCGGAACTGACAACCAATGTTAATGAGCAAAATGCCCGGGCGGTAGGGTTCTATAAGAAGTTGGGATTTAAGGTTACGGGACGCTCTGAGGTGGACGATTTGGGGAAACCGTATCCGTTGCTGAATCTGGCGTATGTGGAGGCGTAGGCAATTTTTTTCTCATCCCGGTGAGCTGAACTTCAGGTTTCGTACCCACCAATGGTGACATGATTATTTCTGCTTAAGCATTGCCATGACCGCACTATCACTGAGCACCACTGATTGCGCATGGATGTGGAAATGGCGATATTTCATTAACGTTGCACCAGCGACCACTTCATGAAGAATGCGTTCCTCAACCTGTGACAAACCGCCCTCATTCATTTCCAGCGCGCTCACAACAATATCCATACGTTTTGCTGGCAAAAAAGAGTACCAGGGTGAACGTGGGTGGAGTTGCAAAACAAGATCTTGCAGAACTTTTTCTGCAACAAAGAAATTGGCGATTAACAGGCGCTGGTTACTGAAGGCAGCCTCTCCTGACACTTCACGTTTGCTTTCAAGATCGCGAACAGTAATTTGATTACGACGAATTTGGATATACAGAACTGACATAAGATTCCCTTCATCATGCAAATAATTGATATGCAAAAAGGCCCAGTCTTCCGACTGGGCCTTCTGCTTAATTTGATGCCTGGCAGTTCCCTACTCTCGCATGGGGAGACCCCACACTACCATCGGCGCTACGGCGTTTCACTTCTGAGTTCGGCATGGGGTCAGGTGGGACCACCGCGCTAAGGCCGCCAGGCAAATTCTGTTTCATCAGACCGCTTCTGCGTTCTGATTTAATCTGTATCAGGCTGAAAATCTTCTCTCAATCCGCCAAAACACCTTCGGCGTTGTAAGGTTAAGCCTCACGGTTCATTAGTACCGGTTAGCTCAACGCATCGCTGCGCTTACACACCCGG